>JAGQTS010000407.1 GCA_020438895.1 Mycobacterium sp.
GTGGCATGGGCGGTATGGACTTCTAGAAGTCCTGGCACGAAAAGGCCCGGCTCGCTTGGCGAGTCGGGCCTTTTCGTGTCTCCCGATCGCCTGCTCCCACTCGTCTGCCGCTTGGGTGCGGTTTCATCCCCGGCACGCCGTCGCGCCCGTATGCCTTCGCACGTTCGGGCAGCCCGGCTGTGGATGCTGGTAACGGCGACCTCGGCGGTGCTGGCACCGTGCCACCATGCACGCGATCGCTTGGCCTTTCATCGCCGCCGAAGCTCTCGAAGCGGGCACACTGACATTCCGCGAACTGCGCCGATTCCACCAGGCCGTCTACCCCGGGGTTTGGGTACCGCGTGGTGCAGACCTCACTCCCGTCCATAGGGCCCGGGCAGCCTGGCTGTGGTCACGACGCCGAGGTGTATTGGCCGGGCTGTCGGCCTCCGCCCTCCATGGCGCGCGCTGGGTTGAAGCCGAGAGGCCGGCCGAACTCATACACGACAACCGGCGACCGCCGCCGCACGCCATCGTCCGCGGCGGCCGGTTGCTCGAAGGCGAGTCTGACCGGGTCGACGGCATGCCTGTCACCACTGTCGCGAGGACAGCGTTCGACCTTGGGCGATGGCTGACGGTGGCCGAAGCTGTTCCGCGGATTGACGCCCTGATGAACGCCACAGGCATCACGGTCGAGCAGATCGCCGCGGTGGCAGCCGCGCACCCGGGCGCTCGGGGCTTGCGCACCCTCAACGACGCGCTATCGCTGGCCGACGGTGGGGCTGAATCGCCGTACGAGTCAATGACCCGGATGCTGCTGGTGCAGAATGGTTTTCCCCGGCCGCAGACGCAGGTTCAGGTGCGTGATCGCCATGGCGTCGTGGTGGCTCGGCTCGACATGGGCTGGAGGCAGTGGCGGGTCGGAGTGGATTTCGAGGGCGCTCACCACTGGACGGACCCGCGGCAGCGCAGCCGGGACATCGAGCGCTACGCGATGTTGCCCGAATTGGGCTGGACGGACATCCGGCTTACCAGCGGGATGCTGCACAACGCGCCACGGAGGTTTCTGGAGCGGGTGGGCAGCGCGCTGATCGCTCGCGGATGCGCCCGCACCTGGTGATTGTGCGTCCTCATTCGGCGATCCCAGCGTGTCTCGGCTGAAACCGCACCGTCGGCCGGGGCGGGTTCTGCGCGTGCGTCGGAGTCGCCGCGTAGCGTCCCACTCATGGGTGACG
>JAGQTS010000036.1 GCA_020438895.1 Mycobacterium sp.
TGGTTGATGTGCTGGTACATGTCGATATCGGACCAACGCACATGCACGCCGGTGGTGAAGGTCTCAGCCACTCGCGCGGCTCCCCGACTGGGTGCCGGCCGCCTCGCCGGTCGCCCTGGTCATGCTCCGGATCTGCCGCGCCGCCACCGACAGCGTGGCCAGGTCGCGGGCATCGCCTTGGTAGATCTCGGCCAACGTCCGGCGTGCCCGCTGCACTCGTGAACCGTTCCCGTGCTCCCACTCGGCGATCTTCTGCGGGCCCGTCTCGCCGGGCTCACCGACCGCCAGCACATCGAAACACAGCGACCGCAGTGACCCGTAGATGTCATCACGCACAGCCAACCGGGCCAACGCGTGCCACCGGTCGTCGCGCGGCAGTCCCGATACGGCGGTGAGTAGGCCGTCGGTGCCCAGATAGTCCATCAGAGCGAAGTAGGTGTCGGCCACCTCGGCAGGGTCGCGTTCAGTGACGTCGGCAATGTCGATCACGTCGAGCAGGCTGTAGTAGTACAAGCCGGCTGCCACCGTGTAGGCCAGATCCGCGGGCACGCCGTCGGCGGCGAACTCGCCGGCCTCCTTCTCCACGATGGCGCGATCATCGCCTCGCAGCCACTGCGACATCCGGGGCACCATTTCCTCGACCGAGGCGCCGAATCGGCTGATCTCCGCACCCACCGCCAGCGGCTGGGGGCGGAAATTCAGCAGCCAGCGTGCCGCTCGGTCCAGCAGTCGCCGTAAGTCGAGCGTCATCCGGTCGGTGACGGCGACGGGTACCCCGAGGGCACCGGCGGCCCGGATTCGTCGCCACGTCGATTCAATGTCGAATATGGCGTCGGCGGCCGCGAACGCGCGAACAGCATCGACTGACCCCACACCGGCGTCCTCGGTGACGCGGTAGGCGAACGTGATGCCGCCGACGTCGACCACGCTGTTGACCAGCATGGTGGTGACGATTTCCCGCCGCAGCTGGTGGTGTCTGATCTCGTCGCCGAAGTCGGTGGCCAGTTGCGCCGGAAAGTAGTGCGGCAACCGTCCGGCGAACACCTCCTGGTCGGGCAGGTCGCCTGCGAGTACGTCGTCCTTGAGCGCCAGCTTCACATGCGCCATCAGGGTTGCCAATTCCGGCGAGGTCAGGCCCAGCCCGGTCTCTTCGCGGCGCCAGATCTCCTTGTCGGCGGGCAGGGCCTCGAGTGCGCGGTTCAGCCCCCGGTGCTCCTCGAGTTGGCGGATCTGCCGGGCGTGCACGTTGAGCAGTGCTGCGGCGTTCGCGCGACTGGTGCCCATCAGATCGTTCTGGTCGCTGTTGTCGGTCAACACCAGTCGGGAGACCTCATCGGTCATCGACGCCAGCAGCGCCGTGCGCTCACCGGGGTCCACCCGGCCGGATTGCACCAGCGAGTCGATGAGGATCTTGATGTTCACCTCGTGGTCGGAACAGTCCACCCCCGCGGAATTGTCCAGGGCGTCGGTGTTGATCCGGCCGCCGCACAGGTCGAACTCCACACGGCCCAAGGCGGTGACACCGAGATTGCCACCCTCCCCGATCACCTTGGCCCGCATCTGATTCGCGGTGACCCGTACGGTGTCGTTGGCGCGGTCCCCGACGGCGGCGTCGGACTCGGTCTCGGCCTTCACATACGTGCCGATCCCGCCGTTGAACAGCAGATCGACCGGCGCCCGCAGGATCGCCCGGATCAGCGCGGGCGGGGTCATCTCCGCACCGCCCTCCTCGAGTCCCAGCGCCCGGCGCATGGGCTCGGTGATCGGGATGGCCTTCTGTTGTCTGCTGAATACCCCCCCGCCGGCGCTGATCAGTGTCGGGTCGTAGTCCTCCCAACTGGATCGCGGCAGCTCGAACAACCGCCGACGCTCCACGAACGAGCGGGCGGCGTCCGGGTCGGGATCGATGAAAATGTGCCGGTGGTCGAAGGCCGCGATGAGCCGGATGTGCTCGGACAGCAGCATGCCGTTACCGAATACGTCGCCACTCATGTCTCCGACGCCGACGACGGTGAAGTCCTCACTTTGGGTATCGACACCCATCTCCCGGAAGTGTCGGCGCACCGACTCCCAGGCACCCTTGGCCGTGATGCCCATCGCCTTGTGGTCGTAGCCCACCGAACCGCCGGAGGCGAACGCATCACCCAGCCAGAAACCTCGGGAAATAGCGACCTCGTTGGCGATATCGGAGAAGCTGGCCGTCCCCTTGTCGGCCGCCACCACCAGGTAGGCATCGTCACCGTCACGGCGCACGACCCGCGCCGGGGGCACCACCCGCCCGGTTGTCCGGTCCACATTGTCGGTGACGTCAAGCAGGCTGCCGACGAACAACCGGTAACACTCGACACCCTCGGCACGGTGGTCGGCGGCGGTCTGCTTGACGACAAAACCACCCTTGGCGCCGACCGGCACGATCACCGCGTTCTTGACCGCCTGGGCCTTGACCAGACCGAGGACCTCGGTACGGAAGTCCTCGCGTCGGTCCGACCAGCGCAACCCACCGCGCGCGACGTAGCCGAAACGTAGGTGCACCCCCTCGACCCGAGGGGAGTAGACGAAGATCTCGAACTTCGGCCGGGGCAGCGGCAATTCATCGATCAGCTCCGGATTGAGCTTGAACGCCAGCGTGTTCCGGACCCGCGCCGAGCCGGGGTCGGTGACGAAGTAGTTGGTGCGCAGGGTCGCCTCGATCATCGCGGCGAAGGCCCGCAATACCCGGTCGGTGTCGAGACTGGTCAGCGCGTCGATATCGGCGGACACCGCCCACGCCGCCGACTTGGCATCGCGACCGTTGAGGACGGAGTCCGGATCGAAGACCGCTTCAAAGAGCGCCACCAACGAGGCCGCCGTTCGCGGGTTGGCGTTCAGAACGTCTTCGATGTGGGCCTGGCTGTAGGGAAAGCCCGCCTGTCGCAGGTACTTCGCGTAGGCACGCAGAACGACCACCTGGTCGCAGGCCAGCCCGGCTCGCAGCACGAGTTCGTTGAAACCGTCGACCTCGGCACGTCCCTGCCAGACTGCCGTGACGGCGTCGGCGAAGCGCTCCGCCATCTCATCCCAGGTCTGCGCGGTGGCGGCCGGCATGGTCTCGTCCATCTTGATGACGAATTGGTAGATCCACACGTCCAGCCCGTCCGGGCGGGTCACGGTGAACGGGCGCTCTTCGAGCACCTCCACGCCCATGCTCTGCAGCACCGGTAACAGCCGGCTCAACGAGGCGGAAGAGCCGCCGAGGTACCAGGTGAGAAAGGCTTCGCGGTCGGCGGGGGCGGGTTCGAGTTGCAGGCGGACCCCGTCGGGGGCCACCGACTCGATGAAACCGATGTCGTTGATGGCCTCATCCGGAGTGACGGCCTGCTTGAACTCCTCCGACAATGCCTCGGCGTAGTGCTCGGCGACGACCCGGTCGATCGCGCCGTCGGCCACCGAGCCCAATAGTCGGTCGGCCCAGGTTCGCGCGGCCGCGGTCAGAAGTTCCTGGATGCGGACCCGGTTGCCCTCGCTGGTGTCGATCGGCAAGGGGGCTCGGGAGTCGGGCAGTCGGACGGTGAAATGGACAACCGCCCAGGGCGACTCACTGACCCGCGCGGTGTAGTCGATCCCTTCGCCGCCGAACTCACGAGTCAGGATCTCCTGCATCGCAAGCCGGACCGCCGTGGTGTAGCGATCCCGGGGCAGGTAAACCAGACAGGAAACGAAGTGGCCGAGTCGGTCCGCCCGCAGGAACAGCAGCGCACGCCGACGCGATCCAAGTTCGATCACCTCCTGCGCCATCTCCAACAACTTCGCGGGATCGAGGGCGAACAGTTCCGGGCGTGGGATGGTCTGGAACACCTCGAGCAGCAGTTGACCCGGATGGGCCGGATCTGCGTCCGCTTGGGTCAGTGCCTGCTGCACGCGACGGGCCGCCAGTGGGATCTCCAGCACGTTGGCGTTGCGCGCCGCGGCGGTGAACAGGCCGACGAAGCGATGCTCGATGGCGGGAGCCTCCCCCGGGCCGCCTCGCTCGCGCACCACCACGATGTAGGGATAGGCACCGTAGCGCAGGAAGCTGGGCATCGTGGCCTGAGCCAGCACCAACAGTTCGTCGGGAGTGCTCAATTGAGGTAGCACCTCAGTGCGCAGACGGGCCACGCCCAGGCGGCTGGACTCGTCGGCCAGTGCTTGTCCCCCACCTACCGTGCAGCGCAGAAAGCCGAGCACGACAAAGTTCCCGTCGAGTAGCCAGCGCAGCACGCCGGCCACGTCAGTGCGGTCCGGTCCCGGGAAACGGGCACCGGAGTCGGCATCCATCGCATCGGCCACGTCACGCATCGATTGCGTGAGCGCCGAGGAATCCGCGGCCACCTGGCGGGCGTCGGCAACCACCATGGGCAGCAGGCGTACCGCCTCGGCCAGAGCCCGCCAGTTGACCGGGGGCGCCAGGTCGGCTGTGATCCAGGACTCGGGGATCGCCGGCCCGCCTCCGTCGAGTCCGGTCAGCACACCATCGGCGTCACGCGTCACCAGGGGCGACGAATGCGTCATCGACAGGTAGCCGACACCAAGACGGTGCAGCAGCACCGTAATCGAATCCACCAGCGCGCTTGCCTGGTCGGTAACCACCCGCAGAACCGGACCCGATGAGTCCTCGTCAACTTCGACCAGCGTCTCGCCGGCACTGCGTCGGTGGGCCAACCGCTCGGAGACCGTCACCCGTGCGACATTAGTCCCGGGTGAGCCGACGGTGGGTCACTCTGTGCGGACGCGCCGCTTCGGCGCCGAGTCGCTCCACCTTGTTCTGCTCGTAAGCACCGAAATTGCCCTCGAACCAGAACCACGTGGCCTCATTCGATGCGTCACCTTCCCAGGCCAGGATGTGGGTGCAGGTGCGGTCCAGGAACCAGCGGTCGTG
>JAGQTS010000408.1:0-1602 GCA_020438895.1 Mycobacterium sp.
AGACGTAGATGCCGTGCAGATCGAGGACGTCGGCGAGGGTGTCTCCCCGAATCCCGGAGAAGCGAATACTGACGGTTTCCTCTATCACTGGTTCTGAGGCGTTGACCTCGACGCCTCCGACCCTGGCCAGACCGGCAATCAACCGCCTGCGAACTGCGCCTGCCCGCCGCCGGTAGTCCGCTGTCATCCGCTCCACACAGATGTCGGCGGCAGCGGCCATCCCGAGCGCGCCGGCCACATTCTCGGTCCCGGCGCGCCGACCGCCTTCCTGAGATCCTCCCCGGACAAGAGGGGCCAGCCGGTGTCCCTCCCGGACCGCCAGAGCACCGATTCCGCGGGGGCCGCCGAACTTGTGCGCCGACACCGAGATGAGGGTCGCCCCCAGTGCCCCGATACCGAGCTTGCCCGCAGTGTGCACGGCATCGGTGTGCAGCGCGACCCCGTTCGGACGGGTCAGCTCGGCGATCTGTTCGATCGGCTGAATGGCGCCCGTCTCATTGTTGGCGTGCATCACCGAGACCAGTACGGTGTCGGGCCGCATCGCGGCCCTGATGTCGCCGGTGTCGACATGACCGGACGACCGCGGGTCGACGAACGTGACGTCGACCCCGAGTTCGCCCAGCGCACGGGCGTTCTCCAGGACCGCTGAGTGTTCGATCGAGGTGGTCAGCAAGTGTCCGGTGAATCCGCGGGGGGCGAACGTACCCCACAGCGCCAGCGCATCGGATTCGCTTCCGCCAGAGGTGAATATCACTTCGGGAGGAGTCACGCCGAGGAGTCGGGCAACCGACGTTCGGGCACGGGCAAGCGCATCAGCGGCAATCCGTCCAGCCTCGTGGCCACTGGACGGATTGCCGTACAGCAACTGACCCTGCTGTACCGCGGTGGCCGCTGCGGGGTGCAGCGGGGCGGTCGCGGCGTAATCCAGGTACACGTCAGCCCGCGACGACCGGTGACTCGTCGACAATCCCGCCGCGGTGGTTCTCAGCAAGACGACGGGCCACGTCAGCACCGAGTGTCGCGACATGCCGCTGGTCAGGTGTCAGCCCACCCGACCAGGTCTGCACCAGGTTCTGGTCCAGACCTTCGATATCGGCGATCGTCATACCGCTGAGGCGCTCGGTCAGGATCGACGCGATGGCCAATGACGCCGAACACCCGAACGCCTCGAAGGCGATCTCGCTGATCGCCCCATCCCGGACGCGCGCGGTGAGCAGGATCTGGTCCCCGCACACCGGGTTACCGACGAACGCCGCGATGTCCGGGGACGACACCCGGCCGCAGTTGCGGGGGTTGGTGAAGTGATCGATCACCTCGGGGCTGAACCGCGGCATCGTCAGCCACCCACCGGCGCGTCCGCGAGTTCACACTCCGCGACGATCGTGTTGGAGTCGAGGTACTTCTCGATACTGACGGCACAACAACCCAATTCGGCTCCCTGCCGGCGCCGTCGGAAGCGCACCGTCTGACCGGTACGGCCACAGGGGCAGTCGCTTTCGTCGACCTCACCCACATCGTCGGAGAGCAGGAAACCGGGATACGCGGTGTTGAGTGCATCCAGAATGGCGATGCCACCGGTCTTTCCGGGCGGGAGTTCGACCG
>JAGQTS010000408.1:1684-3567 GCA_020438895.1 Mycobacterium sp.
TTCGACTCGATCATCCCGTACATGTCCCGGATTCGGGACCGTTGCACACCGAGGAAGCGTTCCGCCTTGTCGTTGAACTCATCCCGGCTGATCGACCTACCGGTGTATTGCTTCCAGCCGCCCAGCATGATGATCATCGACTCCTCATCGAGGCTCAACGGAATCGACTCCAGTTCCAGGTAGCGCATGAATCTGGCGACGATGAACGGCGGCCCGACGATGTGCCGTGTCATCGTGCCCTCCCAAAGCCGCAGATAAGCCAGCGCCTCCTGCGGGTCGAAGGAATAGTCGCGGACCAGGTAGCGGTGATCGTCCAACATGGCGGTGATCAGGTTGAACACCTTGACCATCCCCATCTCGGGAACCTCGGCTGTCGAGGGACACAGAAACAACCCCGCGCCCTTGGATATGCCGAAAAAGTCCCGATAGCCGCCGAGAATCCCGATCGAGGCGCGGGTGGTCGTCAACGCGTCGCGGCGCGCCACCGAGGGCACACCGCCTGTGCCGGTTGAACGAATCTCCGTCTCGATGTCGGCGAGGCCCCCGGTGAGCAGGACATGTGAACCCGCCTGCTTGAACATGCCGACCGGCAGCAGTGCAATCTTGTGCAGGTCGTCGTAGTCATCGACGTCCGCCGGGGACGCTGCTCCGCACTGGGCGCGATAGAAGGCGTTGTTGTCGTGGTGATAAGCAAACGCCGAGCGCAAGGCACTGGTGAGATTGTCCCTCCAGACCGGCCGCGGCACCCTCAGCGCCTCGCCGGGCATGCCGACCATAGCGGCCAGATCCATGTCCTGCTCCCATCTTCATCCCAGATGCTGTTCCCGCCGGCCGGGAACCGACGCGTCACATACCGTGCATACCGCCGTGCATACCGCCGCCCATGCCTCCCCCGCAACTTGGGGTTCCACTCATTCCCATCGTGCTGGCGAACATTCCGCCCATCCCGCCGGCACCACCGCAACCGGTGGTCATTCCGGTCCCACCGTTTCCGCCGTCACCGCCATTACCCATGATCGGAGTGGCGTTTCCGCCGTTACCGCCGGCGCCGCCGGCGCCCGCGGTCGAGGCTCCTCCAACCCCGCCACCACCGGCATTGCCCATGAAGACCGAATCACCTCCGCGGCCACCGCCACCGCCGGCGCCGTCGGCCGATGCTCCGCCGTTGCCACCCGCACCGGCATTCCCGATGATTCCGGAGGCCCCGCCACGTCCGCCGACCCCGCCGGTGCCCATGGTCGCGGCACCGCCGTTTCCACCGCTGCCACCGTCAGTGAATCCGACACCGTTGCCGCCATCGCCGCCCGCACCGCCGTTCCCCATGCCGGTGCCGGCGCCGCCGTCACCGCCGCTGCCGGCTGACCCGATGATGAACCAGGCACCCGAGCCACCCCTTCCGCCGGCGCCACCGGTGACGTCACCGGTGACAGCCTCACCAAAGCTTCCCCCGTCACCGCCATTGCCGCCCGGGCTGACGAGCAACATGCCCATCGCACCATTACCACCGGCACCGGCGGTCCCCCCGTTCACACCGTTGACGTTGCCGCCGTTCCCACCGTCGCCGCCGAGGCCGGTCAACCAGCCGGCCATACCGCCGTTGCCGCCTCGGCCGGCGGTACCACCGCCCATCCCGACAATCGCACCGCCGGCACCGCCGCTGCCACCGTTACCGATGATGGCCGCCATTCCGCCGCCGCCGCCAGCACCAGCGGTACCCATGACGGCGTCACCACCGGCGCCGCCGTTGCCACCGTTGCCGTAGAGGCTGGTGGGCAGTCCCATGACCTCGCCGATCATGATCATGGATCCGGCCATGCCGCCCCGGCCACCGGCACCCCCGCTGCCCATCCCGGTGGCCGCGCCACCGTTGCCGCCGTCGCCGC
>JAGQTS010000409.1 GCA_020438895.1 Mycobacterium sp.
CGACGTCGTGCATCATCGCCTTCTGGACCGCGGCCTTGACCTCCGGGTTGATGTCCTCCCCGGTCACTCCGACGACGGTGGTGTGCAGCGTGTGAACCCGTTCGCCGTTGGTGTCGGTGAAGGTGTTGGTCACCGTGATCAGATCGCGGCCGGCTATCCGGCGTACGGAGGTCAACTCGACATCGATGGTCAGTTCGTCGCCGGCGACGATCGGACGGTGCTGCTCGAAGACCTCCTCGGTCTGCACATAGGTGTCGTAACCGACCACGACCGACTCGAACATCCGGCGGTTGCACGACATTCCCGGCGTCGACGTGAACGTCAGCGGCGCGACCAGGCCCGAATAGCCCAGCGCCGAGGCGGCGGCGACGTCCCAGTGCGCGGGGTGGTAGTCCTGCACGGCGCGGGCGTACTCGCGCACCTTCTCCCGCCCGACGAGGTAGGTGCCGTCCATCCGGTAGTAATGCCCGACCCGGGATTCCAGCGCCGGTGCTTCTGATGCTGCGGTCACCAAAGCACAGTAATGCCCGGAGCCGGCCCGGCACGAACCGCGTATGGCGCGGTCCGGGCGGTGGCCCGTAAAGTCGTCCAGCATGAACTACCGCGGACGAGTGCTGGCTGCTCTGTCCGGCACTGCGACTGCCGGTGCTCTGCTCGCCTGCGCCGGGCCCGCGGGGGCCGATCCGGTCGACCCCTTCGTGGTTCCAGCCCCGCCGCCGCCGGTGGTCACGTATCCGGTGGCGCCGGTTGCCAACGGTGCGGCGATGACTCCCAGGCAGCAGACCGTGCCGCTTGCCGACCCGGCCGCCGCCCCGCCCGCGCCGGTCCTCAGCGAGGGGGGCGTCCCGGAGATTCAGAATCCGGCGTACGGATCTGGGAAGTACGGTGGCGGCATTCTCGGGACGCTCAAAGATCTGTGGGATCAGGTGCAGAACCCCACATTCGTTCCCGACGAGATCATGGGCGCGGATCCGGGGCCGGCGGGCGTTCCCGGTGCTGCGCCCCTCCCGCCGGGCGGCGCTCCCGCGGCGGGTGCCGTAGATCCCGGAACTGCACCGGGACACCCGACTCTGCCGCCCGGCTATTACCCCCTCGATGGCCCACCGCCACCTGGGTATGAGTACGTGACACCGGGGCCGGCGCTCCCGTCACCGTAGCCTCCGCGCCTCGCGAACCACTCAGTTCGCGTTTGTCAAGATCTCTGGACAATTGGCGCTGAACCGTGACCGGCGTTACTTTCTGAGGGTGCTTACCTCAACCGTCGGCGCTCTGGCCCGCTGGGTGCGCCCGTTCTCGCTGGTGGCCGTCATCGCCTGCATCGGTGCCCTGATCGGCCCGATTCATGACGAGCGTGCCCTGCAGGTTCGGCTGACCGATGACTCGAACCCGCTGGCCGGGAGGCCCTTCTACGTCGATCCCATCTCGGCGGCGATGCGCGCTGCGAAGAACGCCAACCCGCCGAGCCCGGAACTGACCGCGATCGCGAACACCCCGCAGGCGTACTGGCTCGATCAGGCGTTCCCGGCCAGTACCGTCGCCGGCACGGTGTCGCGGTACGCCGGTGCGGCACAGGCGGCGGGCGCCATGCCGGTACTGGCGCTGTACGCGATCCCCAACCGCGACTGCGGAAGCTTCGCCGCGGGCGGGTTCGCCTCCGGTGCGGGCTACCGGCAGTGGATCGACGCGATCGCCTCCGGCCTGGGATCGCTGCCGGCCACGATCATCCTCGAACCCGATGCGATCGCGATGGCCGACTGCTTGTCGCCCGACCAGCGAGCCGAGCGTTTCGCCCTGCTGAGCTATGCCGCCGGCGCGTTGTCCCGTGACCCGGCGGCGGTGGTGTACATCGATGGCGGACATTCCCGGTGGATCAGCGCCGAGAAGCTCGCCGCTGGCCTGAATGAGGTCGGTGTCGATCGTGTGCGGGGCTTCAGCCTCAACATCACGAACTACTACACGACCGAGGAGCAGATCGCTTTCGGCGAAGCGGTATCGGCGATGACGGGAGGGTCGCACTACGTGATCGACACCTCCCGCAACGGTGCCGGTCCCATCGAGGACTCACCGCTGAGTTGGTGCAACCCCGCCGGACGGGCATTGGGCGTCCCGCCCACCACCGACACCGCCGGGGCCCATGCCGACGCCTACCTCTGGGTGAAACGTGTCGGCGAGTCCGACGGCAGTTGCAACCGCGGGCAGCCGCCGGCGGGGCAGTTCGTCACCCAGTACGCGATTGAACTGGTTCGCAACGCCGGTCAGTAGACGTCGGCGACTCGATGTCCGAGACCGGGGCGTTGGGTAGCGAGAGCCGGATGATCTTCGCCCACGCCGAGGCGACCTGGCGGGGCAGGCTGCCGGAGGTGTACGTCAGGCCGTAGCGTTCGAACACCTCCTGCACCTTGGGTGCGATCTCCTGGTAGCGGTTGCTGGGCAGGTCAGGGTAGAGATGATGCTCGATCTGGAACGACAGGTTTCCGGTCATGAAGTGCATCGCCGGGCTTCCCGAGATGTTGGCCGAGCCGAGCATCTG
>JAGQTS010000410.1 GCA_020438895.1 Mycobacterium sp.
GAAACCTCGCGGTGATGGTTTCGGTGGCGGTGAGCTGGCCCTGGGCGTCGACGATGTAATCGGCGCGGTAGTTCGTGATGCTGACCGGATCGCTGGCGGGACCGCCACCGGAATCCCCTGCGAAGAACAGTGGCCACAGCACCCCGAATACCGTTAAGGCCACGACTCCACAGTCGATTAGCCACACCGCTTTTCGGCGATACCACCGCATCGGCACCTCCGGGTTATGGACCACTCCGCGAGCGGCTGGCCATTCCCATCTGCGAACGGATCCAACTCAAGCACACCTCCGGGCGGCTTGGGCCGTCCTTCTGGCCATTGGGGGCGTTTCCCGGCCCGCCGAAAAATCATTCAGAAAAAGTGTGCGATCCGTCCCGGGCGGCTGCACCTACCTGTGTAGGCGGCCCGACGGGGCTGCGACGACAGAAGGGAAAGCATCATGGCCACCACGTCATTCCTCACCAAGCTCTCTGCGATGGCAGTCGCCGCGGCGGCACCAGCAGCGCTCTTTCTTGGCGCCGGTAGCGCCAGGGCCGACGACATTGTGGCCTCAGCGCGATCAGCACCCGGCGGGGTCGATGTCTTGATCTGGGCTCCGGCCGCCGATCCCGCAGCTGCACCATCGGGTTGGTGCACCTACACCTCGACAGTGCGGGGCAACCCGATCGGCAAGCCCTTGCCGGCCATCAACGTCCCGTTCTACCTGCCCGAGAGCAATTCGGCCAGGCTCTGGTTCCCGAGCTATCCGACCGGCTCAACCTGGGACATCAAGGTGAGCTGCCCCAACACCGGCCCTCAATTCACCACGCTGGTTTGGTGACGGAACAGGTAGTGATCGGGGGTCAGTGCTCATGACCGGAGCAATCCTGATGTGGCGTGAGGTCACCGACGGCGAGTTGACTCAAGCCGCGGCGGAGGGCGATCGCCAAGCTTTCGCAGAAATCTATGACCGATACGCCGACCGCCTCTACGACTTCTGCGTGGGGATTGTCGGGGACCGTGACGCCGCGGCAGATTGCGTGCACGACGCCTTCTGCATCGCCGCCACAGACCTGACCCGTCTGCGCGAGCCGGACAAACTGCGGCCGTGGTTGTACTCGATCGTCCGCCATCACGCAATGCGTCGTCTTCGGCACCGCTACCGCGAAGAGAGCTCCGATGAGATACCCGACAGTGCTTCGCACGAGATGGGCCCGGACATGATGGCCGGGCAGAGCGAATTGGCCCGCCTCGTCTCCGAGGCCGCCGGCGGTCTGTCCGATCGTGACCGGGAACTGCTGGAGCTGCACTACCGGCACGAACTGGACGGTCCTGAACTTGCGGAGGCTCTCGGTGTGACGCTGACCAGCGCGAACACCATGGTGTTCCGGTTGCGCCAGACCGTCGAGCGGTCTCTGGGAGCGCTGTTGGTGGCTCGGCGCGCGCGAGCCAACGCCAGCGCCTGCCCTGAATTGGTCGCTGTCGTCAAGGGTTGGGACGGGCAGCTCACCGTACTGATGCGTAAGCGCATCGCCCGTCACATCCAGTCATGCCATGTCTGTGAGCAGGAGCAGCGACGGCAGGTCAACCCGGCCGCATTGTTGGGGGGTGTGCCGATATTCATCCCGGCCCCGGCCCGGCTGCGCGAGCAGACCCTCAATCGTGTGCGACTGACAGCGGCTGACTCCGCCATGGCCAGCGCGGCCGCCGATGTCGGCCCGTCGCCGCGGGTTTGGCCGCGGACGGCGCTTCTGGTCGGTGTTCCTCTACTTTGCCTCGGCATGACCATCGTCTGGTTCGCGCCCCGGGAGGCCTCGATCGCGCCGGTCATCCAGGTCGAAACCGCTCCGGGCAGCATCCCACCGTCACGGACGGCTGAAGCGGTCCCGCCCGCTCCTCCCTCCAGTGAACCAGTGCGGCCTGCTCCCTCCCGAGCGGCGAGGACCGCTGCGCCCACCCCCTGGAGTCCGACGAATCCGGAACCCCGCACCCCTCAGCCGACGCCCGAGGTAAGCATCCCCGAGCCGCTACCCCAGCGAGGTGACCCCGAGCCGGCGCCGGCCGAGGCTATCCCGGACCCGCCGGTAGACGGTGAAGTGATCGACGAGGGCCCGGCGGGTACCGGCAAGATCACCGAAGCCACGCCGA
>JAGQTS010000037.1 GCA_020438895.1 Mycobacterium sp.
GCGACCGCCTGGAAGCTGCCGATCGGCCGGTCGAACTGCTGGCGGACGCGGGCGTACTCGGCGGTCAGTTCCAGGGCCCGTTCGAGAACGCCGAGTTGGTATGCGGCCAAGCCCAGGGCACGGCGGTCAGTCAGCCACGACACAAGACCGCCCCCGCCGAGCACTCGGTCGGCCGAGACCTCGGCACCGGCGAGCTCGAGGTGCCCGGAACTCGTCCTTCCGGTGGTGTGCAGCGGTGTAACCGAAACACAGGAGTCGGCGGCGCTGACGAGAACCATCCGCGTTCCGGTGTCGGTTTCGGCCGGAACGAGGGCCGGAACGAGGAAAGCATCGGCCACCGGCCCGAAAGGCACCTGGGTTCTACTGCCGGTGAGTCGGTAGCCCCCCGGGATCGACGTGGCGGTCACGGGTGGCTGGCCCACTTCGCCATCCAGTGCGATGGTCAGGATCCGCTCGCCCGAGACCGCAGGCCGTGCCCATGTCCGGCGCAGCACATCGGAGTCGCTGCGAGTCAGCGCCCCCGCTGCCAGCATCACCGACTCCAGGTACGGCACCGCGGCGAGGTGGCGGCCCAGAGCGGTCAGGATCGCCGCCTGCTCGATGACACCGAAGCCGCCCCCGCCGACGGACTCCGGGGCGGCCGTCGAGAGGATGTCGGCGTCTCTCAATGTGCGCCAGAGTGTCTCGTCGAAGCGCTGATCCAGACCATCCAGAAAGCGCTGATGCTCTGGGGTGCAGATGGATCCGGCGATGGTATTGACGAGAATGGAAAGTTCCTGTGCTGCTTCGGTTCTGATGAAGTCCATCGGTGTCTCCTGGCTCAGCGGTTCCGCGGCAGCCCGAGCGCCGTCATGCCGATGATGTCTCGCTGAACCTCGTTGGTACCCCCGCCGAAGGTGAGGATCAGCGCCGCTCGGTGCATCCGCTCGACCCGACCCCGCAGTAACGCGCCGGGGGAGTCCTGCCGCAGCGTGGCCGAGGGGCCCAGGATCTCCATCAGCAGGCGGTAGGCCTCGCACGCCAACTCCGTGCCGAACACCTTGGCTGCTGACGCGTCGGCGGGTGACGGCGTGGCCGCTTGAGCGGAGGCAAGTTCCCAGTTGATCAATTTCAGGTACTCCGCCTTGGCGTGCACCCGAGCCAGGTTCAGTTGCACCCACTCGGAATCGATCAGCCGTTCACCGCGGCCGTTCTTGGTGTGCTGTGCCCACGCGCGGACCTGATTCAGGGCGGTGAAGATCGGTTGGGCGGAGACCAGGGCGACGCGTTCGTGGTTGAGTTGATTGGTGACCAGCTTCCAACCGGCGTTCTCCTCGCCGATGCGGTTGCCGACCGGCACCCGCACGTCCTGGTAGTACGTCGCGCTCGTACTCGGGCCGGCCATGGTGTGCACCGGCGTCCAGGAGAAGCCGTCTGCGGTGGTCGGCACCACCAACACCGAGATGCCGCGGTGCTTCCTGGTCACCCCGTCGGCACCCGGGTTGGTGCGTACCGCCAACCAGATGTAGTCCGCGTACTGGATCAGACTGGTCCACATCTTCTGGCCGTTGATGATGTAGTCGTCCCCGTCCCGGATCGCTGAGGTGCGAAGATTGGCCAGGTCGGTGCCCGCTTCGGGTTCGGAGTAGCCGATCGCGAAGTGGATGTCGCCGGCCGCTATTCCGGGCAGGTAAGTCTGTTTCTGCTCATCGGTTCCGAAAGCCATGATGGTCGGAGCCACGCTGTTGATGGTCAGGAACGGAACCGGCGCGCCGGCGACGGCAGCTTCGTCGGTGAAGATCAGTTGATCCATGGCCGGCCGGGCCTGACCGCCGTACTCCTCCGGCCATCCGAGCGCCAGCCACCCGTCGCGGCCCATCTGTGCGACGGTCTCCCGGTAGACGTCGCCGCTGCCGTACTCGCCGGTGGTCGACATCAACGCCGCACGGCGTTCGGGGGTCAGCAGGGTGTCGAAGTACGCCCGCAGTTCGCGGCGCAGTGCCTCCTGCTCCGGGGTGTAGCTGATGCGCATCGCCTGCGACCTCTTCCGATGGTGTCGGCACACGTGGTGTCGGCCGCGTGAGCGGCCCGCCGACACCTTTTTTGTAACAGGTTCTAGTCGGGGAATCCAGCTTGGGATGGGACCAGCGGTTGAGCGTCGAGGTCGTATCGTGATGCGGGGTCGTATCGTGAGCCGGAAAGGGACGTGAAGGAGCAGCCATGCGTGTCGTAGTGGACCGGGATCGTTGTGAGGGTAACGCCGTCTGCGTGGGAATAGCTCCCCACCTGTTCGAACTCGATGAGGACGACTACGTGGTTGTCACCGGGAATCCCATCCCGGCGGAAGCGGAGGCGTTGGCCGAGCAAGCCATCGCCGAATGCCCGCGTGCTGCGCTGAGTCGTCGCGACTAGAGGTATTCACACATGTCCGCTGACTCCCCGGCGCCGGATCTCGATCTGTCCGGACGCATCGCGGTGGTGACCGGGGCCGCCGCCGGACTCGGCCGCGCCGAGGCGATCGGGCTGGCCCGATCCGGTGCGGCGGTCGTCGTCAACGATATTGCGCAGGCGCTGGAGACCTCCGATGTGCTCGACGAGATCAGGGCGGCAGGGGCGACGGCCGTCGCAGTTCCCGGGGACGTCAGCCTGCGCTCCACCGCCGACGAGATGGTCGCCTGCGCCGAGCGCCTCGGTGGGTTACATGTCGTGGTCAACAATGCGGGCATCACCCGCGACCGAATGCTGTTCAACATGTCCGACGAAGACTGGGATCAGGTGATCGCCGTCCATCTGCGGGGCCACTTCCTGTTGACCCGCAACGCTGCGACCTACTGGCGGGACAAGGCGAAGACCGACGGCACGGTGTACGGACGGATCGTCAACACGTCCTCGGAAGCCGGGTTGGTCGGTCCCGTAGGCCAGGCCAACTACGGCGCGGCCAAGGCCGCGATCACCGCGCTGACGCTGAGCGCCGCGCGCGGTCTGGAGCGTTATGGGGTGCGGGCCAACGCCATCTGCCCGCGTGCCCGGACCGCGATGACCACCGGCGCGTTCGGTGCCGCCCCCGAATTGGGGGCAGGGGAGGTGGACCCGCTGTCCCCCGAACATGTCGTCAGTCTCGTACGTTTTCTGGCCGCACCGGCCTCGGCCGATGTCAATGGCCAGGTGTTCATCGTCTACGGACCCACCGTCACCCTGATGGCGGCGCCCACCGCCGAGCGGCGGTTCACTGCGGTCGGTCCGGCCTGGGATCCGTCGGAACTGAGCGTGTCGATGGCCGGCCACTTCGCGGGCCGGGATCCCGATCGGACCTTCGGTGCGATGGCCCTGATGGGTGATCAGGACTAGCGACCGTCGTTGTCGGTTACCGCGCCATCGGTCCGGGTACTGGCGAGCGCATCCAGGAACGCCCTCGCCCAGAGATCCACATCGTGAGCGAGCACTTGGCGGCGCATCGACCGCATCCGCCTACGGCCCTCCTCGTCGGTTTGGTTCAACGCGGCCGCGATGGCGTCCTTGACACCTTCCAGATCGTGCGGGTTGGTGAGATACGCCTGCCGTAATTCCGCTGCCGCTCCGGTGAACTCACTGAGTACCAGTGCTCCCCGCAGGTCGCTGTGGCAGGCCACGTACTCCTTGGCGACCAGATTCATCCCATCCCGCAATGGGGTCACCAGCATGACGTCGGCGGCCACGAAGAACGCGATCAACTCGTCCCGGGGAACCGGCCGGTGCAGGTAGTGGACCACCGGGTGGCCCACTTCGGCGTACTCGCCATTGATGTGTCCCACCTGCTGCTCGACGTCGTTGCGCAGGATCCGGTAGCTGTCCACTCGCTCCCGACTGGGCGTGGCCAACTGCAGCAGGACGACGTCGCCCCCGGTGATCCGCCCCTCAGCGAGCAGCTCGGCGAAAGCTCGGAGCCGGACGTCGATACCCTTGGTGTAGTCGAGCCGGTCCACGCCCAGCAACACCTTACGTGGGTTGCCCAAATCAGCTCGAATCTCCTTGGCCCGCTGCCGAATTGGGCGGCTTCGAGAGTGACGGTCCAATTCGGTGGAGTCGATCGAGATCGGGAACGCGCCCACCTTGGTCGTTCGCGACCCCAACGTGACTTCACCGAACTTCGAGCGGACACCGACGGTGGCCCGGGTGGTTTCAGCACCTTTCAGGCGGCGGGACAGGATCAGGAAATTCTGCGCACCGCCGGCGAGGTGGAAGCCCACCAGGTCGGCACCCAGCAGACCGTCGATGATCTCGGCTCGCCACGGCATCTGCATGAACAGTTCTACCGGCGGGAAGGGGATGTGCAGGAAAAAGCCGATAGTGACGTCGGGCCGCAGGTTTCGCAGCATCTTCGGCACGAGTTGCAGGTGATAGTCCTGAACCCACACGGTCGCGCCGGGCGCGGCTGCTCGGGCGGTGGCCTCGGTGAAACGGCGGTTGACATCGACGTAGCGCTCCCACCATTCACGGTGATAGGTGGGTTTGACGATCACGTCGTGATAGAGCGGCCACAGTGTGGCGTTGGAGAATCCTTCGTAATATTCCTCGACGTCCTTGGCGCTGAGTCGCACCGGGTATAGCTGCAGGCCGTCCACGGTGATCGGATCTTCCGGCCCGTCGACGATTCCCGGCCAGCCGATCCATGCTCCCCGCTGCTTTCGGAGCAGGGGTTCCAGCGCGGTCACCAATCCGCCGGGGCTGCGCCGCCAGGTGATGGACCCATCGGCCAGGATTTCCATATCGATCGGAAGTCGATTGGCCACCACGACGAAATCGGAGAGACCGGCATCGGTCTCGGACTCCACCCGATATCGGTGACCAGCGGCTTGGGGGTTCCCGTTGGTCACGGGGCGCCCTAGGCGTCGGGTTTGGACGGCCCGATGCCCAACATCGATAAGAACATCCGGCACTCGTCGGCGTCGGTGGCGTACGCGGCCACCACCCGGCGCGCCTGGCGGGCAGTGCTGTCGGTCAGGGGTTCGATCTCATCGATGTCGTGCGCAGGTCTCGCGGGCATGCCTCAACCTTAGGCGACAAAAGCAAAGGCTGCTCAAGGGCTGGAAGACAGCGTCGACCGAGGCTGAACCGCCGGCGCGGCGTCGGAGTGCATGGCGTAGCACGCCACGGACTCCCACTGGCCCGTACAGGGATCACCGTTGATATTCGGAACGGTGTACAACGGATCGACGTAGGAGTTGGTGGTCTTCGATTGCGAGGCACCCACCGACGGGGCGGAAATATTGGTTTGTCCACCACCGGCGGAGGATTCCGATTGTGAGACGCAGGCGCCGTTCGCATAAACTTCGCCGGCCATACAACTCCCACCGGACTCGGCGCCGCCCGCGCCGGGTACGGGCACGGGATCGGGATTGGGCAACGGCTGTGCGTGCGCAACTGGGGCGGAGAGGATAGCCGCGGCCACCCACGCCGCCGTTGCGAACCGTCTTGCTGGAATCACAACACCAATCCTAGGCGGGTGTCATGGGGTGGGCGACACACTCTGGCCGTTGACCGACACGCGCGGGGCCTCATAATTGTCTTGATTCTCCGACAAGCCGATGCAGTTTCCGGTGCCGCCGCCGCCGCCGCCAGCCCCCGTGCAGGGCACGCCGTTGACCTCGGGCAGGGATCCGACGTTGCCGGCCTCCGAGTTGGTCAACCCTCCCGGCTGTAGGGCAGCACTCTCCGGGTTGAGGGGGTTCGTCGTGGTCGGGGTGTTGTCGGTGTTCGGCTTGCACGCGCCACTGGCGGTGTCGAGAGTCTCACCTGGAGGGCAGGTTGCCAGTGCCGGGCCGGCCGGCGCGGTCTGCGCCGAGGTTGCTGCAACCACCACAGGAGCAGCCGCGAGCGCCGCGGCGAAGCACCCGGCGAGCAGCAGACGCCGCGTCCGGGAGGTGACTGATGTATCCAACGTGTGGAGGGCCATAAGAGAGGCTTTCTGTGTCGGTGTGCCGGGCGATAGGGCAGTTCGTCATGTAGTTCGCCGCCCGCGCCAGTGGTGTTACACCAGTCTAGTGACGGGGCGTCCCGACCCGCAGCCGATCGTGGTTCTATACCGGCATGCATCTCTCGTTCACCGACCGGACCTATCTGGTTTCCGGCGGCGGTAGCGGTATCGGCAAGGGTGTGGCGGCTGGGCTCGTACGGGCCGGCGCCGACGTGGTGATCATCGGCCGCAACTCCGACCGCCTGTCGGCAGCAGCAGAACAGATCGGAGCCGGTTCGCCGGCGCGGGTTCTGGCACGGGCCGCGGACGTCACCGACGAGGACCAGGTGGCCGATGTCGTCGCCGCCGCCGAGGGGTGGAACGGCCGATTGCACGGCGTGGTGCACTGCGCCGGGGGTTCGGAGACCATCGGACCGATTACCCAGATCGATTCGGCGGCATGGCGACGAACCGTGGATCTGAACGTCAACGGCACGATGTACCTGCTGAAGCACTCAGCTCGAACGATGGTCCGGGCGGGTGGAGGGTCATTCGTGGGGATTTCCTCGATCGCGGCCAGCAACGTCCATCGCTGGTTCGGCGCCTACGGCGTCAGCAAGTCGGCGCTGGATCACCTGCTGATGCTGGCCGCCGACGAACTCGGGCCGTCCTGGGTGCGGGTCAACGGCATTCGGCCCGGACTGACCCGCACCGACCTCGTCGAGGTCATCCTCAACAGCCCGGAGGTAGCGGAGGACTACCGGCAGTGCACTCCGTTACCGCGAATCGGCGAGGTCACCGACATCGCGAATCTGGCGATGTTCCTGCTCAGTGACGCCGCGAGTTGGATCACCGGGCAGGTCATCAACGTCGACGGTGGACACGGACTGAGGCGGGGGCCGGACATGTCCGCCATGTTGGCGCCGGTGTTCGGCGACGACGGACTGCGCGGCGTCGTCTGACCGTCAGTTCACGCATGGGACGCCGCCACCGTCGATCGGCACACCCGCATCGGGGATCGGCGTGATGGTGTCGTCACTTCCGGAAAGGGCACCGGGAACCGCGCTGTCGGCCACGCTCTCCGGTGTGAAACCTCCGAGGTCGACCATGCCCGGGTCGAAACCGTCACCCAGGATGATCCGGATCTGGTCGTCGTCCAGGTTGGGGTCTTCCTGGGGCGCGGTGACGACTCCCAATAGGTCGGCGACCGTGGTCGCGTCAGCACCGCCACCGGGGCCGTAGCTGATGACCGTTCCCGGGGGCTCTCCGTCCTTGCGGTCGCGGATCTCCCCGATGGTGAAGCCCTCCCGGCTGAGCACATCGGCGGTGCGACTGGCCAATCCGTAGCTCTGACTGCCATTGACCACAGCGATGACGGTGTCGGCGCCCGGCGAGTGCGCTTCGGTGGTCGTCGGAGCCGCGGATCCGGCAATAGCGGCCGAGATTTCCGAGCGGATGGCGGCGGGGTCGACGATATTGACGTCTTGGCCGTCGATGTTCTCGTAGCGCAGCACCGGCAGGGTCCGGAACTCCACGTCGCCGCCGGCCAGTGCCGCCATCCGACGGAACTGCGGTTCGCCCCAACCTTGGGACAGCACGACGTCCTCACGGGCGACGTCCATCAGCTCCCGGAAATCGTCAAGGTTGCCGAACACGCCGGACTGCTGCAACTGATGCATGATTCCCGCCAGAAAGGCCTGCTGGCGGTGGGTACGGTCGAGGTCACCGTTTTCCAGACCGTGACGCTGCCTAACGAAGGCCAGCGCCTGTGCGGCGTCGAGACGCTGGTGCCCGGCGGGAAAGTCCGCGCCGGAATACTCGTCGTAGACGGCATGGTTCAAGCACACCTCCACCCCGCCCAGGCTCTCGGCGAGGTGATAGAAGCCGGCGAGGTTGACCTCGGCGAAGTAGTCGATGGGTTGGCCGGTGAGATTGCGCACCGCCCTCAGGGTGGCCTCGCGGCCGGCCTCGCGGCCGAGGCGTTCCAGCTCGGCCGGGTTATCGATGCCCTGTTGTTCGAGTTCGAGTTCGGTCTGAGCCTTGGTCAACCCATAGGCTTCCTTGATCTTGATGTAGTCATAACCGTCGATCCCGCTCACCGGGACATAGTCATCACGCGGGATCGAGAACGCCACCGCCCGGTTATCGGCGCCGATGTGCACCAGGATCAGGGTGTTGGTGTTGTAGCCACCGGAATCGGAGTCGCCGGCGTGCAGTTTGTCGAGGATGTCCGGGGGCAGGTCGTTGCCGTCCTGGTCTTTCCGGGAATCCAAGCCGATCAGCAGGATGTTCATCGCGCCGCCGGTCGAGCGCGGTGAGTCCAGCCCCAGCGCACTGGAGATCGTGATACCCCCGAGCAGGCCGTGGGTTTCCCAATAGCCCAGCCCGGTGACTGTCAGCGTCATCACGGCGAGAAGACCCAGCACCGTCCGCCGCAGACCCTGCAATACCGGCATGCCTGTCAGTATCGTCGGTGTCTGTGCGCCCCCGTCGGCAGTTACCGCTACCAGGCCAGGAATCGGTCTGGGACTATCCCCGGCCGCCGCGTCTGGAGCCGTTCCACGGTGAGGTCTGCGTTGAACTCGGTGGCGAGGTGATCGCTGTCACCTCCGATGGCTGGCGGGTTCTGGAGACCAGCCATCCGCCCACGTACTACCTGCCTCGGGAGGCGTTCGGTCCGGGCGTGCTTCGGGATGCCCCCGGTTCGTCATGGTGTGAGTGGAAGGGGCGTGCCCGGTACTTCGACCTGGTTTCCCGGGCGGCGGTGGCGCCGAAGGCTGCATGGTGCTACCCCGATCCCGCGCCCGGCTTCGAACCGATCCGTGACGCCGTGGCCGTGATGGCCGGGCAGGTGGATCGGTGCACGGTCGATGGGGAGACCGTTGTGCCGCAACCCGGCGGCTTTTACGGCGGGTGGATCACCAGTCGGGTCGTGGGGCCCTTCAAGGGTGGCCCCGGCACGGCTGGGTGGTGAGCTTCGGCGGCTTTGTCGGTGCCGGCCGCTAGGGTCACGACAGGGTGACGCGACAACCGCGTGGTCCAGGGGTGTTGGGGGGATGTTCTTCATGTACATGTCGAGGTGCTCAAGGATGGTGGGCGCGGTGGCGACGACGGCGCTGCTGAGTTGCAGTGTGACGCCGCCGCCGGCGTTTGACGGATTCGCCACAATTCGCGGCGACATTCATTCGGTGCAGTTGATGGCGGTGACGTCGAGCGTTGTCGTGGGCAGCGACGGCGTGGACTCCCGACCGGGTGGAGGTGTCGTAGCAGTCAGCACCGCGGATGCGACGACCCCCAATGCTGACCCCGTCAGCGGGCTCGAGCCGATCCTGACCGGGGTCGGACGGAGTGCGGCCACCATCGTCGGGTTGCTCATCGCCCCGATCTTCTATCTCACATTCCCGGTGTCCTTCTTGGTCGCGTACTCATTGATCACCGCGGTCAGGAACCCGGGGCCGTGCGCGTGGGGCTGCGAGGCTGTGTATCTGCCCATCGCGATGATGGCGGCGGCGTTCCCGATCGCCCTGCCTGTTCTGTTGTTCCCGAGTGTTGCCCCGGGCGCTGCAGCGCAGGCAGCGACTGGGTCGGGGAGGACAACGGGCGCCGACATCGGGGCCGCAGCCGCCGTGGAGCCCTCGCCGAGGGTGACCGACGGCCGGGTGGACATCACTGCAGACGTCGCGGTGTCCGCATCGGCGACCGGCGGTGCGATAGAACTGGGGCCCGTCGGCGCCGACCGTCACACGCTCCGTGCGGCCGCGCGATCCGGCGGAACCACTGCTGGTCCGGTGGGGCCTGCGGCGGAGCCCCGCGATCTGACGACGGATCGCGGTCGCACCGATGCCTCCAGGGCCGAAGCGGAATTCGCCCACGGCGACCTGCGGGGTAGGACTGGCGGCGTTGGAACCTCGGCGCGGCTTCGGCGGTAGCGATCGGCAGCGAGTTCGCAGCCCGCATGCCGGTCTGCCCAAGGTTCGTCCGGCCTGCTTGAGAGATGGCGGATTGGACGTTGAAACGAATCGTGATGATCGTCGGGCTCAGCACGATCGCGTTGCACGCGGCGTCAGCTGAGGATCACGACGCCGCGGCAGCAATGGCACCGCCCGCGATGGTGAGCGGCGGTTCGCCCGCAGCGCGGGCGAGCATGTCGAACACGGCACTTCCGGCCAACCCGGCTGCTCACGCCACGGCCGACCGCGAGGGCCAGTGGGGGCCGGTCCGCGCCGGAAATTTGGCGGAGGTAATTTTCCGGAATCCGACCTGATCGAGCCCGTGCCTCAGTACCTTCGAATGTCGTACACCGTGCGTTGACTGGTAAGGGATGCGAGAGCGATGATCAAGCGCCTGCTGGCCGGATCGGCGGCCTTCACAATCGCGAATGTCTGCGCTTTCGTGCCGAGCCCGGTCGGGCACGCCGACAGTGAGGTGTCTGTCGACCAGAAGGTGAAGGACTCGATCGTCTACGTGTCGATCGCCATCACCGGATACGTCCAGATCCCTGGTTCCCAGACCGACGATGGACAGCCGAAGTGGTCCGATGCCACCGAGGTTGACTACACCTGCACCGGATTCGTCGTTGACCCCGCCGGGTTCATTGCGACCGCGGGTCACTGCGTCAACATCGATTCCGAAACAAAACAAGACATCCGCAGCCAGATGATCGCCGACCTGGTGAGCAACGGCCAACTCGACGCGTCCAAACAAGACGATGTCACCAACACCGCCAATGACGACGAATGGCCGGTCGAGGGACAGGACCCGGAAAGCCCCATTCTTCGCGTCGTCCAGGTCATCCAGCCTGAGGGGCCGAACCGGGTGATCAACCAGTTCACCACCGCCCAAGTCGTGGACGCCCAGAATTTCGACGACGGTGACAACGCCGTGCTCAAGGTGTCAGGAGTGCCACCGCTCCGGCCGTTGGTGATCGCCGACAAGGACCCCGAACCCGGCACTCCTTTGACGGCGATCGGTTTCCCCGGAGACATCGGAGACACCAGCGATCAGTCGCGGCTGCAACAGCCCAGCTTCAAGTCCGGGACGGCGTCGAGTCAGCAGGTGTCCAAGACCGGGGTGGTGGGTACCGAAATCAATGCCGATCTCGGTAGCGGCATGAGTGGCGGACCCACGGTGGACAACAACACCGGCGAGGTGCTGGGAATCAACTCCTATATGGTCACCGGCTCGAACGGCAGCGACCAGAACTTCAACTTCATCACCAGTGCGCCTGCACTGCGCACCTTCCTGGAGAAGAACGGGGTTACGCTCGCCGAGCCGGCGAAACCTGAGAAGTCCTTCCCGCGAATGTGGGTTATTGCCGGTGCCACCGCGGCGGCAGTGGTCCTCTCCGGCCTACTCGCCGCACTGCTGATCAGGAGACGACGGCCTGGATCCGAGGGTGACGGCGTCGGGAAGCAGGCCGAAGTGTCATCTCCGGCCATCGGTCAACCAGGGCCGAATGGGCCGTCGGCCGGCGATCCGCCGGCATAAATTCGCGACGAGTCAAACTCTCTCACTTACGGGTGCTTGTGCCTGTGCATGAGCTCGCGCGGATGCGTCGTATCTACCGTATCGACGGCGGTGCTTGACAGCCGCGACCGCGCGCTGAGGAGACCGGATCGTTAATTCGGATCACACATTCGAATTATCTGGAATTAGCGAAAATATATGCACTAATTTGTCGGTCATTGATCGTCGGTGTGCGATAAGCGTCCGAGAAGCGAGGCGCGAAATTGCGCGATAAGTCAATAATTCAATCTGCACCGCGCTGCTGAAGGGGGAGTCTTTTCCCATCGCCAGTCTTCAACCCGCTTGACTTTTTCGCGGGAATTTCCCGTACGCTTTCGCCTTTTTAGAAGTTTTCTTATGTTATTTTGCCGACGGCCTTACCTATCTCGAACAATTCCCACACGCCCGAAGAGTCTTGAAGAAGGAGAACGAAAACGTGAGTATGCGGCAATCGGAGAAGGCAGCGATCGGCGATCGAGCGGTGCGTTACGTAGGACGCGTCGGGGCGCTCGCGGTGGCCCTCGGCGTCGGGGCTGCGATTGCGTCCACGCCGACCGCCCTGGCGGAAACCAATGACTCCGCGAGTGGGCAATCTTCGGGAGAGTCGACTGCTTCCTCCGGCCAATCCAAGGCGGCCACCAGCACCGGGTCGCGGGGAAGCGCCCGGAGCACCGCATCGGCAGGGGCCGATCAGGCGGGTCCAGGGTCGTCCCGGTCGATCGGCACGGGTCGATCGGCCGTCGGGACGAAGTCGACCAGCGGAGGGTCAGGTGTCCCCGGTTCGGCGGCGGCCACTCGGTCGAGCACGACGGTGAACGTTCGCCCTGCGGATTCGGCCGCCCCCACCCAGGTGATCAGTGAGGCTGTCACTCTGTCTGAGGCGGCGGGTTCCTCAGGCGGGTCGAACGACCTGCCGGCAGCAGCGCCGCTGACGTGGGCTGCTGCGGCATATGCACGTCGCGAGATCGGCTCCAAGACAGCCACCGTCTCCGCGTCAGCGACCAGCTCGGCGGTGGGCTTCTTCCCGGTCGGCCCGCTGGGGTTGTTCGGCAATGGCACTGAAGAGCATCCTGATGGCGGGTTGATCTGGGGTAATGGCTTCTCCTGGGATGGCACCACCTGCACAGTCGCGGCATGCGACGGTGGAAACGCCGGCCTGTTCGGCAATGGCGGAAACGGCTACAACGGTGGGGACGGCGGCGCGGCCGGATGGTTCGGTAACGGCGGCGACGGCGGCGCGGGGAATCTCATCTTCCGCGACGGCGGCGACGGTGGTCAGGGCGGGCTGTTCATCGGCAACGGTGGTGCCGGCGGTGTCGGAGTAGACGCTGATCCCAGTGAAACCGCGGGGCAGGGCGGCGACGGCGGTGCGGGCGGCAACGTCGGGCAGTTGTCGCTGCTGGGCTTTGGTGGCAACGGCGGTAACGGGGGCAACGGCGCTGTCGGCATCGACGGTGCCGATGGCGAACCAGCAGCCATCATCAGCACCGACGGAACCGATGGACTCGACGGCGGAATCGGCGGAAACGGTGGCGCCGGTGGAAACGGCAGCTTCCTGTGGGGCAGCGGGGGCAACGGCGGTGACGGCGGTAACGGCGGCGCCGGCGGTGACGGCGGTAACGGCG
>JAGQTS010000411.1 GCA_020438895.1 Mycobacterium sp.
GCCCACGCTTGCCGTCTACCCATTGGCATCCTTGGTCGCCACCGAAGGAAAGCTCGCCCGGCCCCATCTCTACTCTCATTCCGTCCATGGTCTCCACAAACCATCGGCCTGAGATGGGGACGATCCATTGGGGCTGCGGATTCTCATGCCAACTGCTGTCTTCACCAGGACTCAGCGTCAGGAAGATCACTGTGCGGGGGGTTCCGCCGTCGCACTGCCACCGTCGCGCTGACCCTTCGCTGAGGGCGTGGAATGTGGAAGATCGTAATGATGCGCGTCGCTGACGGCTGATGCCCTGTCCGTCGCGCCATACGTGCCAGTAGGGGATTTCCGGTACCGCCATGGGGTCAGCATGATGGGCGGCGGCTCCCAATCGCAACAAGTCACGAACCACAGTAGGGGTTTCCTGTTCTCCCCACGACCGATAGCTTGGGTGTACGTCCACGCGTGACACGAGTGGGAGGCACCCGTATGACACAGCCGAAGCCTGGCACCTATGACCCGAAAAAGGGCGGCAAGTTCGAGCCGACCACCAAGGCGACCCCGCCACCACCGCCGCGGCGGCGGAAGAAGTAACCACTCCTAGGGCCGTCCTAGGGGCGTTTCCGTTCCGGGTCTGTTCAGCTCTTCGAGAGGCTGCGCTCCCGCAGACTGTCATAAATCGGCCGGGAGCCAACCAAGTGGGCGCACAGTACCGCTGAAGCGGTGGCCGCGAGGATGGGAATGATGGCTGCGGTCGAGGCGGTCATCTCCAGAACGAGGACCACACCGGTCAGAGGTGCGCGCACGGAGGCTCCGAAGAACGCAGCCATTCCCACTATCGCCATCGGGACGGCCAGAAAAGCGATGTCACCCGGCCAGATCGCATCGACGACTCCGACGAAGAGCGCACCCGAGAGCGCGCCGATGGCCAGCATCGGTGCAAAGAGGCCTCCCACCACCGGTGCGGAGTAGGACAGCGGGCCGGCAAGGAACCGCAGCGCCAGGTAGCCGACCAGCACCGACAGCAGGAACTTTTCGCCGGCCAGAATGAGCTCTGTGAGTTGCTCCCCGCCACCCCCGGCGCGGGGATAGATGAACATCACCCAACCGATGAGCCCACCGATGACGGCGGCCTTGACCACCCCGGGAACCGCGCGCACCGCGGTCACATGGTCGAGACACCAGAGCACCAGCCGGTTGTAGACGGCGCCCAGGATGCCGGTCAAGACGCCGAACACCATGAAGAGCGGCAGCCAGACGAGTTCCGGTTCGGCGATGTCCCCCAATTGGAACTCGGAATGATCACCCAACACCAATCGGGCGCATCCGACCGCAACCGCTGCGGAAAACATGGTTGCCAGAACGGTCTTGATCCGGAACGACCGCGTGACCTCTTCGAGAGTGAAGAGTGTTCCGCCGATAGGGGCATTGAATGCCACCGCCAGGCCCGCGCCGCCCAATGCTGTCTGCATCATCCGAACCTCGGCGTCCGGGAGCTTCGACCAGCGGGCGGCCTGGGCTCCGATCGCCGCGCCCATGTGGACCGTCGGACCTTCCCGACCGAGCACAAGGCCCGAGCCGATCGCCAGCAGACCACCGATGAATTTCGCCGGGAGCAGGCGAATCTTCGGTGGCGGTGCCTCGCCCCGATAGACCGCCTCGACGTGCTGGATGCCGCTACCGGCGGCCAGCGGTTCCCAGCGCACCACCAGCGCGGCGAGAGTGGCACCCAACGCCGCAGCGAGGACGGGGATCAGCCAACCGGGGTTGGGCAGGTGGTGCGCCCACTCGACAAGCTCGATGCGCAGCCAATCCGTGGCTTCGAGCAGCCACCGGAACACCCCTCCGACGAAACCGATGACCGCACCTGCAATGATCGCGGTGGCGCAGATGAGAACCGCACCGCGCATGGAGTCGTCGGGTTCGGACACCTCAGCATCGTAGGCGTTCTCAAGCGCATCACCGTACGCCGGTGAGATGATCGGCGGTGATGGGTTCCTCCCGCCGGTTCCGGTTGGCGTTGCGTCGGTTGCACACCGTGCTGCGCCCGGCGGTCTCCGTGACCCCGGTACCAGACGGCGTGCTGGCGGAATGGAATCGGCCCGTACGTGTGCGGGATGGGACCATTCTGCGGGTCAACGTATTCCGGCCGCCGACAGACGTTCCGGTGCCGGTGATCATGAGCGCACATCCTTACGGCAAAGATCGCATACCGGCGTTGCGCCGCGCCGCGAACGCTCAGTACCGGGTCTTTCCGCAACCGCATCCGATCCGGTTCTCGGCGTGGACCGGTTGGGAGGCTCCCGACCCCGCTGTCTGGGTCAGGCGAGGATATGCAGTGATCAACGCCGACCTGCGCGGCGCCGGCAGTTCCGACGGGGTCGGAGAACTCCTCTCCGGTCAGGAGGGTGTGGATTACCACGATCTGATCGAGTGGGCCGGTACGCAATCGTGGAGCAACGGCCGGGTCGGGCTACTCGGGGTGTCCTATCTGGCGATCAGTCAATACGGGGCGGCGGGCACCCAACCCCCGCATCTGGCCGCCATCTGCCCGTGGGAGGGCCTCAGCGACGTCTACCGCGACCTGGCCTATCCCGGCGGGATTCGTGAAGACGGGTTCACCGTCATGTGGAGCGCGATGACCGATCGGCAGGCCCGCATGACGGAGAAAGTCCGATCGGAGTTCACCGCTCGCCCTCAGATCGACGCGTGGTACGAGGCGCATACACCGGACCTCGCCAGCATCTCGGTTCCGATGCTGGTGTGCGGTAGCTTCTCCGATCACAATCTGCACACCCGCGGATCTTTCGAGGCATTCCGCCGGGCATCGTCCCGCCAACGTTGGCTCTACACGCACCGCGACGGTAAGTGGGCGCATTTCTATTCGGCTCAGGCCCTCGCGGCGCAAGGCGCGTTCTTTGATCATTTCCTCAAGCGCGAGGACAACGGCTGGCACCGCGCCGCGCCCGTTCGGCTGGCAGTGCACGACGAAGGTCCCGATCCCGTGGCCGTCCTGGCGGAAAAGTCCTGGCCACCAGAAGATCTCACTTGGAAGCGGCTGTACCTCGATGTGTTGCGGGGGGAGCTGACCGAGCAGGAACAAGCAGTTCCCGCGCAGGCGGGTTTCGACCTTCGCGATTCGGTTCTGTCCCTGAGGTGGTCGGTCACCGAGGACTGCGATGTCATCGGGCACAGTGCGCTGAGACTATGGGTCAGCCTGGAGGGAACCGACGACGCCCATCTGTTCGTCGGGGTGCGGAAGTTCCGGCACGGCCGCGAGTGCACGTTCGAAGGCTCCTACGGATTCAGCTCCGACATGGTCACCCGGGGCTGGCAACGGCTGGCGCACCGCGAGTTGGACCGGACGCTCAGCACTCCCTGGCAGCCCGTCCACACTCACCGGCGTGCCGAGCCGGTCACCAGCGGGCAGATCGTCGCCGTCGATATCGCACTCCTCCCGCACGCCACACGGATGCGCGCCGGCGACTCCCTGCGGCTGGATATCCGTGGATCGTGGCATTTCCCCCGTAACCCGCTGACGGGGCAGTTCCCCGCCGGTTATCAACGCAGCGCTGCGGGGCGGTGTGTCGTCCACGCCGGCGGGCGGTTCGACAGCGCTGTGCTGATAGGGAAGCGCCCGCCCCGAGATGAGCCCGTATGGACACCCTAGTTGCGGTGTTCGCGTCACCACGTGCGCAGATAACGCCGAGCCTGGCGGCACGTGTCCATACACTGTTCGAGTGAACATCAGCCAAGCCCTGGCCGGCGCGGCCCTGGCATCTGTCCGGGCCGGTGTCGCGGTGGCTGACGCCGGACTAGCGGTGGCAACTCTCGCGCTCGGATCTGTGAAGCATTCCTTGGGCGTGGACGGACCGAAGACGGTAGATCCGATCACCGATTTGTTTCCGCTGCGGGGTGCGATCGTCGGCGCCAACCGCGTTGCGGAATTGACCGAGAATGACCGAGCGCTGGGCCGGATGCTGGCGCGTGGGGGGCCGGCGGACAAGCTGACTCGTCCCGGCGGTGTGGTCGACATGGTGGCCGCACCCGGCGGATTGCTCGATCGAGTCTCCGTCGAGGGCAGTTCACTCGAGCGGATGCTGGCCCCGGGAGGCCTGGTCGATCGGCTGCTGGACGAGGACGGGCCACTTGAACGGATCTTCGCCGAGGAGGGCGTCGTCGAGCGGATGTTTGCCGAGGGCGGCATCATCGACAAGCTGACGGTCAAGGACGGTCCGCTCGAACAGCTCACCGAGACCGCAGAAATCCTCAGCCGGCTCCAGCCGGTCGTGGAGACCTTGACCCCGACCGCCGACACCCTCGAGTCCGCCGTTGAGACGCTCAACAGGATGGTTACCTCGATGAGCACCATCGCCGACCGGTTTCCGCGGCGACGGTCGGCACGGCAGACCGGTCGTACCAAGTCGCTGACGGGTACCGAATCGCACGGCGAGGGCACGCGAAGTGGATATGAAACCGGCGGGGAGATCACGGCGGGCCCCACCGACGGCGAGCGCTAGGTCAAGAAGGCTGACCTCGTCCCAACCTCACGCCACGCGTGGGTGCGTGGTCTCGGGCCGGCTGTCGGTCTCTACGGTCAGCGCCAGGCGCAGCGCCTCGATTTCATCGGAACCCAGCCGCGCGAGAACAGTCAGCAGAGCATGGTGTCGTGCATCGGGGTCGGTGAGCTGGTCGAGGGCGTCGATCATCACCCCGGCGATCAGTTCCTCGCGGGACCGCGCCGGGGTGTACTGGTAGGCCCGATCTTCACGGATCTGGAGCACCAGGTCCTTTGCGGCAAGCCGGTGGAGCACTGTCATCACGGTCGTGTATGCGAGTGGTCGGCGGGTCCGGAGGCCGGCATGCACCTCACGGACGGTCTGGGGCTGATCGCCCTCCCAGAGTTGCTCCATGACCGCCCGCTCGAGATCTCCTAGGCATCGTGACCCCGTCATCTCCCACCTGCGTCCTTTCTCGATGCCAGATGGCCTCGCTCGACCATTTAGTCGTGCCGGGGTGGGCTTTGGTTCCAGGGTTCCAGGGTTCCAGCCCGTGTTGACGCGGGCTCCCGATCGTCGTTGATCCCGGGGTTGACGGCGGGCCGGCCGTCGGCCAATCTTCCTGACGACGAAAGGTACCGAACCGTGCACCAGTTCCGCCACGCCGTCGAGGCCGGCGACCTCGACGCCGCCATTGCGCTTCTCGACGACGGCGTCATCTTCCGCAGTCCGATCGCCCACAAGCCGTATGTCGGCAAGGAGGTGGTCGGCCTCATCTTGCGCACGGTGGCAACCATTTTCGAGGACTTCGTCTACGAACGTGAGATCGGCGCGCCGGGCAGCCCCGATCATGCCCTGGTCTTCGCCGCAACCGTCGACGGCCTGCAGATCCAGGGCTGTGACTTCCTGCGCACCAATGACGCCGGTCTGATCGAGGAGTTCACCGTGATGCTCCGTCCACTCAAGGCCGTTCAGGCGTTCGCCGGCAAGATGGGTGCGGCGTTCCAGGCGGCGATGGCGGCAGGCGTCGAGGACGGCACGTCTTGATGGACATCGGTGAATACCAGCAGTTGGCCCTGACCCGTCGCCCCAACGGGGTTCTGCTCATCACGATGAACCGCCCCGAGAAGTACAACGCCGCCGACGAAGGCATGCACACCGAACTGGCCCGCATCTGGAGGGACGTCGCTGCCGACCCCAAGACCCGGGTCGCGGTTGTCACCGGCGCGGGGAAGGCGTTCAGCGCCGGCGGGGATCTGGCCATGGTCGAACGTATGGCCGGCAACTACGAGCAGGTGTCGCACATGCTCACCGAGATGAGCGACCTGGTCTACGCGATGATCGATTGCGACAAGCCCATCGTCTCGGCGATCAACGGGGCGGCGGTTGGCGCTGGCGCGGTCGTTGCGCTTCTGGCCGATGTGGCGATCGCCGCCGAGGACGCCAAGATCGGTGACGGGCATGTGAAACTCGGTGTCGCGGCCGGGGATCACGCCGCGATCATCTGGCCGTTGCTGATCGGGATGGCCAAGGCCCGCTACTATCTCTTGACCGGTGAGATGCTCTCCGGCGCCGAGGCCGAACGTATCGGCCTGGTCGCCAAAGCCCTTCCACGCGAACAGGTTCTCGACGAGGCACTGCGCATCGCCGATGGTCTGGCCCTGGGTGCTCAGCAGGCGATCCGGCTGAGCAAGCGGGCTCTCAACAACTGGCTGCGCACCGCCGGCCCGACCTTCGATCAGTCCGCGGCCTACGAGATGCTCACCTTCCTGGGCCCTGACGTCGTGGAGGGGATGACCGCACTACGTGAGAAGCGGCCGCCCCGGTTTCCCTCTGTGCAGACCTGATCGGCCATCGGCTCACACCTCGATCGGCGGGTGCAGTTGTTCCATCGTGTATTGGCGGCTACGGCGTACCGCCCACGCGCTCACGGCCAGCGATACTGCCAGCACGCCGGCCAGAACGGTGATCGCCACGGTGAGCCGATGGTCGATTCCACCCGCGATGAGTTGTCGTAATCCGTTGACGGAGTAAGTCATCGGAACGTACGGATGGATCACCTGGAATGGCTTCGCCGTGGTCTCAACCGGATAGATGCCGCCGGCAGACACCAACTGCACCATCAGGAAAGCCAGCGTGATCACCCGGCCCACCGCGACCCCGAACACGGCGTTGAACGCCTGGATCATTCCGAGGTATGTCGCCAGCACGAGCAGCAGGAACAGCCCGGTGTACAGCGGATACTTCGGATTCAGGCCAACCCCGAAATGCACCACCGTGTACATCACCAGCACTTGGCCCACCGCCACCAGGAATGCGGGCCAGTAGGAGGCCAGCACGACCCGGAACGAACCCAAGCCGTTGATGATCGGGCGCGGCTGGACGGGCTTGAGCACCATCCAGATCAGCAGGGCTCCCACGAACACCGCCAGACCCATGAAGAACGGCGCGAACCCGGTGCCGAAGGTGGGCGCCGGATTGTGCGTCACCAGATCGAGTTTCACCGGCTCGGACACCGTCTTGGCAACCTCGACACGTTGCTTGGCCGTCCACGACGGGATCTGGGTAGACCCCTCCCGCAGCTTGTCCGCCAGTTCGGTCCCCCCAGCAGACAGTTGGACCAGACCGCCGCTGAGCTGATGGGCGCCGGCGTCGAGTTCGTCCACACCGTCGCGCAACTTCACGATGTCCGAACGCAAGCCACCGTTCAACGCGCTGGCCATGAACGTCCGCAGCGCACTGTTCGGATCGCCCAACTCGGCCTCGAACTGGGCTGCGCTGTCGCGCAGGTGTTTCAGCCCGGAATCGGTGGCAGGGTCGGCGTCGTGTTGGCGCAGCAATGCCTGTGCGACGGCCAGGACGTCGCCGGCGCGCTGGACGTCCGGGTCGGGAAAGGACTGCAGCGTCGTGACCGTCTGGTCCACGATGGATTCGGCCCGCTGCCAGTCTATGTTGCGCGCCTCGATCCGGTTGGCGGTCGATGCCACGGCGGCGCTGAACCGTTGTGCGGCGGCTCCGACGACATCGGGATCGAGGTCGAGTCGGTCCACCCGTTCCAGGAAGGTGATCAGCGGCGTCGTTGCGGTGTCCACCGAGGTCGACAGTTGCCTGGTGCCGTTGGCCAGTTCAGCCGCGCCGTCGCGTGCGGTGACCAGGCCGTCGGCGAGTTGCTCGGCACCGTTGGCGGCCTTGGTGAGCCCGGCACCGGCATCGGTGAGGCCGCTCAACACCGTGATCATGGTCTGCTCGCCCACGCTGGCGTTGACGTCGTTGATCACCGCCCGCGCTGCGTTCTGCCCGATGAGCGACCCGAGGTAGCTGTTCGAGTCGTTGAACGTGAACCGGAGTGCCGCCGGTGTCGGGTTACCGCCCGACGGGGAGACGATGTCGGCGCTGAAGTCGGGCGGGATCGTGATCGTGAAGTAGTAACGGCCGTGGGCCAGTCCGTCGGCCGCTTCTTCGGCGGAGACCTGGTGCAGGCCCAGTTGTCCGGAGTTCATCAGCGCTGTGGCGACTTCCTCTCCGGCCCTCACCTTTTTGCCGTCGGCTGAGGCTCCTCGATCCTCGTTGACCAAGGCCACCGGGACCTTGTCGACATTTCCGAACGGGTTCCAGAACGCCCACAGGTATAACGCGCCGTACAGCAGTGGCATCAAGACGACGATCAGCAACGCGATCCGTGGAAGCAGTCCGCGGGAATACCGCTTGATGTCGGTGCCCAGGGACATGGCGGCCAGCATCGCTACCCCTTGCCTTTCCGTGATTGCACCAATTGGGCGCGATCCGTGTTGGGAACGGTGATCTGGGCACGCACCCGATTGCCGCTCACGCCATTGACCGTCGCGGTGACGACCGTTTGGGTATGTCCCAGGTCTATGAGTCGCTCGATGAGCGCATCCCGGTTGCTGTCACTGGTGACGAAGTCGAGGTTCCCCACCACCAACAGAGGCGGCCGCCTGGTGTTCGCCAGCGCTATCCGCAGCAGCAACTGGTCGAGTTCGGAGAGAAGTTCGAAATACTCCATCAGCGGTGGCAGTGGCAGGTCTCCGAACACCGGTGCGCAGACCCGTACCAGGTCGGTCTGATCGGCCTGCCCAATGAACCGGTACCACGAAGCGTCCCAGCGCAACTGCTCGGTGATCAGATCGCGCACCGTCACCGATTCGGAGACCGTGTCGAGTTCGTTGATTCCGGCCAGCGCGCACAGCCGGAATATCCGCTTGGCCTGCGTTGTGTTCCGCACCGTCAGCTGACCGGACATCGGCTTCATCCGCCCGGCGATCGTCATCAGTAGCGCGTCGCGTGGTGTTCCCGCCGGACAGACCAGCACGGTGACGCCACCTTCCGGGATTTCGAGGTCCACCGGGCCGTACACCGGACCCCATGGCCCGCGCATCGTGATGCTCCGGGCAAGGACGGCGGGTGGCCCGCCCGCGTCGGTATCCGTGCAGTCCATCTCCGACATGGCGACCTCCGGTGCTCGTGTGCGTGCCCATCACAGCATGCGATGTACTCCAGGCGCGGGTGATCACCATGTGATGCCCGCATCGTCAGTCCTGGGCTCGACCTCGTGCGGTGAGCCGGGCCCACGCCCACGTCAGCGGAACGTCGCGGCCGGTCGCCAGGTGTTCGACGGTGGCGGGGTAGTGGCAGATCTCGCTCACCTGGGACAGCCCGCCGGGCTTGCCGACGATCAGTACCGTGTCGCCGAGCGCCAGTGGGGTGTCCTCCGGTGGCATGAACTGCGTCTGGCCGCCGCGAATGAGCACCAAGGCCGCCACCGGCAGCGTCGTCTCCCGGTCGTCGGGTTGTCTCATCAGGGTGCCCAGGGTCAGGGTGTTGCCGCGTCGTAGCCAGTCGGTGATGGCGGGCGTGTGTTCGGCCGACACGGTGATCACCTCGCGTTCGGGGGTCCGACGACCGCAGCGGTCGATCAGGTGGTCGCGTACGTGCGTGGCCCATTGGTCATCGCGGGTGAGGGCGTGTTCGACGAAGCTCCAGAATTCGGGGGTCAGCACACGGGCCAGAACCTCGCGGGCGATCAGTTCGGTGGCGATGTAGACCGAATCGATCCGCAGCGACTCCAGCAGCGCCTTCTTGGCGTTGGTTTGCTGACGCAGCACCAGATAAATATCTGGATTGGCGTGCCGGGCACGATCGGCGAGGGCGAGGTTGACGGTGTCGTTGGCTGTGCCGGCGACGAAGGCCACCGATCCGGAAACGTCCGGGTCGGCGCTGTCGGGATCGACAATGGTGACGCTGACCCCGATCGCGGCGAGGTCGGCGACCACCGCGTCACCGAATTCGCCGTCGGCGCACACCACCCACCGCCGCTTCGCGAGGTCCCGCCGCACCGGTGGCAGGTGTTGCTGGTCGTTGTCCATCAGCCATCGCAGCAACTGATGGCTGACCGGTTGATGGATTGACAGGGCGAGGTAGTCGCCGAAGCGGTCGTCGGCATTGATCCCCGACCCCGGGGCGAACTGCTCCATTCGCTCCCGGGTGCGCTGCCGGGAGCAGCGGCCGAACACCGGCAAGTCCGACCGCAGCAGCGAGGCGGCCATCACCACCGCGAGGTTGGTGTCATCGTCGTCGGTCAGAGCCAGCACACCCGCGCAGGTGTGATTGCCCAGACCGGCCATGCCGAGCATCGCCGGGGCGGCGCAGTCGCCCTGCACGGCGGGAACATCGAAGCTGAGTTGCTCGGATATCACCGACTGAACCGTGTCCTCCCGGCGGTCGATGATGACGAAGCGGCGGTGGTGCTCGTCGAGTTCGGCGCCGACGACCCGGCCGGCGTCTCCGTAGCCCGCGACGATGAAGAACGGCTCCACCAGGCGGCGGACTTGGCGGCGGAACTGCTGGACGGCGACTGCGGACTGGAAGGCACTGCCCTGGACGAGGGCGAGGAACACGCCGATGGCGTAGGCCCAGCTGATGACGAGCAGGAAGATCGACATCGACAGCCACATCCGCTGCGGGTAGCTGAACGGGTAGGGCGCCTCGGTGTAGCCGACGGTCGTCAACGTGATCGTCATCTGATAGAAGGCGTCGAAGATGTTCAGCCGGTAGGGGTTTCCATCGGGGTCGGTCCCCGGCATGAACAACATCCCGGCGGTGCAGAAGCTGAACGTGGTGATGACCACGATCAGCGGTGCCCGCATCCGGCGCATGACCAGGAAGATGACCTCGGTGGTCGGTACGTCGGTGGGAATGGACACCGCCGTGCGCCGTGCCGCTGCCCGTCGCCGGTTCCACATCTGGAAAGGCTGCTGCGGGTTCGACATTGGGTTGCTGACCACCGGTAGGTTCCAGCGCCGCTATCGGCGGCGGAATGACGCAGTCTCGATGACCAGGAGTGTCACCGACACCAGGTTGGCCAGCAGCGCCC
>JAGQTS010000412.1 GCA_020438895.1 Mycobacterium sp.
GATCACCGCCCAGGGTGACCCGGCTGTCGAGGAGCGCCTGCCCGAAGCGGTCGCCGCGCTGCACCGCCACCACCGGGCGGTGGTGGCGCGGCTGCGCCGGCAGTACCGCCACGACCTCCACACCCACACCGACGACCGGACAGCCCACGCGCACAACCAAACTCGTGGCCGCACCGCCGTGGATGGGGTCGCCGCGCTCGCGGTGCGGGTCGGGGATCTACAGGCCGCCGTTGAGGTGTTCATCGGCGCGGCCGCCGGCCGTAGTGGCGCGGCCATGTATGGGGCAGCCCCGGCCACCGGCGCCGGTTTGGATGAGGCGGGGCGCCAGGCGGTGTCGGCGGCCGCCGGCAGCATCCAGGCGGTGCAGCCGATCCTCGTCACTGAGCCGCGGCAGCGCGCCGCGGTCATCGGCGCGCTCGCCGACGCCGCCCGCCAGTCCGGCCGGCCGGTCTGGCTGGCCCGCACCGCACCCCACCCGGCCGACACCGGTACCGGCCAACGGCTCCCGGCGGGGCTCCGGGAGGTCGATCCGGTCGAGGCCGTCGCCGCGATGGCCGACCGCCACCAGCGGTTGCCGATCGGTGGGCTGCTGCTGGTCGACGGGGCTGAGCAGCTGCCCCGCGAGGCGCTCACGGCGCTGTGTCTGCACGCCGGGGCCACCAACACCAAACTCGTCCTCGTCTCCGACCTCACCAGCGGCGGGCCGAGTCGCGAACTGTGCGACACCCTGGCCGGGCTGCCCTGGGCGCACACCCTGAACCCCACCAGCACTGGCAGGTCAGTGGTGGAGAGGGCCGCGGCGTGGGCGGCCACTCACCCACCGGCCACCGCCAGCTCTGCCGAGTCGGGGCGCGATCTGCCCGGCTGGCTGCGCACCACCCTCACCGACGCCGCCGCCCAGCGCAGCCCCGTCGTGATCGGGCGTCCACCCGCCGAATCCATCCTGGCCGGGCTGGACCCCTCAGCCCGCCGGGCGGTGGAGCGCATCGCCACCAGCCCCACGCTCGTGCACACCCTGGACTGCGACACCACCGTCGACGGCGGCCAGGGCAAAACCGCGGTGCTGTCCGCGCTGACCCGCACCGGCGGTGCGGGTCAGCAGCTGGTGGTCATGCCGGTCGGTCCCGCCGCCGAGCAGGCCGCCGAGCAGCCCTACCAGCGCTACGTGCGGGATCAGAAAGCCATCGCCAACGCCCTGGGCCGCCGGACTTGGCAGCCCCCACCGGGCAGCCGGGTTGTCCTCGACGGCGCCGATCACCTCGACACCAACACCCTGGTCGGGTGGCTGCGCACCGCCGCCCACCACAACCTGAACCTGGTGCTGGTCACCGACCGGGCCAATCCCGGCCCCCAGCGCCACCTCACCGATACCCTGGCCGCGGCCGCCCCCTGGGCCGCCCACCACCTCGACGCCACTGATACCCAGCAGCACGCCGTCACCATGGTCGGGCGGCTCGTCGAGGCCCACACCCGACTCATCGACACCCACCATGCCGCCGGACGGGCCATCGCCGACCACCTTGAGCGCACCCGCCACCAGCAGCGTGACCGCGAGCAGCACCGCAGCCGCGACGACGGCTACGACATCAGCCTGTAAGGCGGCAGGGCCGAGCCTGAGGCGCTGTGGCATGCGAATAACGAACGAAAAGCGTTGTCCAGGTTGGAAATACGCTTGCCTGTGTCCTCAGAAAATCGGTTTACGCAGGCGCTACTTGTTGCCCTTGGCGCGGTTATGTGGCACGCAAAGCATGGTCAAGTTGGACAGGTCCGTCGAGCCGCCCTTGGACCAGGCGGTGACGTGGTCGGCGTCCATCTCATTCTGCTTATAGATCCTGGTCTTGTTGTTGTCTCCGCCGATCGCGCATAGCGGGCAGTTCGACTCACCGTTGGCCTCGGCTTTCGTCTTCTGTTGCTCGTAAGCGACGCGCTTATCCTTGTCATCGAACAGGCGAATATCGAGTAGTTGGGGCTGGTTCTCACCGCCGAGGAGATATTCGTAGATACCCCTGCTGTTGTGCACCGCCGGGTCGCTGCGGAGCTCGTTGATGCGAGCCTCGATTTTCGTCGCGCTGTAGGACGTCCCATGATGTGCCTCGTAGAGCCGCCCCCACTCAANNACTCAAGACCGCGCATCTCCCGGTCTGGGGGTCTGATGAAAACGCTTCCGACCCAGTCGATGACCGAGGTGAAGTAGGTCTTCAGCTGGGCGATGTCCTGGTCGAGGCGGTGCTGAGCGAGGTAGGCGTCGACGGTCAGACCCTGCGAAGCCGCGACCCAGTCCAGCGCCTCCGCGAGGACCTGCTGCCGCTTGGGGTCGCCGTTGATGTACGACTGCCACTTCTGCATGTTCGCGTTGTTCGAGTTGCTGTACTCCGCCTTGGCCTTGGTGATGAACGGCCCTGAGTAGATCGCGTTGAGCAGCTCCTGTTTATTGAGCGGGACACCGGCGATGTTGATGGTCTGGAACCAGGCCTTGATCTCGTCCTCTGTCCCGTCGCACTCGTAGATGTCCAGGGCAGTGTCGAGGATCATGCGCTGCTGGTCCTTGGTCAGCGAGGAGAAAGTCTGCTCCCGACCGTCCACCTTGATGGCGAACTTGCCGGTGACGAAGCGGCCTGCGCTGGTGATGCGCTGCTGGCCGTCGAGGACCTCAAGAGTGGAGCCATCGACGTTGAAGTAGATCAGCCCAAGTGGATACCCCTTGAGCAACGAGTCGATGACCGCGACGTCGCGCTTACCGTCGTTGTAGATGTAGTTGCGCTGATACTCCGGCTGGATGACGAGTTTCCCGTCGAGCCCGAACAAGCCCTTGCCCTCAAGCTCGTTGTACACGAAACCCTCAAGGACCTCCTCGACCGTGTAGTGCTTCAGCTCGGTCTTCACGAGGCGTCCTTCCGGCGGATCATGATGCGTTTGTACGCCGTGTGATAGGTGGGTTCGGTAAGGCCGAGCCGTCGGTGGCCGGAACTGTTGCCGCCTGTGCCGCCCTGCGCGTAGTAGGTCTTCACGAACTCGTCTCCCAGGGTCTGGACGCCAATCTGGCGGAGCGCGTCCATGTCGTCGCCGTGCGCGAGGATCTCGAATTGGTCAGGGTTGTACTTGTCCAGGAACGTGATCGGTACCCCCATGATCCCGTCGAAATCGCTCGGAATGGAGTCGATCCACGGGACTTCGATGGCCTCGGGGAAGTTGTAGTAGCGCTGATACCCGACGCCGCGGACGTCCTTGTGCTTGGAGTACTTGATGTTGTCCGCCATCGTCATCAGCTGCAGCGGCTCATGGCGTCGGCCGTGGTCGATGTTGGTGAACCAACACGCGTTACCGAGCCTGGTGAAGTCGTACTTGTCCGTCGACGGGTAGCCGAGCCGTTCGGCCTTAAGGCGATCGGCTTCCTTAACCGGCGCGCCCTTGGGTACGCCAAAGACCATGTCGGTGCTGTTGGCAGTAGCGCCCTTCCAGAGTTTGTTCTGCTGGATGAGGGGAAAGATCTCCACGTAAGTCGTGGCGTTGCTGTTGCCGATCACCGAGAAGGTCTTGCCTCCGTCGACGAGCCAGCCGATGAAGGCGCGGAACAGGCTGAAGGGCGGATTGGTAATGATGATGTCGGCCTCGTCGCGCAGGGCGGTTACTTCGGCGCTCCGAAAGTCACCGTCGCCATCGAGGTATTCCCACTGGAGGTCGTCGATGTTGATGACGCCGTCGTTGTTGATGTCTTTCGGCTCGAGGATGAACTTCTTGCCATTGGTGTGGGTCTTCGTTGCGTCGAACTTCGGGTCGTCGAGCTCGAAGAGCGTTGGCTCGTAGGAGAAGTTTGCCGGGTTGCTATCGGGTGCGTATGAGGTCGAGATGAGCTTCTTTAGGCCGAAATCGACGAAGTGGAGTGCGAAGAACTTCGCGAAGTTACTCCACTCCGGGTCGTCGCATGGCAGTAGGACGATCTTGTCCCGGAAGACGTGTGGGTTGAATTCGAGGTAGGCATTGACCTCGCGCTCGATGTCGGCCCACTGGGTGT
>JAGQTS010000038.1 GCA_020438895.1 Mycobacterium sp.
GTTAGGACGGACATCACTGACCGATGGAACGCCCAGCAGGCCGCTGCTGAACAAGCCATGTGGGAGGACCGGCTGCGCACGGCGGTCGCCGACGGATTGCTGCTGGTGTATGCGCAGCCGATTGTGGACATCGCAACCCGGGTAACGGTCGAGGAGGAGTTACTGGTACGGCTGCGCGATTCGGCAACGGCGCAGGTCCTGCCGCCGAGTGAGTTTCTGCCGCAGTGCGAGCGGTTTGCCCTCATGCCGAAGATCGATGGGTACATGGTTGGGAAGGCGATCGAATTGGCGCGAGCGGGCCGAAACATTTGCGTGAACATCACCGGCCAGACGATCGGGGACGCCGCCGCGATGCATCAGATTCTTGAGGGGCTCGCTGCTGCCGGACCTACCATTGCAGGCCGGATCACATTCGAAGTCACCGAAACCACCGCGCTGGCTTCTCCCGCGGCAGCTGCGGCGTTTTCCCGGCAAATGCAGAAGGTGGGCTGCCGATTGGCGCTCGACGATTTCGGGACCGGTTATGGCACGTTCACTGAACTGAGGCACCTGGCCATCGACACATTGAAAATCGATCAGACGTTCATCACGAACCTGCTTGACGATCGCAACGACGAACGGATTGTCCGCGCCATAGCCTTCGTCGCGCGGGAACACGGTGCGAAGACGATAGCTGAGGGAGTCGAGTCTGAGGCGACGGTGGAACGGCTCGCCGAGTTGGGCATTGAGCGAGCGCAGGGATACCTGTTCGGTACGCCGAGACCAGTCCACTTCTAGACCCTGAAACCGCTGGAGTCGATCCTCGTCGCCGTTCACAAATCGTGACTGGATCGGATTACTCTGGTACCAGATTCGTTCCGCAGCTTCACGACAACTGCTGAAAAGCGCAAACGCCTGCATGGCGGAGCGTTTGCGACGTACGGTCGGATCGCGAATTCCGTTCCGGCGACGCTAAGTTGCCAGCCAACTTGAGGATGCCGATGAAACGTCTGATTACTGCCACTGTCGCTGTACTCGCTACCGCCGCCGTCGTCAGTGGGTGCGCGTCGGGCAGTTCGGACAAAGTCCCTGCCGCCAAGGATCTGATGGGAACCTGGGCGCAGACGGGCGCTGGCTTCGAAGAGGGCAAACCTGTGACGTGGAAGGACCAGAAGCTGGTGGTCGACCAAGCGGAGGGGCAGGGCTTCGCCGGCTTCAAGGAGTACCACAACGACGGTGAGGATCCCCAGAGGGAGGCTGTCAACGGAGCCGTCGGGGTCGACGGTGAGATCCGGATCGCCGACGATGATGGATTCTTCGTCGGTCGACTGGTCGATGGAAAGATCCTGGGACAGTACGTGGAAGTCCAGAAGGGTGAATCCCAGGTCCTCAACGTGGAGTTGGTCCGCCAGTAGCGGCGTTCAAGCCCAGCCCACAGGCGGCTCGCCTGAGCGCCGGAACTCGGCGGCGAAAGCATCGGCAAGTCCTTTGGCCCGTCGGCGGTAGTCCGCCGCCGAAAGTCCGCTGTTGCCTCTGATGTAGCGGGAGGCCAATCGTGCCAGGGCATCGGCGCCTTCGTTCAGCGGTTCGCCCTGGTGGCTGCGGGTCCATCGGATATCGAGGCGAGATGCATTGCGGTGCAGTCGGCGTTGCGCAACGACCAAACCAGCCAGCTTTCCGCTCCCGCGCTGGGTGCTGTAGCCCTCGGGCAGGATCTGCTGGCCGGCCATCCATTTGCGTGCCATCGACACTGCATAACTGTTATCGCAGTAAACTGCTGGTGAGCCGGTGTACGGCGTCGTTGATGGCACGCAGTTCAGCCACCATGGACGCTCGGCGACCGATCACCTTCTTCGAGTCGACGCGGCCCGCGAGCTCATGCTGCCCGTCGGATGCCAGCCAGCCGTAGCCACAGAACCTGCCCCGCACTGAGCCATCTGCCGCAACGGTCAGCGGAGGCAGCATCAGCCGGGCGGTTTCCATCGGCTCGCCCGACGCCGGCCCGGGGGACAGTCCCGCGGCGGCGGCCGCCATGAGTTCGGCGTCGCGGGGACCGGGTCCTTGGACGGTGCAGCGCGGCAGCGCGCCGCGGACCTCGTCTTGATGAATCCACAGCAGACTGCCCCGGGGCAAGTCCACCAGGAACCGAATCCGATCCAGAGGGTCGACCTCCATACGGATCCGAACGAAGACGTCGAGCACGGCCGCGTCGGCTGTGGCCGCCTGCAGTGTGCCCGTCCACGTCAGCGCGGCGTCGTCGCCGTCCACGGCATGGAATGCGAAATCGCCGCCTTCCCCACACTGGACAGCAACAGCGACACGTCTGATCGGCCTAACCTGTGCGCAGGCATCAACGGCATGAACCGCTGGCTCGGATAGTGCTGTTATCACCTTTCTCCCCCCAGTTCAGGTCTTCGACGATACGACGACACCCTGACAAATTCACTCGAGTGCTCCGACGCGAGAGCAGCCCCAACACCGCTGCGCCGCCCGCGTAGCTCCCCAATTCGACGCTGCACCAACCCGCGACATGGCCACCGATAACTCAGCGCAGGCCTGCACCGCAACTACCGTCACGAGCTGCTCAAGGTAGCCAACCTTTGATCTGGCGAAACCACGATCACTACCCTGAACACCATGACGTCATCGTGGTCCCCGAATCGGCTCGGCGACCCCGCCGGCAAGCGCATCATCGTGACCGGGGCGACCAACGGCGTCGGGCTGGGGACGGCGGCGGCGCTGACCAAGGCCGGTGCCCATGTCATCTTGGCGGTCCGCAACACCGACCTCGGCCGGCAACGGGCGGCTGAGATCGGTGGTTCGACATCGGTGATCAAACTCGACCTGGCCGACCTGGCATCGGTGCGGGCCTTTCCCGATCTGCTCGACGGAGACGTTGACATCTTGGTCAACAACGCCGGGGTGGTGACCCAACACCGGGCCGAGACCGTCGACGGGTTCGAGATGACGCTGGGCACCAACATGCTCGGGCCGTTCGCGCTGACCAACCTGCTACTGGGCCGGGTGCGTTCGCGGATCATCAACGTCGGCTCCGACGCGCACCGCTCGGCGACCTGGCGGCCCGACGACATGCACCTACGCGATCACCGCTGGACGCCGATGGGCGCGTACTGTCGCTCGAAGCTGGCGGTGATGCTGTGGGGTCTGGAACTCGACCGCCGGCTGCGGGCAGCCCGATCGCCGATCCTCGCCCAGCTCACCCACCCGGGATGGGTAGCCTCGAACCTCTCAGCCGTCTCGGACACGCGTCTGATGGCGTTGGCGCACAAGGTGATCCAAGGCGCAGCCAGCCGATTGGCCAACGACATCGACGAGGGTGCCGCGCCCACGCTGTACTGCATCAGCGAACCGATCCCGCCCGGCAGCTACGTCGGCGTCAGCGGCAGGTTCGGCCTGCGCGGCGGCCCGGTGCTCATCGGTCGATCGGTGCTGGCGTGTGATTACGCCGCCGCCGCGGACCTCGTCGCCTTCGCCGAGGCCGAGACCGGCACCGCACTGACGGTGTAGGGCAACTCCACGACGGCCGGTCGGCAATCCTGGACGAGTGTGTGCCTGCGAGGTGGTGCCGGATCGGGATCCTCGGCTCAGGTCCATCCCCAAGCGTGGTGAATTGTATTGCCCAGCAGACGATTGCATTCTCCGATATGCGCGGTGACGTGCGTCGGCGAGCGCCGGGGAATGTGCAATGATGATGAGCCGGTCGGGAGGCCGCAGTGAGTATTCAGGGGGATTGGTGAAAAGTTCAGCATTGGTGGGTCGGGTCGGCGGGTTGTCGGTGGCACTGGGCATCGGTGCTGTTGCCGGCGGTTTCGGGGTGGGGACGGCGGCCGCGGACTCCGAGGATGCCCGAGTCGACAACAAGCCCACGCGATCCGCCGTGTCGGCCGACGATCGGGGTAGACACGACGGTCGAGACGCCAAAACCTCGGCTCCACAACGGCTCGGCCGCGTTACCGGCGTCGCGACGTTTCACCATCCCGGCGCCGTTACCGGTGATGCCACCAGCGATACCGCCCAAGACGCGAGCACGCCATCGACAACCAAGCCATCGACAACCACGCCATCGACAAAGGTGCGCAACGTCATCCCGCGACGGCACCGGGAAGTGGGAATCCGCGTGCCAGTCGTCGCCGGGGAGTTGCCAGTCGACGCCGTTACCGTTGCCGTTGCTCCGCCCGGGCCGGCGGTAGCGTCTGTCGCGCGTCCCTTTCCGTCGAGTGTCGCGCAGCAACCGGTCGCCCCGCCCGCCGTGATCGGGCTGGCAGAGCCGTCCCTGCCTGACTCCGACCCGACCGCCCCGGGCGGTGTGGCGGTGTCCTCGGTGGTTCTGGCGGCGTCGCGCCGCTATCCCGATGGGGCGTCTTCGGCGGTGAGTGCCGCGGCAACCGGCGCCGATCCGATCTCGGCGCTGTTCTTCAACCAGACACCCACGGCGTATTGGACCCAGACGGGTCAGAACTCCCTTGGTGTGGTCAGCGGCGTGCTGTGGGCCGCCGATGCCGACAGCGAGGACTTCACCACCACGTACACCGACGGACACAGCGGGGAGGTCGTCCTCGCCGACGACGGGAGCTACACCTATACCCCGTATTCCGCGCTGTCGAGCACCGGGTTCACCGACTCGTTCACTGTGACCATGAGTGACGCCGACAGTGGGTTCCACATTCACGGCATCGGTGGTCTGCTCAATCTGCTGACCTTCGGGCTGTTGGGCACCAGCGGCCACGAGACCACCACGACGGTGTCGGTGACGGTCGCCCCCTATGGACGGATGAACACAGCGCCGACCGCCGCCGCAGTCGTCGGCACCAACGACCCGTTCACCGGCGTCGTCACGGGGACGGTGACCGGCACCGATCCCGACGGCGACCCGCTGACCTATTCCGCCCCAGCGTGGACATCGAAGGGCATCGTCAGCATCGATGCGGTGAGCGGGCAGTTCACCTACACCCCGACCGTAGGCGCCCGTCAGATCGCCGCGCAGACGGGCGCAACTCCGGCCGACAAGGCTGATTCGTTCACCGTGACAGTGACAGACGGGTACGGCGGATCGATGGCCGTGCCGATCGCGGTGGCGATCAGCCCCGCACTGCCCGAACCGACGGTGGCCTTCACCAGCGCATCGGTGTCACGACCGGAGGGCGATAGCGGGGTGACACTGGTGCCGGTGACGGTGCGACTCTCGGCGACGACCTACCAGCCGGTCACGGTGTACTACGACGTGATCGAACAGCCGTTGCTCTCGACAGCGGCGACCCCCGGTGTGGACTTCCGCACTGAGAGTGGGTGGGTGACTATCGCGGCCGGCCAAACGGACGCCACGATCAACGTCGCGGTCTATGGCGACAGCGATTATGAGACCGACGAATTGATCCGGGTCGAGTTGACCGCGGCGGACGGTGCCGTGGTCGCCAGCGAACCGAGCAGCTACCGGCAGACGGTCACCGTGCGCAACGACGACGAGCCGGCCGGCGCCTTGGTCAGCTTCAAGGGGTGGTCGGTATCCCAGGCAGAGGGTGACAGCGGGACGACGACGGTACCGGTGACCATTCGATTGTCGGCGGCTTCCGACGTCCCGGTGACGGTGTACTACGACGTGATCGAACAACCGTTGCTGTCGACTGCGGCGACGCCCGGGGTGGACTTCCGATCAGCGAGTGGTTCGGTGACCATTCCGGCCGGACAGACCGAAGGCATCATCAACGTCACCGTGTTCGGCGACACTGCCTACGAAGCCGACGAATTGGTGCGTGTTGAATTGACGGGCGCCGACAACGGCGTGATCGCCAGCTCTCCGAGCGACTACCGGCAAACGGTGACGATCCTCAACGACGACCAGCCCGCCGGGGCGCTGGTCGGATTCACTAGCGCCTCGGTGTCCCGCGCCGAGGGCAACAGCGGGACGACGACGGTGCCGGTGACGGTGCAGTTGTCGACGACCTCCGAGAGCCCGGTGACGGTGTACTACAGCGTCGTCGAGCAGCCTTTGCTGTCGACTGCGGCGACGCCGTGGGTGGACTTCGTTCCGGAGAGTGGTTCGGTGACCATCGCGCCGGGCCAGACTCAGGGCACCATCAACATCACCGTCTATGGCGACACCAGCTACGAAGCCGACGAACTCATCCGAGTGGAACTCACCGGGGTTAGTGGCGGGGTACTCAACAGCGACCCGTCGCACTACCGCAAGACCGTCACGATCACCAATGACGACCCGGCCTCGCCGGTCGTGTAAATCGTGTATTCGGTGACGCGGCCACTGTCATCGGTTCGGCGAAACTGCCCGCAAACCGTCGGATATCTCCGACACTGGGGTGGTCGCCATTACCCTTGACGCAGCACCGACCGAATGTGAGATTCCAGTGGACACACTTCCGCTCATCATCATCGTTTCCGCCGTCGTTGTGATCGGGCTGATCTGGGCCGCCCTGCGGGTGACCATCAAGCGCGACCGCGCGACGATCAAGTCCGACATGGAGGCCCCAGAGGACCTCAAGGGCTACCACGAGGATTGGCGCAAAGAGAGTTAGTGGGGTTCCCCCCGTTTGGTGGACATCCTGACCGGCTGGGCGATGCCCCGGCAGGAGAGGATGCACTCATGGGTGCAAAGCGGAAGAGTTACGCCCCGAAGTTCCGTGCGGAGGCTGCGCGTCTGGTGATTGATACCGGGCGCTCGATCGCGGAGGTCGCGCGGGAGATCGGAGTCGGTGAGGCCTTGCTGGGTCGCTGGGTGGCGATCGAGCGGGCGAAGATGGAGGACCCTCCCGAGGCGCTGGATGCCGATGAGCGTGCCGAGCTGGACCGGCTGCGTCGTGAGGTAGCCGAGCTGCGGATGGACCGGGCGTTCTTGAAAAAAGCGGCAGCCTTCTTTGCGACCGAGAACTCGAACCCGAACGGGCATTCGCGGTGATCGACGCGGAGAAGGCGAACCACAGCATCACCAGGATGGCCGAGTTACTCGGGGTGTCCCGATCGGGCTACTACGCGTGGGCCGCGCGCAGAGACGTCCCGCCGGGGCCGCGTGCGGCGCGCACCGCGGAGCTGACCGTGAAGATCCGCGATTTCCACGCGGCCTCCGATCAGGTCAACGGGGCGCCGCGGATCCTGGCCGACCTGCGCGCCGACGGTGAGATCGTGTCCAAGAAGACCGTCGCGAAGATCATGCAGGACAACGGCATTCGTGGGATCAGCCCACGCCCGTGGCAGCCGGTGACGACCATCAGGGACGACGGGCCACACCGCATTCCCGATCTGGTCAGCAGGCGGTTCGACCAGGGTGGGTTGAATCTGGTCTGGACCTCCGATATCACCTATCTGAGCACCGGGCAGGGATGGCTGTACCTGGCAGCGGTCCGCGACGGCTGCTCGCGCCGAGTGCTCGGCTACGCCTTCAGCGACACTCTGCACACCGACATCGTCGAGACCGCGCTACGGCGTGCGGTGGCGTTCCGCGACCCCACCACCGGGTCCACGGCCGGGGTGATCTTCCACGCCGACCAGGGCTGTCAGTACACCAGCGCCCAGCTGGCCGCGGTCGCTACCGAGCTCGGGGTCCGGCTCTCAGTGGGGCGAAGCGGGGTGTGCTGGGACAACGCCCAGCAGGAGAGCTTCTGGTCAACCCTGAAAACCGAGTTCTACCAACGCCA
>JAGQTS010000413.1 GCA_020438895.1 Mycobacterium sp.
TTCGCGGTGGTGATGGAGATGGTGCCGGCCGAACTGGCAACGCAGATCACCGGCAAGCTCACCATCCCGACCGTCGGGATCGGCGCCGGACCCAACTGCGATGCCCAGGTCCTGGTCTGGCAGGACATGGCCGGACTGACCAACGGACGCACCGCAAAGTTCGTGAAGCGTTTCGGGGAGGTCGGCGCCGAACTCGGCCGCGCTGCCCGGCAGTATGCCGCGGAAGTTGCCACCGGCGTCTTCCCCGCGGACGAACACAGCTTCTAGACTTCGCCATGGGTAAGTCGCGTACCTCGTCGACGCACGTGGAGTTGGAGCGAAAGTTCGACGTACCCGACGAAGCCGTGACCCCGTCCTTCAGCGGCCTGACAGCAATCTCCCGAGTCGACACGGTGAGAACCCAGTGTCTGGAAGCCGTTTACTTCGACACGGCCGGACACGATCTGTCCGCGCGGCGGGTGACACTGCGCCGCCGCACCGGCGGTTCGGACGCCGGGTGGCACGTCAAGCTGCCCGGTAACGCGGTCCACCCGGAGGCCCGCACCGAGGTTCAGTCTCCGCTGCAGCAGGACATCCCCGACGAACTGCGCGATGTGGTGCTCGGCATCGTCAGGGACCGGCCATTGCTCCCCGTGGCCCGGATCAACAACACCCGTGAGGTGACCGCCCTCATCGGTGCCGATGAGTCGGTCGTGGCCGAGTTCTGCGACGACCGGGTCACCGCCTGCCGCCTCCATCCGGACGGCAGCCCGGCCGAGGAACAAAGCTGGCGGGAATGGGAATTGGAGGTGACCGACACCGGTGCGCCGGATGCCGCCGCGCTGCTGAACCGGTTGACCAATCGGGTGCTCGACGCCGGTGGGGTCCCTGCCGGGCACGGTTCGAAACTGGCGAAGGTTCTCGGCACCACGGCGTCGGGCGGGTCCGTCGATCACCGTGATCCGGTACATCAAGCGGTGGCCGATCAAATCGATCGCCTGTTGGAATGCGACCGCGCCGTGCGGGAGGACGCCCCCGACGCCGTGCACCAGATGCGGGTGGCCACCCGCCAGATTCGCAGCCTGCTACAGGCCTCCGGATACGACTTCGGCCTGAGTGCGGACGCGTGGATTCTCGGTGAGCTGCAGGCACTGTCCGCGGTGCTGGGGCTTGCTCGTGACGCCGAGGTGCTCGGCGAGCGTTACCGCGCGGCCCTGGCCGCTCTGCCCGCGGACGTGGTCCGCGGGCCGGTTGCCGAGCGTCTGGTGGCCGGATCGCAGCGGCGCTACCAGGCCGGGTTGCGGCGGTCGGTGGCCGCCATGCGCTCGGCCCGATACTTCCGCCTGCTGGACGCATTGGAGCAGGTATCGGCAGCGTCACCCACGCCGCCGGGAAGCGACGTCGAGCACACCATGATCGCCTCCACGATCGCCGCCAGTTACCGCAAGGTCCGCAAGGCGGCCAAGGTAGCGCGACACACCGGCACCGCCGACACCGGTGGCGAACCGGTAGCCGAACACGACCATGCCCTGCACCGGATTCGAAAGGCGGCCAAGCGGCTTCGCTACGTGGCCGAAGCAACCGGCGACACGGCGGTCGCCAAGAGGGCGAAACTCATTCAGACTCTGCTCGGGGAGCACCAGGACAGCGTCGTCAGCCGCACGCACCTGCTGGCCGAGGCCGACGCGGCCCATGCGGCCGGCGAGGACACCTTCACCTACGGTGTGCTCTACCAGCGCGAGGTGGACCTCGCCGCGCGCTGCGAGGAGCACCTGCCGGCGGCGCTCAAGGCGCTGCGACGCAGCGTTCGCGCGGCGCGGTAAGGGCGGACGAGCCGGCCTGTAAGCCGGATTCTGTTCCACACCGGTCCGGTGTGGCGGCGACCATCCATCTGGGCATTCCGTCGCCGGATGCCTCGAGCGGCCTACCCGCAGGCTCGGGCGAGCAACCCTCGAACGCCTGCGCAGTCGTCACCGACGACCTCTTGGCCTTGCTTCGGGTGGGGTTTACCTAGCCACCCCGGTCACCCGGGGCGCTGGTGCGCTCTTACCGCACCGTTTCACCCTTACCGCCGGACCGGGGTCCGGCGGCGGTCTGTTTTCTGTGGCACT
>JAGQTS010000414.1 GCA_020438895.1 Mycobacterium sp.
CCGCCGTCGCCGCCGTTGCCGCCGACCAGGCCGACACTGCCGGTGCCACCGCGACCGAAGTTCGTTGCGCCAATTGCGTCGCCACCGATACCACCGGTGCCGCCACGCCCACCGGAAGCACCCCAGCCACCGGGTGCACCCGAGGCTCCGGTCTCACCCGGGGAGCCGGAGGCGCCCCAACCACCGGAAGCACCCGGAGCTCCGGAGGCGCCGCCGATGCCGGGGGTGCCGGAGGCGCCCGTACCACCCAAAGCACCGGCACTGCCGGCCGAGCCACTTGCGCCCGGCTCGCCACTGGCGCCGCTGGCCCCCAGGCCGCCGGTCGCACCCGAAGCACCGTTAGCCCCAGTGCCCCCGGTGCCACCCGGAGCGCCCGAAGCGCCCGAGGCACCTTCGATTCCCCAGCCTCCGGTGCTTCCGGCACCGCCGGAAGCGCCGACCGTGCTGCCGGGCGCACCCGAAGCGCCGTAGCCGCCACTGGCGCCGGCGATGCCCGATGCACCCCACACACCCGAAGCGCCCTCAGCGCCTGGGTCGCCCCATGCACCGGAAGCGCCGAGGCCCGCCGTACCACCGGCGAAGTCAAACGGAACGCCCGAGGCGCCGTACGCGCCGATACCCGTGGCATCGGTTCCAGCCGCGCCCGCACCACCCGGTGTGCCCGAGGCACCCCAGGAGCCGGACTGACCGGTCACGCCGAAGCCGCCGTTGCCGCCGTTGCCGCCGTTGGAGAACCACGCGAACAGGCCGCCGTCGCCGCCGTTACCGCCGTCGCCGCCGATACCGCCGTTACCGCCGTTACCGCCGTCACCGGCCAGCAGACCACCGTCGCCGCCGTCGCCACCGCTACCGACGGTCGCGCTGAAGCCGTTACCGCCGTTGCCCCACAGCAGGCCGCCGTTGCCGCCGTCGATATTGCTCGCGGTGCCGTTGGTGCCGTTGCACACCAGACCACAGGAATTACCCAGGGCTGCCGCGGCGCTCACCGATTGGGTGGCGTCAGCGGAATCACCGACCAGGCTGTTGCCGTCGAGCCAGAAGGGATCGGCATCGGTTCCGTCCAGCGGAAACTCGAAGTTACGTAGCTCCACATCAATCGGAGCGGCCGCCTGAACCGCCGACAAAGCGGTGGGCGCGAACAGGCCCAGGCCTGCGCCGATGGCCGACACACCGCCGGCACCGGCAATCAATAGGGAGCGGAGAGACACTTTCTTTCCGCTCGACTTGGTATTGCGATCTTTTGACACGTGCGGGCTCCCCACAACCAAATTGACAGACCTGCGGTTTACAGGCCCAGTGAACTTAACACGGCAGAGCAGGCGCTCAGCTACCTCCGCGCACAGTCAAATGTGAAAACCTTGAAAGCGCAACTACCAAGACCTTGCGATGGCAAAGGATTTCAGTTAGCGGCTGACATTTGCCAGCAGCCCCCCTGCGTACCGATCGCGGAGCTGGAGTGGCAATAAACTCGCTGGTCAATGGCGCATTAAGGTTGCTCTAAGCAAGATGGGTCGTCGACCTTCGGGGGTCGCTGGAGCACCGCTCTCAGGTTGCCCTCATGTTCCTCTCAGCGCGCCCGACGCGCTCCAAATTGGTTCGGGGTCCCAGTGGGCATATCGCACGCGGCCGTGCATGCCAGGCTCCGGACCCGGCTCTGGCAAACTTATTTCTGAGCGTTCCGGCAAGGTTCCAGGCAGTTCGGCACGTCTGTTCGATCTGACCGTGGATGTCGCGGACGCTCCCGTCCGAGTCCGCCGGGCCGGCATCGCCTCAACCCGTTGCTCAGCTGTCGCCGCGAAGCGAGGACAACCCCTCCGGCGGCGGCAGTTCCGCCGAGATCGCCCTCCAGAAGTTCTCGACGTTGATCCGGAACGCCTCCTTCTCGGAGCGGATCACCTCGCGGTAGTGCGCCTGTTTGTCGAAGTACGCCCGGTAGTTGGCGAAGACGTCGGGAATCAACTTGTAGAGGTCCTGTTCGAGGGTCACCTTCTCCTCGATGGGAACGTCCTCCCAGTACGCCGCCGAACCGGACTTGTTCGTAATCACCACACAGCCGTGCATGGCGGCTTCGCGGGGCATCCGGTCCTTGCCGGGGTGATACCCGTTGTCGACGTAGACCTTGCACCTTCGCAGTGTCTCGTTCACCTGTCTCCGCGACATGCCCTTCAGACCGATGGCCGGGATGGCCAGTTTCTGGCAGATATTCCCGGTGATTCGGTCCTTGTTGGCGTTGAAGCAGACGACGTCCTGCTTGTGCTCGACGAAGGTGTCTGGGTCGAGGTCCACGTACTCGTCGTGAATGTGGTCCGTAACGAAGAACCACCAGGTCTGCCAGGACAGAAACGGCCGGATCATCGCGTACTCGTAGTAGGACTGGAACAAGTGGATGGCCCCCGAGTCGACCGCCACGTTCTCCTTCAGCATGCCCAACAGGGCGGCGTTGGTGTACGAGAGCCAGTACAGTGCGATCGTCGACTGCGGGAACATCTGCCGAAATTCCGAGACACGAGCGACCTCCGGGAAGATGATCACACTGTCACTCGCGTCCTCGATGCGCGCGCTCACCTTGACATCCCCGAACTCCGGGTACAAGACGCTGTGGTCGGCCTTGGTGTTCGCCATGTGGTAGACGATCGAGGCATCGGCGCCGATCCTGTTGAGGGTGTCGCACAGTTGGTGCAGCTGCTCCGTGCCACCCGTTTTGTGCCGAGGGCAGACGATGAACACCCGGGAGGCACCGGTCATATCTGCGGGTTCTCGCTGACGGCCCGTCCGACCTGCCACTCCCAGTCGCGGTCCTGCGGGGCACGCACCTCGAGGTTCTTCTCCCAAGCCGCCTGCAGCACCCTCGGGTCGACCCCGTAGTCACGGGCCACGCTCATCAGCGCGTTGATGTCTTTGGGCAGGCAGTGACCGCCGAAGCCGCGGACGAACCGTCCGTCGTGGGTGGGAACCGGGCCGGGAACCGCCCAGTGGGTGTCGCCGAGCCGGCGGTCGAAGGTGGCGTATTCGATCACCTTGTCGTAGTCGATGTCAAGGCCGTCGGCGTCGAGCGCCTCGCAGACCTGCGCCATCTCGTTGGCGAAGGACACCTTGACCGCCAGCATGCAGTTCGTCACGTACTTGACCATCTCCGCGGTGCTGGAACTGGTCTTGATGATCGCCATCTTCGGGAACAACCGCCGGTAGAGGTTGCGCACCTCGTTGATGTACGGCCGCGGCCCGCCGAGCACCACCCGTTCCTGGCCGCGCATATCGGCCAAGGCGTTAGCCTCGGTCAGGAACTCGGGATTGAACACGGTGTGCAGTCCGCCGCCGTCGGGCCTGCCGAATCGCGCGTTCCAGTGCTGCACCGAGCCCGGCGGAACCGTCGACTTGAGCACCGCGATCCGGTGCGGGGCTCCGCCCCGATGCGGGCTGTCGCAGATCCCGGACAGCACCTCCTCGACGATCGACACGTCGGCGGTCCCGTCGGCGTACATCGGTGTCGGCACGCACACGAAGAAGATCCCGGTGAATCCGTCGTCGGATTCGCAGGCCTCCACGAACTCCGCGATCGTCGTCGGCCGCCCGTTACCGTTGAACTCGTCGATGCCGCCCTCGGCGCACTTACCGATCCGGTCGAAAACCAGGACCCGCTCGCCCCGCTCGGAGAGCACCGTGGTCAGGGTGCCACCGACGTACCCCTGTCCGATGACCGCGACGCTCACAGTTCCGCTCCTTCCGACGAGCAGACACAAACTCGCACAATTCGGTGCCCGAATGTGCGAGTTTGCGTCTGCTCACGCCAGGGAGCCAGGCGGGGCCTGTCCCTAGCGGTAGTCGCTGTAGCCGTAGTCGTCGAGCGGCACCGCCGCGCCGGTGGCCTGACCGAAGTCCGGGC
>JAGQTS010000415.1 GCA_020438895.1 Mycobacterium sp.
GTGGAGCGGGCCAGCACCACGGGACAACGGGTGCTGCCGGCGTCCGACGTCGACGTGTCCACGGTGCCCTATTTCTCGCTGGTGGTCGTGCCCGGCCCTGGAACACCGGGCCAGCGGGCTGTTGAACCGGCGGCCGTCGTCGTCGTCGGTCTGGGCCCCGGAGACAGTTCCTGGACGACCAGGGAGTGTCGTCGTGAACTGGCCGCGGCCACCGACCTGGTCGGCTACGGGCCGTATCTGGATCGGGTGCCCAGCCACCCGGGTCAACGGCGTCACCCCTCCGACAACACCGACGAGGCGCAACGCGCCCGGCTGGCCTGCGAACTGGCCGAACAGGGCCGATCCGTCGCGGTGGTGTCCTCCGGGGATCCCGGGGTGTTCGCCATGGCCAGCGCGGTGTTGGAGGAGGCCAAACAATGGCCGGGGATCTCGGTTCGGGTGATCCCGGCGATGACGGCCGCGCAAGCGGTGGCCAGCCGGGTGGGCGCGCCCCTGGGACATGACTACGCGGTGCTCTCACTGTCCGACAGGCTCAAGCCGTGGGATGTGATCGCCGCGCGGGTAGCGGCGGCCGCGGCGGCGGATCTAGTTCTGGCGGTGTACAACCCGGCTTCGAAGACCCGTACGTGGCAGGTTGCCGCGATGCGTGATCTGCTGCTCGAACATCGCGACGCGGGCACTCCGGTGGTGATCGGCCGGGACGTGTCGGGTCCCCGGGAATCGGTGCGGGTCGTGCGACTGGCCGACCTCGATCCGGCCGACGTGGACATGCGCTGCCTACTGATCATCGGCTCATCGCAGACCCAGTGGTACCCGTCCTCGACCGGCGACGTCGTGTTCACCCCCCGGCGTTATCCAGGTTGAGTACCCACTCGGTGGCCGCGTCGACGGAGTCGACGACCGTAACGCCACCCGGTACCGCAGGACGGTCGATCATGACCACTGCCACACCGAGATCGGCGGCAGCATCAATCTTGGCCCGAGTCAACGCGCCCCCGCTGTTCTTGGTGACCAGCACGTCGATGCGGTGGTCGCGAAGCAACGCTGTCTCACCGCGGTAGCGGTAGGGCCCGCGCGAGAGGATCAGCCGATGACGTCGGGGCAGATCCACGGTATCCGGGGCGCTCACCAGCCGGATCAGAAACCACCCCCCGCTGTCCCGGAAGGCCACCGTTCCGGACCGCCCCGTCGTCAGGAAGACCCTGGAGAATCCTTGTTCGGCAATCGTTTCCGCAGCCTGCTCATCGGAGTCGACCACAATGGCGGCAGCCGGTTCCCACGGTGGCCGATGCAGCACCAGGTGGGCCACACCAAGGTCGCCACAGGCCTGGACGGCATTGCCGGTGATGGTGGCAGCGAACGGGTGCGTCGCATCGACAACGGCACCGATGTCGTTGTCCACCAACCACTGCCGCAGCCCATCCGGGCCGCCGAATCCGCCGATCCGGACCGGGCCGACGGGTAATGCCGGGTCAGCGACCCGGCCGGCCAACGAACTGATGATCCGCGCCCGAGGATGCAGCCGGGCAGCCAGTGAACGGGCCTCGGAGGTTCCGCCGAGCAGAAGCACCCGCATCAATGCCGGCTTCCCCGGCTGCGGCCGGATGAGTACAGATAGCTATCCGGAAAGCCCTCGGCGGCAAGCACTTCCCCGACGATGATCACAGCGGTGCGAGTGACTGAGGCGGCGCGCACCTGAGCGGCGATCGTATCCAGGGTTCCGCGCAACACCACCTGCTGAGGCCACGTGGCGAATGCCACCACGGCAACCGGGGTGTCGGAGTGACGGCCGGCGGTGAGGAGTTCGGCAACGATCGCATCGATGCGGTGCGCGGCGAGATGGATCACCAAGGTGCCGCCGGAAGCCGCCGACCGCGTGAGATCCTCGCCCGCCGGCATCGCGGTGGACAGCGTGGCCACCCGGGTCAGGATCACCGTTTGGGCGATTCCGGGCACCGTGAGTTCCCGGCCGAGCGCCGCGGCGGCGGCAGCGAAAGCAGGCACGCCCGGGACGATCTCGTGGTCGATACCCAATGCCCCGAGCCGTCGGCACTGCTCGGCCAGCGCGCTGTAGAGCGACGGGTCGCCGGAGTGCAGTCGGGCCACGTCGTGCCCCTCAGCGTCTGCGGCCGCCAGCTCCTCGATGATCTCGTCGAGGGTCAGCGGACCCGTGTCGACGATGCGGGCATCCGGCGGGCACAGCGTCAGCAGATCGTCGGGCATGATCGATCCGGCGTAGAGGCAGACTCGGCACCGCTGGATCAGCCGCTGGCCGCGCACGGTGATCAGATCGGCGGCCCCTGGTCCCGCTCCGATGAAATACACCGTCACGGTGCGCTCACCACCCACTGGGTGATCGGCATCGCCGGCCGCCACCCGGTGAAGTTGCCCAGCGGTTCACCACGATAGTGCTGGAATCGGGACAGCTCGCCACCCAGGCGGGAGTGCCAGTCCACAATCCGGGCCTCCGATTCCGCGGTGACGGCGTTGACCACCAGCCTGCCACCGGAGGTCACCCGGTCCAGACAGGCTTCCACCAATCCGGGATTCGTCACTCCCCCACCGATGAAGATCGCCGTGGGCGGTGCCACGCCGTCGAAGTCCTGAGGTGCTCGACCCCGGAGTTCGATATCGGCTCCGAACCGGCGAGCGTTGTCCGCAATGCGCGTCCGCCGCTCAGGGTTGACCTCGAAGGCGACCGCGCGGCAACCCGTACCGCCGAGACACCATTGCACGGCGATGCTTCCGGATCCGGATCCGACGTCCCACAGCAGTTCTCCGGGCCGCGGGTCCAGCGCCGCGAGGGTCACGGCCCGCGTCGCGTGCTTGGTGATCTGACCGTCGTGGCGGAAGGCCGCATCGGGTGGGATCGGGCCGAACGGTTCCTCCGGCAGGTAGCGAACGGCCACCACGTTGAGTCCGTCGACGGACGGCGGTGCACTCGCCCAGTCCGCGGCTCTGCGCGTCCGTATTCGCTCCCCGGGTCCGCCAAGGAGTTCGAGGACGGTGAATTCCGATGCACCACGCCCGGTTTCGGTGAGGACTGCGGCCAATTTCGCCGGCGTGGCGGCATCCCGGCACAGCACGACGGCCCGGCCGCCGGTCCGCACCGCGGTATGCACCGGCGCGGTGACCAGGCTGACGACCTCGGTGTCGTGGGCGTTCCAGCCCATGCGCGCGCAGGCCAACGTCACCGAGGACACATGCGGCAACACCCGCACCCGATCGGCGCCGT
>JAGQTS010000416.1 GCA_020438895.1 Mycobacterium sp.
CACTACGCGGAACACGCGGACAAAGGATTCTTCGGCGACCTGCTGGAGTTCATCACCTCCGGTCCGGTGATCGCCGCGGTTCTCGAAGGCCCCCGTGCAGTCACCGCGTTTCGCCAACTCGCCGGGGGCACTGACCCGGTGGAGAAAGCCGCACCCGGGAGCATCCGCGGAGACTTCGGGCTGGAGACCCAGTACAACCTCGTGCATGGTTCGGATTCCCCGGAGTCGGCTGCCCGCGAGATCGCGCTCTGGTTCCCGGGTCTGTAATCCCGACGCAACCGCCGCGTGCGGGGAGTCCCGACAGCAGTATGTGATACTTGCAGTCGGGATCCGGCGACGGGTTCCACGGAGTGGGAAGGTTGGCGTGCGCGACCACCGCGGCCTGCGGTGCGGCGCGGGCCGTCGGCTGACCCGTTCAGCCCATAGACCAAGCCCGGAAACGGGCGCATAGCGCAAGCCCTCGCGTGGCCGCCTCACCTTGACGCGCCCGGGGGCTCAAGGAGAGTACGTGGCCGACGATGAACACACTGCCGATCTTGTCAACGTTCAGCCCCCGGCTGACTCTCCGGCTGAGCTGCCTGAGCGACTGAGGGTGCACTCCTTGGCCCGCGTGCTGGGCACCACCAGCAGACGGGTGTTGGACGCGCTCCGCGAACTTGACGGCCGCAGCCGGAGCGCGCATTCCAGCATTGATCAAGCCGATGCCGTTCGGGTCCGGGAATTGCTGGCCGGAGCGGCGGCTGCCGAGGTGGTTGTCGAGGCAGCACCCGAGCCGGATACCCAGACCGGAACTCGCGTGGAGGCCGCTGGTGTGACCGGTGCCGACGCGGCCGTCGACACCGGTGCCGAACCGGAATCCCGGTTGATTCTGGAAACCCCGGAGCAGCCCGCTCCGCACGGCGCCGCGGTTGCCGAACCGCCCGCGTACATGCCGCTGTTCGTCGCTCCGCAGCCGATCGCCGTCGTGCCACAACCCGAACCCGAAGCCGATACGGATGCCGGCCCCGAGTCCGAGTCCGAGTCGGAGTCTGAGCCCGACGGTGCGGCCGAGGCCGAGGGGACGGAGCGCCAGGCCAGTCGGCGCCGTCGAAGGGGACGCCGCGGTCGCGGGAGGGGCCGCGGTGAGCAGGGCGAGGACGACGATGCGGAATCGGCGTCCGAGGACGATGGGTCATCCGGTGACGACGAGGCCGGCGCCGACGACGAGTCCGGCGAGGACACCGGTGATGAATCCGAGGCCGGTGCCACCCGCCGCCGTCGTCGACGTCGTCGACGCAAGAGCGGGGCGGGTGACGGTGCTGACGGATCCGCCGGCGACGATCCACCCAACACCGTGGTTCACGAACGTGCACCGCGGGACAAAGCGGAGCGGTCCGACGAGATTCAGGGAATCAGCGGATCGACCCGGTTAGAAGCCAAGCGCCAGCGTCGGCGCGACGGTCGCGATGCCGGCCGGCGGAGACCGCCTGTCCTGTCGGAGGCGGAGTTCCTGGCGCGTCGCGAGGCGGTGAACCGGGTCATGGTGGTTCGCGACAAGGTCCGCGCAGAGCCGCCGAATCAGGGTGCTCGCTACACCCAGATCGCCGTCCTCGAGGACGGTATCGTCGTCGAGCACTTCGTGACCTCGGCTGGTTCCGCGTCGCTGGTCGGCAACATCTACCTGGGCATCGTCCAGAACGTGCTGCCGTCGATGGAGGCCGCATTCGTCGATATCGGACGCGGCCGAAACGGCGTGCTCTACGCCGGTGAGGTCAACTGGGAGGCTGCCGGGCTCGGCGGATCCAACCGCAAGATCGAGCAGGCCCTCAAACCAGGTGATTACGTTGTCGTGCAGGTCAGCAAGGACCCGGTGGGTCACAAGGGTGCGCGGCTGACCACGCAGGTGTCATTGGCCGGGCGATACCTGGTGTATGTCCCCGGTGCGTCCTCCACCGGCATCAGCCGGAAACTGCCCGACACCGAGCGTCAGCGACTCAAGGAGATCCTGCGTGAGGTGGTGCCCGCCGATGCCGGGGTCATCATCCGGACCGCGTCCGAGGGCGTGAAGTCCGATGACATCCGAGCGGACGTCACCCGGTTGCAGGAGCGGTGGACCACCATCGCCGAGAAGGCTGAGGAGGTCAAGACCAAGCGGGCAGGCGCCGCGGTGCCCCTGTACGAGGAGCCCGACGTCCTCGTGAAGGTGATTCGCGACCTGTTCAACGAGGACTTCTCCGGACTCATCGTCTCCGGCGATGCCGCCTGGGAAACGATCACCGGATACGTCGAGGGCGTCGCGCCGGAACTGCTGTCCAAGCTCACCAAATACGAGCTGCCGGCCGGCGGTGGTCCGGACGTCTTCGCCGTGCACCGCATCGACGAGCAGCTGGCGAAGGCCATGGACCGCAAGGTCTGGCTGCCATCCGGCGGGACTCTGGTCATCGACCGCACCGAGGCGA
>JAGQTS010000417.1 GCA_020438895.1 Mycobacterium sp.
TAAGGGTGCCAATGAAAGCGTGCAGGCGCCCGCCGGCGACGGGCCTGGGACACTAGTACCCATGTGCGGACTCGCGGGAGAGATCAGGCTTGACGGCAGGCGGGCTGATGTGGTCGCCGTCGACCGGATGGCGGCGACGATGGCTGATCGTGGGCCCGACGACTCCGGAACGTGGGCCTCGGGACGGGTGGCGCTGGCGCACCGGCGCCTGAAGATCATCGACCTGTCCGCGGCGAGTGGACAGCCGATCGTCGACTCCGCAGCGGGCATCTCGGGCGTCTTCAACGGATGCATCTACAACTACGTCGAACTGCGCGCGGAACTCACCGGCAAAGGTCACCGGTTCTTCTCTCACGGCGACTCCGAGGTGGTTCTCAAGGCCTACGCCGAATGGGGCGAAGCCTTCGTCGATCACCTCATCGGGATGTTCGCCGTGGCCATCGTCGAACGGGACACCGGCCGTGTCGTCCTCGCGCGCGACCGCCTGGGGATCAAACCGTTGTACGTGGCCGAATCCGCCGACACCGTGCGGTTCGCCTCCACATTGCCCGCCCTGCTGGCCGGCGGCGGCATAGACACCAGCATCGACACGGTAGCCCTGGCGCACTACATGTCGTTCCACGCAGTGGTCCCGCCGCCCCGCACGATCCTCGCCGGCGTCCGCAAACTACCGCCCGCCACCGTGCGGGTCTACGAACCCGACGGCACCCGGAGCGAGCACCGCTACTGGGATGCCCAGTTCACCCGCGATCCCGGGCGCAGTGACTGGACGGAGACCGACTGGCAGGACGCGCTGGCCGAGTCGCTGGCCACCGCCGTGCGCCGGCGGATGGTCGCCGACGTTCCCGTCGGCGTTCTGCTCTCGGGGGGACTGGACTCCTCACTGGTTGTGGCACTGCTGGCCGAGCAGGGCCAGACCGGGTTGTCGACATTCTCGATCGGCTTCGAGTCGGTGGGCGGCCGGGAGGGTGACGAGTTCCAGTACTCCGATGTGATCGCCACGAGGTTCGCCACCGATCACCACCGCATCCTCATTCCGCACACCGACTTGCTCCCCCCTTTGGAGGCCGCGGTCCACGCCATGGCAGAACCGATGGTCAGCCACGACGCCGTCGCCTTCTACCTGTTGTCCGAGGCTGTCGCCCAGCACCTCAAAGTGGTGCAGTCCGGGCAGGGGGCCGATGAGATCCTCGGCGGGTATCATTGGTATCCGCCGCTGGCGGGGGTGCCGCGCGAGGCTGCGGTGGAGACCTACGCCAAGGCCTTCTTCGACCGCGACGCCGCCGGACTGGCCCGGGTGCTGAGCCCGGACTACCTGCCCGACGGCGACCCGGCGCGGGAGTACGTCGCCGCCCACATGTCCGCCCCCGGCGCCCAGACAGCAGTGGACGCCGCGCTCCGCATCGACACCGAGGTCATGCTCGTCGATGATCCGGTCAAGCGGGTCGACAACATGA
>JAGQTS010000418.1 GCA_020438895.1 Mycobacterium sp.
TCTTGTGGCCGTCCCAGCCGATCATCCCGGCGTGCACGTAGTGCCTGGCGAACCGGCGCTGCCCGGTCATCGACTCGGCGTGCGCAGCGGAGAATTCGTGATGCGGGAAGATCAGATCGCTGCCACCACCCTGAACATCGAAACCGAAGCCGATGCGGCTCAACGAAATTGCCGAGCACTCGACATGCCAGCCGGGTCTACCCGGACCGAAGGGCGACGGCCAACTCGGCTCGCCGGGGCGGTGCGCCCGCCACAGCAGAGCGTCGAGCGGATCGGCTTTTCCGGACCGCAACGGATCTCCGCCGCGCTCGGCGAACAGTCGCAACATGGTGTCGCGATCGACGTTCGACTCGTACCCGAACTGCACCGTGGCGTCGGCGCGGTAGTAGACATCCGGATGGTCCGGATCATCGATGATGTAGGCGGCCCCGGACGCCAACAGTTTCTCGATCATCTCGACCACCTCGTCGATGGCCTCGGTGGCGGCGACATAGTCCTGCGGGGGGATGACCCGCAGCGCCGTCATGTCGGTGCGGAACAGTTCGGTCTCGCGGTCACCGAGGTGGCGCCAATCGACACCGTCCCGCTCGGCCCGTTCGAACAACGGGTCATCGACGTCGGTGACGTTCTGGACGTAGTGAACTGCATACCCGTCGTCGCGCCAGACCCGGTTGACGATGTCGAAGGCCAGATAGGTGGCGGCGTGACCGAGATGGGTTGCGTCATAGGGGGTGATGCCGCAGACGTACATCGTCGCCGTCGCGCCCGGCGAGGTGGGACGGATCTGCCGGTCGGCGCTGTCGTACAGGCGCAGGCCGGGGCCGCGTCCGGGCAGCTCAGGGAGGTCTGGTTCGGGCCAGATGCGCATGTCAGCCCGCCGCCCACATCGCATCGAGCAGGATTCCGGCGACCTCCGGGCGGCACATCAGCAGGTCGGGCAGGTACGGGTCGGGCTGGTTGTAGCGCAGCGGCGAGCCGTCGATACGGGTGGCGTGCAGTCCGGCGGCCTGCAGTACACCCGCGGGCGCCGCGGAGTCCCATTCCCACTGACCGCCGGCGTGGATGTAGGCATCGACGTCGCCGCGGACCACTGCCATCGCCTTGGCGCCGGCCGAGCCGATCGCCAGGAACTCGATGTCAAGCCGGTCCCGGAGCCGCCACAGCACTCTGGGCGGACGGTTGGAACTGGCCGTGATCCTGATCGGACCCGGCTCCGGCACGGACGGGGCGGTGACGGTGTCGCTGCGGTGCACCTCGCCGAGAGCGGGTAACGCGACCGCGGCGTCGGTGATGGCGCCCGCACCGTTGGTAGCGGTGCGCTGCCACAGCGCGACGTGCACGGCCCAGTCCGCGCGATGCGGCAGGGAGAACTCCCGGGTCCCATCCAGTGGATCGATGATCCAGACCCGGTCGGCGTTCAGCCGCTGGAGGTCATCGTGGGCCTCCTCGGACAACACCGCGTCACCCGGCCGTTCGGCACGCAGCCGCCCGAGCAGAAGCGCATTGGCGTGCACATCACCGGCGTCGCCGAGGGCCGGCGGGAAGTCATGGCCCACCTGTTCGCGGATCGTCAGCAGCAGACGACCGGCCTCCTCGGCCAGCTCCGCGGCCAGTTCGGCGTCGGTGAGGCTCACCGGGCCAGTATCGCTGAACCGGGTACCGTCCCACCGGACGGCCCGGCAACGACGGCCGGGTGACTACATTGGCGACCATGAGCATCGGGACGTCAACGGGCTGTGGCCTGCTCGCGGGATTGGCCCTTTCGCTCTCGGCAGGGTGCGGTTCGGCCGACTCCGCCATCCCGCTCGTCGGTACCTCCTGGCAGTTGCTCAGTATCGAGTCGATGGC
>JAGQTS010000419.1 GCA_020438895.1 Mycobacterium sp.
CGACGACGTTGATGCCGAGTTCGGGATCTACCACGTCACGCATGGCTTCCTCGAGGTCGGCCAGCATTTCGTCGGAGGCGGTCTCACTCATCGTCTCTCCCCTACGTCGTCATCGTGGAACCCACGGTGGCCGCCTCGGCAACCGCGGCCTTGAATGCGAGCCACCCCAACAGGGCGCACTTGACCCGCGCCGGGTACTTCGACACCCCGGCGAACGCGATGCCGTCGCCGAGGATGTCCTCGTCTCCGGCCACGGTTCCCCGGGACGACACCATTTCGGTGAAGGCTGCGACCATCCTCAGCGCACCGTCCACACTCTGGCCAATGACCTGATCGGCGAGCACCGACGTCGCCGCCTGACTGATCGAGCAACCCTGGCCGTCATAGGAAACGTCGAGGATGCGGTCCCCGTCCTCGGACAGGGTCACCCGCAGCGTCACCTCGTCACCACAGGTGGGGTTGACGTGGTGCACCTCGGCGGCAAACGGTTCCCGCAATCCCCGGTGATGGGGGTGCCGGTAGTGGTCCAGGATGACGTCCTGGTACATCTGCTCGATCCGCATCGCTCAGACCGTCCCCCGACTCGCTGCCTTATGAGCCGTGCCGAAGAAGTCGATGGCCCGTCGCACCCCCGCGATGAGCCGGTCCACTTCGTCGAGGGTGTTGTAGACGGCGAAGGACGCGCGCACAGTCGCAGCGATCCCGTAGCGGCGATGCAGTGGCGCCGCGCAGTGGTGGCCGACCCGAACCGCCACTCCGTCGTCGTCAAGCACCTGACCGACGTCGTGGGCATGCACGCCGTCGACCACGAACGACACCGGTGAGCTCCGCAGCGCTGAATCGGTCGGGCCGATCACACGCACCTCCGGGATCGCGCCCAGACCTTCCAGCGCCGCCGTTACCAGGCGACGTTCGTGCGCCTCGACTGCGGACATCCCGATACGGTCGAGATACTGCGCGGCGGCGGCCAGTCCGACGACCTGGGAGATCATCTGGGTTCCGGCCTCAAAGCGCTGCGGCGGCGGCGCATAGGTGGCCGATTCCATGGTGACCGTTTCGATCATCGAACCGCCGGTGAGGAACGGGGGCAGCTCGGCGAGCAATCCGGCGCGGCCGTAAAGTGCGCCAATTCCGGTGGGGCCCAGCATCTTATGCCCCGAGAACGCTGCAAAGTCCACCCCCAGCGCGGCGAAGTCAACCGGCTGATGGGGTACCGACTGGCAGGCATCGAGCACGGTGAACGCTCCGACGGAACGAGCCCGGCGCACCAGTTCGGCGACCGGTGCGCCGGTGCCGGTGACATTCGAGTGGTGGGTGAAGGCAACCACGCGGACCCGATCGTCCAGGTGCAGTGAGTCCAGGTCCAGCTGCCCGTCTTCGGTGACGCCGTACCAACGCAGGGTTGCGCCGGTGCGACGGGCCAGTTCCTGCCACGGGATCAGGTTGGCGTGGTGCTCCAGTTCCGTGGTGACGATGACGTCCCCGGGGCCGAGAGCCTTCCCGAATCGGTCATCTCCCAGCACGTAGGACACCAGATTGAGCGCCTCGGTGGCGTTCTTGGTGAAGACCAATTCACCCGGGGCGGCGCCAACGAAGCCGGCGATGACGGCGCGGCCGTCCTCGAAGGCGTCGGTGGCTTCCTCCATGAGCTGATGGGCCCCCCGGTGAACGGCGCCGTTGGACGTCATCAGGAAATCCCGTTCGGCATCGAGCACCTGCAACGGTTTCTGCGAGGTTGCCCCGGAGTCGAGGTACGCCAGCCGGTGGCCGCCCCGCATCACCCGATCGAGGATCGGGAAGTCCCGGCGAATCTGTTCGATGTCGGCGTCGAGCCGGCGCTCGTCATCCACCGCGGTACTCATCGTGACTCCTAGGTCGCCGCTGCCGCGCGGGTGAAACGCACGTAGCCGTTCTCCTCCAGTTCGTCGGCAAGCTCAGGTCCGCCGGACGCCACGATCCGACCGTCGACGAACACGTGCACAAACTGAGGGTGGATATAACGCAGGATGCGGGTGTAATGGGTGATCAGCAGGACTCCGGCATCCTCGGCGGCCGCGAACCGGTTCACCCCCTCGCTGACCACGCGAAGCGCGTCGACGTCGAGGCCCGAGT
>JAGQTS010000039.1 GCA_020438895.1 Mycobacterium sp.
CCCCACTACGGGCTGACCAAGCCGGTCGACACGTTCAACATCTGGGAACTGGAGACGCACGAGTACGTCGCCATCGCCCGCGATGTTCGGGCAGCAAAAAGGTGGCGGGACCGTCTGGGCTACGTGTTCGGGCCGCCGGGCTGGTCTCCGGCCCGGGTTCCGGTATCGGCCGGGAAGGTGGGATAGGCGGATGGGTATCGACATTCACGAGACGTTGCTGCCCGGTGTCGGGCTGCGCTACGAATTCGACAACGACGAGGGTGACCGGATCTGCGTGATCGCCCGGCGTGGAGGTGAATTCGACTTCTTTGTGTCCACCGCAACCGACCCGGACAGCGCCCAACAGGTATTCCAGCTCTCGGGTTCCGAAGCCGACGCTTTGGCCCAGATCCTGGGCGCCCCACGAATGGTCGAGAGCTTCGCCGATCTGACCAGGGAGGTGCCTGGCCTGGAGGCCGGCCAGGTCGAGGTGCTCGCCGACTCTCGCTACGTCGGCCGGCCCCTGGGCGACACCCGGGCGCGAACCCGCACCGGGGCCTCGGTGGTGGCGATCGTCCGCGGCGACGGCGTGGTCGCCTCTCCTGGTCCCGACGAGGTGTTGCGCCCAGCCGACGTACTGGTGGTCATCGGCACCGCCGACGGGATCGCCGGAGTTCGTCACCTCATCGATCAGGTAGCCGATTAGACCTGACCGTGGCGATATCCGCGGGACTACTCCTCGAACTCGGTCTCATCCTGGTCGTCCTGACCATCCTCGGGGCGGGCGCGCGCCGCTACGGTCTCTCCCCGATCCCGCTCTACCTGCTGGCTGGTCTCTTCCTGGGCGACGGCGGGGTGCCGGTGCCCGAAGCGGCGGAGTTCCTCGAAACGGGCGCCTCGATCGGCGTGGTGCTCCTGCTGCTGACCCTCGGCCTTGAGTTCTCGGTGGTGGAGTTCACCGCCAGCCTGCGACGGCACCTGCCGTCGGCGGCAGTCGACATCGTCCTCAACGCCACACCCGGCGCGATAGCGGGATGGTTACTGGGCCTGGACGGCGCGGGCATCCTCGCACTCGCCGGCGTCACCTACATCTCGTCATCCGGGGTGATCGCCAGACTCCTGGGGGACCTGCGCCGCCTCGGTAACCGGGAGACCCCGGCGGTGCTCTCGGTGCTGGTGCTCGAGGACTTCTGCATGGCCGCCTACCTGCCGTTGCTAACGGTACTGGCCTCCGGTGGATCATTGCAGGAGGCGGTCTTGTGGATGGCGGTGGCGGTCAGCGCGCTGGGCCTGGCCTTTCTGGTGTCCTACCGGTGGGGGCACCACGTCGGCCGGGCGATCGGCCATCCGGAGGACGAGCAGTTGCTCCTGCGCATCCTTGGCCTGACGCTCATCGTGGCGGCGGTTGCCGAGCAGATCCACGCCTCAGCGGCTGTGGGGGCCTTCCTGGTGGGACTTACCCTGACCGGTCGAACCGCCGACCGCGCCCGCGCCGTTCTCGGTCCGCTCCGCGACCTGTTCGCCGCCACCTTCTTCCTGTCGATCGGCTTCGCCGTCACCCCCGGCGAACTGTTGCCACAGCTTCCCGTTGCGCTCGCACTGGCGGCAGCGACGGCGGCGACCAAGGTCGTCACCGGGGCGTACGCCGCTCGTCGCGACGGGGCGGGCCGATCGGGACAACTCCGGGCGGGCACCGCGCTGATCGCCAGGGGTGAATTCTCGCTGGTCATCATCGGTCTGGTGGGCGCCGGTTCCGGCATCTTGGCGGCGGTCGCCACGCCGTACGTATTTCTCCTGGCGATCGCCGGCCCGTTGATCGCCCGATTCGTCCGCTAGCGGGTTCCGGCGCCGGTTTCGGCTCCGCTTTCATTGTTTGCCGTCTGGCCCGGTGTGCCGCTCCGTTTTTCCAGTAGGCTCGCGGTCGCCCGTCCGCAAAGAGGCGGCTTAGAGGAGGTAACAACTGTCGTGGGAGACACACTCAACGCAGGACAGAAGCTGAGCAAAGGTGATTCGCTCACTTCGAACAACGGCGCGTACACCCTGACCCTGCAGGAGGACGGAAACCTGGTCCTGGCAGCCCGTGGTGAGGCTGTCTGGGCGACGGGCACCAACGGCCAGGGTGCCGATCGCGCCGAGGTCCAGACCGACGGCAACTTCGTCATCTACGCGGGTGACAAGCCGATCTGGCACAGCGACACCAAGGGCAAGAAGAACACCAAGCTGGTCCTTCAGGACGATCGCAACGTGGTGCTCTACTCCGGCTCCGGCGCTGCCTGGGCCTCGAACACCGACACCGACGCCCCGCCGCCACCGGAGGTCGTCGAGGAGGTCATCGAGGAGGTCACAGCGGTCAAGGAGGAGGTGAAAGAGCCCGAGGTTGCGCCGGTGGTCAAGGAGGTCAAGACCTACACCGTCGTTTCCGGCGACACGCTGTTCAACATCGCCAAGCAGTTCCTCGGCGACGGTAACCGCTACCCCGAGCTGGCCCAGTTCAACAACATCCCCAACCCCGATCACATCGAGGTCGGTCAGGTCATCAGGATTCCCTGAGCCACTCGAACAGGGGTAGCGACGGGACCCCGATGGGTCAGCAGCCCGCAGTCACAGGTCGGTAACGTTCCGCCTTCACCGGCGATACACAGTCGACATGTGATTGCGACCGCGTCGTTGACCGGTCGCCGACCGATCGGGGTGTATGGTGGCCGGTTTCCTGCGATCCCTCGTTCTCTCCGCCGTCGCGGCCGGAGCCGCATGGGCATCCATGGCGGTGCTTGCAACTCCGGCCGCGATGGCCGGTCCGGTGACGGCCGATGCGGTTGTGCCCGACACGGTTACGGTCTTCCCGGGAATGGAGATTCGCCAGGAATCCACCCTGTGCACCCTGGGCTACATCGACGAGGTTGAGCGCATCGGCTTCTCTGCCGGCCACTGCCGCGGCAGTGGCCGGGTCACCGACCGGAACGGACGGTTCATCGGGGTGGTCACCACCTCCCGCGACAACACCCCCGACGGCACCGTCGTGCGGACCGATCAGGTGATCTCCGACTACCAGACCATCGCTCTCGCCGACGGTGTCGTGATCAACAATCTCCTGCCGAATGGTCAGCCACTGGTCAACGACCCGACCGTCGTCCTGACCGCGGGCCAGCCGGTGTGCCACTTCGGTGTGATCACCGGTGAAAGCTGCGGCACCATCGAGGGGGTCAACAACGGGTGGTTCACCATGGCGAACGGTGTGGTCAGCCAGAAGGGTGACTCCGGCGGCCCGGTCTACACCCACCGTGGGGACGGGTCAGCCATCATCATCGGCCTGTTCAACAGCACCTGGGGTCACCTTCCTGCGGCGGTGTCCTGGCAGGCAACGCATCAGCAGTTGCTGCAGGACACCGCGGGTGGTGTGGTCAGCGTCGCGGCCAGCACCGTGCGCTGAGCGATGCCCGCCAAGCCCACCTGAAAAACTAGAACACGTTCTCGCCTGGGCGGGCGCCTGGCGATATCCTCTGGCACATGGCCGGCCTCGACATCCCACCCACCCTCGACCCCGCTGAGGTGGGCAGGTGGTCCGATGACGTCGACGTCGTGGTGGTCGGCTTCGGCATCGCCGGCGGGTGCGCCGCGGTGACAGCCGCAGCAGCGGGCGCGCGAGTTCTGGTGCTGGAACGGGCGGCCGCGGCGGGCGGAACCACCGCGATGGCAGGTGGGCACTTCTATCTCGGTGGCGGCACCGCGGTGCAGGTGGCCACCGGCCACGAGGACAGTGCCGAGGACATGTACGCCTACCTCGTGGCGATGTCTCGCGAGCCCGAGCACGACAAGATCCGTGCCTACTGCGAGGGCAGCGTCGAGCACTTTGACTGGCTGGAGGACCTGGGCGTCACCTTTGAGCGCAGCTACTATCCGCACAAAGCGGTGATCCAGCCCAACACCGAGGGACTGATGTACACCGGCAACGAGAAGGTCTGGCCCTTCTCGACGATGGCGAGGCCTGCGCCGCGTGGCCACAAGGTTCCGGTTCCTGGGGAGACGCAGGGCGCGGCACTCGTGATCGACCTGCTGGTACAGCGAGCCGCTGCGCTCGGGGTGGACGTCCGATACGACACCGGGGCCACCAATCTGGTGACCGAGAACGGCGCGGTGGTCGGGGTCGCCTGGAGACGCTTCGGCGAGCGGGGTGTGATCCGGTCCCGCGCTGTGGTGATTGCCGCGGGCGGTTTCGTCATGAACAAAGAGATGGTCGCGGCGTACACGCCCCATCTGGCGGAGAAGCCATTCGTTCTGGGAAACACCTATGACGACGGTCTGGGCATTCGGCTGGGGGAGTCGGCGGGCGGCGCCACGAAGCACATGGATCAGGCGTTCATCACGGCTCCGGTGTACCCGCCGGCTGTCCTGCTGACCGGGGTCATCGTCAACAAGCGAGGAGAACGGTTCGTCAGTGAGGACTCGTACCACTCGCGGACGTCGGGCTTCGTCATGGACCAACCCGACAGCGCCGCGTATCTCATCGTCGACGAGGCCCATCTGCAGCGGCCGGAGTTCCCCTTGATCACGTTCATCGACGGCTGGGAGTCGGTTGCGGAGATGGAGGCTGCCCTGGGGATTCCAACGGGGAACCTGGTCGCCACGCTCGATCGCTATAACCGGTTCGCGGCAAAGGGGGAGGATCCGGACTTCCACAAGCAGCCGGAATTCCTCGAGCCCCAGGAGCGCGGGCCCTGGGCGGCGTTCGACCTGTCCCTTGGCAAGGCCATGTACTCCGGCTTCACCGTCGGCGGGTTGGCCACCAGCGTCAACGGCGAGGTGCTCGGCCGTGACGGTGCAGCCATCCCGGGGCTGTATGCGGCGGGGGCGTGTGCCTCGACCATCGCCCAGGACAGCAAGGGGTATTCCAGCGGCACGCAACTCGGCTCGGGATCGTTCTTCGGGCGTCGCGCCGGAGCCCACGCCGCCCTGGCGGCGGGGGTGCAGGTGCGTTAGTTCCGGTGCCGGAGCCCACGCCGCCCTGGCGGCGGGGACGCAGGTGCGTTAGTTCCGGCGCCGGAGCCCACGCCGCCCTGGCTGCGGGGGCGCAGGTGCGTTAGGTCCGGTGCCGGAGCCCACGCCGCCCTGGCGGCGGGGGCGCAGGTGCGTTAGACCGTGGTTGATCTCGGTTCTGGCTCGACGGTCCACCGGCCGTCACCATGCAAGTGCAGGTGCAGCTTGTGATGCTGTCGAATGCTGTCGCGGTGTGTCACCGAGACCAGAATGCTGCGCGGCAGCCGGGTCGTCACCAGCCGGTAGAGAGCGTATTCATTGCCGGGGTCGAGAGCTGAGGTCGACTCGTCGAGGTAGATCACCGTGGGTTCGTGCAGCAACACCCGCGCGAAGGCGATCCGTTGCTGCTCGCCGGGGGACAGCGTCTTGGACCAGTCCAGGGTCTCGTTGAGCCGGCTGGACAGATGCCCCAGCGAAACGACCTCAAGCACCGCGATCAGTCGATCGTCGGGAATGCCGGTCTCCAGTCCCGGATAGGCCAGTACCGCCCGAAGGTCGCCCAGCGGCAGGTAGGGGATCTGGGACAGGAACATCGCGGCCGCACCGTGGTCGGGTTGGCGTACGGTGCCGGTGGCGTAAGGCCACAGTCCGGCGACGCTGCGCAGCAATGTGGTGCGTCCGCATCCCGATGGCCCGGTGATCACCAGTGAGTCACCTGGCGTCAGACGCAGACTGAGGGGCTCGACCAGTTGGCCGCCGGAGGGGTTACGCACCTCCACGCCCAGTAACTCGACGCTGCCGTCGCGGCTCACCTCGGTGGCCAGCCTCGGCAGCGCTCTGGCCCGCTGGTCGGCGTCGATGAGACCGTCGAGGCGGATGATGGTCGCGCGATATGCGGCGAACGAGTCGTACACCGCACGGAAGAACGACAACGAATCATGCACGCTGGTGAACGCCGAGGCGGACTGGGTGACGTCGCCGAAGGAGATCTGCCCCTTGAACAATCGCTGTGCCTGCACCACGAGGGGCAGCGGGTTGATGAGTTGGCTGATCGCGTTGTTCCAGCCCAGCAGCGCCAGGTTGCGCACGACGTAACCGCGGTAGTTGTCGATGACCGCGGTGAAACGCTTGCGGAGCACGGCCTTTTCGGCCTGCTCACCGCGGTAGAAGCTGATCGACTCGGCCGCGTCGCGCAGCCGTACCAGTGCGTAGCGGAACACGGCATTGGTCAGTTCGTTGCGGAAGCTGAACCGGATCAGCGGGTGGCCGATCCAGAACGCGATGACCGTCGTTGCCACCACGTAGATCAGAGCGATCCAGAACAGGGCGTGGTCGATGGTGATCCCGAAAAGGGTCAGCTCGCCGGACAGGGTCCATAGGATCGGGGTGAACGCGACGACCGACACCATCGCGTTGATCGCCCCGAAGGGCAGGGTGGACATCGTTCCCAGCGACGGCACGTTCGGACCCTGGCCGGTGAAGGCGGTAAACGCGTCGATGTCGAGTTGGATGCGCTGGTCGGGATTGTCGATCGGTGAGTCGAGGAACCGGCCCCGGTAGTAGGCCTGACCTTCGAGCCAGTCCCCGGTGAGCCGCTCGGTGAGCCACACCCGCCAGCGGATGATGAACCGCTGGGTGAGGTAGATGTCCACGAGCTGGCGGCCGATGTACAGCACGACGATGAGCATGAAGGTGACGATCGCCGCCCAGAACCCGTTGATTCCGGAATCCCGCACCGCATCATTGCCGGCGCCCGTACCGGCGAAAGCGACCTGAAGTGACGAATACAGGTCGTTGCTGAAATAGCTGAGCAACACCTGCAAGCGCACGGCGACCAACGTGGAGAACAGCAGGACACCCAACCACGCCCACACCAGCATGCTGTCGCGGCCGCGGAAATAGTCCCCGGTGACCCGCCAGAACTGCCGACCCCACACTGTATAGCGCGCCAGAATGATGCACACGATCACGGTGAGCGCCGCGGTGATCACCCAGGCCTTCGCCGACCACAGCAGCGAATGGCTGAGCTCACCGGCCCAGTCGAGGGATGGTTCGTACATCTCCATGGGCGGTCACCTCCGCGAACCGACCACCGATCGGCGGCTCGGGCTCAGCATGGCAGCAGCGGGATCACACCGGTGCCGGTTCGGACCTGTCGACCCTGCCCAGTCGCCACGCGCCGTCACCCAGCAATTCCAGTCGTTGCTCGTGGTGCCGGTCGACCGTCGGTCGATGGCTCACGCTGACCAGGATGGTGCTGGGCAATTCGGTGCGCACCAGGTCGTAGAGCACGAACTCCAGACCCTTGTCGAGGGCTGAGGTGGCTTCGTCGAGCAGGGCCACCTTGGGCTTGGTCAGCAGAATCCGGGCGAATGCGATCCGCTGCTGTTCACCCGGGGAGAGCACCTTGGCCCAATCCTCCTCGTCGTTGAGCCGGTTGATGAGGTGCGGCAGCGCAACTTTGGACAGCACGGTCTGAAGCTCCGCGTCGGGAATCTCGCCGGACTCCGCCGGATAGGACAGCACCGTGCGCAGATCTCCCAGCGGGACATACGGGGTCTGGCACAGGAACATCGTCTGGTTACCGTCGACGGGGCGACGCACGGTGCCCGTGGCGTATGGCCACATCTCGGCCAGACTGCGCAGCAGCGTGGTCTTGCCCGAACCGGATTCGCCCGTCACCACCAAGGTGTCGCCGGGGTGCAGCCGAAGGTTGATCGGGTCGACAAGTTGGCCGCCGCAGGGTTTACGGACTTCGACACCGCGCAGTTCCAACGAACCGTCGACGCAGGCCTCGGTGTCGAGGCTGGGCATCTCCCGGGCCAGGTGGTTGGCTTCGACGAGTCCGTGCAGACGGATGATCGCCGCCCGGTAGGCGGCGAACTGATCGTAGGCGTTGCGGAAGAACGACAGCGCTGTGCTGATCTGGGAAAAGGCGGTTGAGGACTGGGTGACGTCACCGAAATCCATCGTGCCTTTGAAGAGGTTCGGCGCTTGGACGACGAGCGGCAACGGGGTGATGGCCTGGCTCATCGCCAGGTTCCACCCGGTGAATTGCAGCGTGCGCCGGACGTAGCGGCGGTAATTGCTGATGATGTCGTCGAACCGGCTGCGCAGCAGACCGCGTTCGGTGTTCTCGCCCCGGTAGAAACCGACGGATTCGGCTGCGTCACGCAGGCGCACCAGCGAATAGCGGAACACGGCGTTGGTCAACTCGTTGCGGAAGCTGAGCCTGATCAGCGGCTTGCCGATCCAGAACGCCACCAGCGTGCCGAGGAACACGTAGACGAACGCCACCCAGAACAGCGCCTTGGGCAAGGTCAGGCCGAAGATCGTCACGCTGAACGAGAGCCCCCACAAGATCGGCACGAAAGCCACCACCGTGGCCACCGATGAGATGGCGCCGAACAGCAGAACCGATCCGGTCCCCACCGTCGGGGTGTTCGGTGTGCCGCCGGTGCCGGTGGTGAAGATGTCGACGTCGTACTGGATGCGCTGGTCGGGGTTGTCGGTTTGGGAACCGGTGAATCTGTTGCGGTAGTAGGCGCGATCGCTGAGCCAGTCGCCCGTCATCCGGTTGGTCAGCCAGGTGCGCCACCGGATGATGAACCGCTGGGTCAGGTAGATGTCCAGCATGACCTGGCTGATGTAGATGGTGGCCAGAATCCCGAACGTGATCAGTGCGTGCCAGAAACCGGTGATGGCGTCAGTTCGCATCTGCTGCTCGTTGGCACTGGTGGCCTCGAAGGCGACCTGCAGGGCGGTGTAGAGGTCGTTGCCGAAGTAGCTGAGCAACACTTGGATGCGGACCGAGATCATCACCGAGAGCAGCAGGACGCCGAGCCATATCCACACCTTGACCGAGGAGCGTCCGGTGAAGTAGGCGCCGGTGATCCGCCAGTACTGGCGGCCCCACACGGCGAAGCGGGCCAGCAGGACGAGCACGAGCATGGTCACCACCGCCGCGATCGTCCACGCCTTCGCGATCCATAGCAGTGACGGGACAAGCTCATGCCCCCAGTCCATGGACGGCTTGTACGGCTCCAACGCGCTCTCCTCCATGCGGCGGCAGTCCCCGGCGAAAGCTACCGCAGTGTCGGGGTTTGAGCATCGGCGCATCGTGTTTCGGGTGTCGCGGCGGTGCTGGTTAAGCTCATCCGATGGCGGTTGAGACCGGCGACGCGCACGCCATCCATGCGGGCAGGCTGATCGCCCGCAGGCTGCGAGCCAGCGGGATCGACACCATGTTCACGTTGTCCGGCGGACACCTGTTCTCGATCTACGACGGCTGTCGCAGCGAGGGGATCCGGCTGATCGACACCCGTCACGAACAGACTTCGGCGTTTGCCGCGGAGGGCTGGTCGAAGGTGACCCGGGTTCCGGGGGTTGCCGCGCTCACCGCCGGGCCGGGTATCACCAACGGGATGAGCGCGATGGCCGCGGCGCAGCAGAACCAGTCGCCGCTGCTGGTGCTCGGCGGCCGCGCGCCGGCGCTGCGGTGGGGGATGGGATCGCTGCAGGAGATCGACCATGTGCCGTTCGTCGCGCCGCTGTGCCGGTATGCCGCCACCGCGGAGTCCCCGGCCGCGGTCGGCGACCGGGTTGACGATGCGCTCCGCGCTGCCGTCGCAGCGCCGTCCGGGGTGGGTTTCGTCGATTTCCCGATGGATCATGTCTTCGGCGAAGTCCACGATCGCGGTGAGCCCGGGGCGCTGGCCGAGCCGACAGCGGCCGCGGTGGCCGACGGCGCGGCGTTGCAGCGGGCCGTCGACCTGCTGTCCGGCGCCCAGCGTCCGGTGATCATGGCCGGAACCAACGTCTGGTGGGGGCATGCAGAGAACGAACTGCGTGCACTGGCCGAGCGGCTTCGGATCCCGGTGTTCGCCAACGGGATGGCCCGCGGCATCGTGGGGGCCGACCACGATCTGGCGTTCTCCCGGGCCCGGTCGGCCGCGCTGGCGCAGGCTGACGTGGCGCTTGTCGTCGGGGTCCCGATGGACTTCAGGCTGGGCTTCGGCGCGGTGTTCGGAGCGGACACCGCGCTGATCGTCGCCGACCGATGCCCGCCGGAGCGACCCCATCCGCGGGCCGTCGCAGCCGAGCTCTACGGCGACCTGCCGGTCACCCTCACCGCACTGGCCACGGTCGCCAGCGGCGAGCGCGCGGAGTGGATCGGCTCGCTGCGCACCGTGGAGAGCCGGGCGCGCGCCGGTGAGGCCAGGGACCTGGCTGATGACCGCACGCCGCTGCATCCGATGCGGGTGTATGCAGAACTGCTGCCGCTGCTGGATCGTGACGCGATCATCGTCGTCGACGCCGGCGACTTCGGGTCCTACGCCGGGCGGGTCATCGACAGCTACCTGCCCGGGTCGTGGCTGGACAGCGGACCCTTTGGCTGTCTGGGGTCGGGCCCGGGATATGCGCTGGCCGCCAAGCTTGCCCGCCCGGATCGTCAGGTGGTCCTGCTGCAGGGCGATGGCGCCTTCGGCTTCGCCGGAATGGAATGGGACACCCTGGTCCGGCACGGCGTTCATGTGGTGTCGGTGGTGGGCAACAACGGCATTTGGGCGTTGGAGAAGCATCCGATGGAGATGCTCTACGGCTATTCGGTGGTGGCTGACCTGCGGCCGGGCACACGGTATGACGAGGTGGTGCGCGCGCTCGGCGGCCACGGTGAACTGGTGTCGGCACCCGAGCAACTGCGGCCGGCGCTGCGCCGAGCCTTCGATTGCGGGGTGCCGGCGGTGGTCAACGCGCTGACCGATCCGGCGGTGGCCTACCCCCGGCGCTCCAACTTGGCGTGAGCGCGGCGCGCGATTTCGCCACCGCCTCTGAGCGGTACCGTTGACGCCGTGGCGAAGACACCCAAGAGCGCATCCGGTCAGGGCCGGTTGAGCCGCGGCTTCTGGCGGCTGCTGGGCGCGAGCACCGACAAGGTGAAGGCGCAGTCAATGGCGGAGGTGGAGGCGGCGGCCCAGTTCGACGCGAAGGCCAAGGGTCTCGACGACGAGCAACTCGCCCAGGCCGCCAAACTTCTGAAGCTGGGCGATCTCGCGGAGTCCGCCGACATGCCGCAGTTCCTGGCGATCGCCCGCGAAGCCGCGGAGCGGACGACCGGGCTTCGGCCCTTTGATGTCCAGTTGCTCGGCGCGTTGCGGATGATGGCCCGAGACGTCGTGGAGATGGCCACCGGCGAGGGCAAGACGTTATCCGGGGCGATAGCTGCAGCGGGGTACGCGTTGGCAGGCCGCAATGTGCACGTGGTCACGATCAACGACTATCTGGCGCGCCGCGATGCGGAGTGGATGGGTCCGTTGATCGAGGCGCTGGGCTTGAGCGTCGGCTGGGTCACCGCGGAATCCACGCCGGCGGATCGTCGGGCCGCTTACCGGTGCGACGTCACCTACGCCTCGATCAACGAGATCGGCTTCGATGTGCTGCGCGACCAGCTGGTCACCGACGTCGGCGACCTGGTGTCGCCCAATCCCGACGTGGCGCTCGTCGACGAAGCCGACTCGGTGCTGGTCGACGAGGCCCTGGTGCCGCTGGTGCTGGCCGGCACCAGCCACCGCGAGACTCCGAGACTGGAGGTGGTGCGGCTGGTCGGCGAGCTGATCGCCGGCGATCGCGGGGACGAGTTCTTCGCCACCGATACCGACAGCCGAAACGTGCACCTCACCGAGGCCGGCGCCCAGCAGTTGGAGAAGGCTCTCGGTGGCATCGACCTGTACTCCGAGGAGCACGTCTCCACCACGCTGACCGAGGTCAACGTCGCCCTGCACGCCCACGTGTTGCTGCAACGCGATGTGCACTACATCGTCCGGGACGGTGCCGTGCAGCTGATCAACGCTTCCCGCGGCCGGATCGCCACCCTGCAGCGCTGGCCGGATGGGCTGCAGGCGGCTGTCGAGGCCAAGGAGGGTATCGAGACCACCGAGACCGGTGAAGTGCTCGACACGATCACGGTGCAGGCGCTGATCAACCGTTACCCCACGGTGTGCGGGATGACCGGCACTGCATTGGCTGCCGGTGAGCAGCTGCGGCAGTTCTACTCGCTCGGGGTGTCGCCGATCCCGCTGAACACCCCGAATGTGCGAGTCGACGAGCCCGACCGGGTCTATGTCAGTGCGGCAGCGAAGAACGAGGCCATCATCGAGCACATCATCGAGGTGCATGCCACCGGGCAGCCGATCCTGGTCGGAACCCATGATGTCGCTGAGTCGGAAGACCTGCACCGCCGCTTGCTGCGGCGCGGAGTTCCGGCCGTCGTCCTCAACGCCAAGAACGACGAGGAAGAAGCGGCCGTCATCGCCGAGGCGGGCAAGCTCGGGGCGGTAACGGTCTCGACGCAGATGGCGGGCCGGGGGACCGACATTCGGCTGGGCGGGTCCAGCGCTGCCGACGACACCCCGGAGAAGCAAGCGGTGGCCGACCTGGGCGGACTGCACGTCGTCGGCACCGGCCGGCACCGCACCGAGCGCCTGGACAATCAGTTGCGCGGTCGCGCGGGACGTCAGGGCGATCCGGGGTCGTCGGTGTTCTTCGCCAGCTGGGAGGACGACGTCGTCGAAGCGCATGTGGAGGCGGCGAAACTGCCGATGGACTGCGACGACACCGGTCGCGTCAGTAGCCCGAAGGCCGTCATTCTGCTCGATCACGCGCAGCGCGTCGCCGAAGGGCGGCTGCTGGACGTCCACGCCAACACCTGGCGCTACAACCAGCTGATCGCCCAACAGCGGGCCATCATCGTGGAGCGGCGGAACGCGCTGCTGAGCACGCCGACGGCGCGCGAGGAGCTTCA
>JAGQTS010000040.1 GCA_020438895.1 Mycobacterium sp.
GCACCCGGTACTCGAGGATCTCCAGTATGTCGGTGCGGATCCGGGCATCGGCGAGCTTCGCGGCGAAGGCCGGATCGTCGAGCAATTCGCCGGCTTCGTCCGCGATCCGCTCGGTCATCACCTGCAGGGACGGCGCGGCGGCACCTCCGCCGCGCTCGAACTCCAGCAGATACTTCGCCACCGTCCAGCCGTCGTCGATGGTGCCGATGACGTTGGCCACCGGCACCCGCACGGCGTCAAAGAAGATCTGGGTCTGGATTTCCTCCCCCGAGGTCATCACCAGCGGACGAATCTCGATTCCAGGGCTGCGCATGTCGATCAACAGGAAGGTGATGCCCTGCTGCTTTCGGCCGCTCCGACTGGTGCGTACCAGGGCGAAGATCCAGTTGGCTTCCACGGCATGGGTGGTCCAAATCTTCGAACCGGTACACACCAGGTCCTCGCCGTCGCGCACCGCCGCCATCGACAGGGAAGCCAGGTCCGAGCCGGACTCCGGCTCGGAGTAGCCCTGGCAGAAGAACATCTCCCCGGTCAGGATGCGGGGCAGGAAGTAGTCCTTCTGGTCGGGCGTGCCGAACTCCATGATGGCGTGGGCCACCATGCTGATGCCCATCGGCGACAACGACGGAGCGCCGGCCAGTGCGCACTCCCGGCTGAAGATGTAGTGCTGGGTCAGCGTCCAGTCGCAGCCGCCATACTCGACCGGCCATCCCGGTGCCGCCCAGCCACGCTCATTCAGGATCGCCTGCCAGGTCATACTGGCCTCGTGGTCGGCGTACACGCTGGTCATGAGCTGTCCGGCCTGCCGCAGATCGGGGGTGAGCTGCTCCTCGAGGAACCTCCGCACCTCGTCGCGGAAGGCGAGGTCGCGCTCCGACCATGCCAGGTCCATCGGGCCTCCGATCTGCGCGACGTATCTGAATATCGGCGTTGTCACTTCGAACCGTAGCCGCGCTGGCGGGCCGTCGCCGACGCGGGGGGTTTGACCCCTGCGGGTACGGGGAACACAGTTTCCAGGACCCCGCATCGGGGTCATCGGCATGATCCGGAGAGGCCCGGTCCCTGCAACACGGGGCCGGGTCTTTCGTCCCGCCTGACTGCTCGCGGCGGGGGTCAGCAGCAGCGTGAGGCAGGGTTGCTCTCGGTCAACTGATGCCGCATTCGCCAATACTCGGACTCCGATACCACCGGTTCGCCCGGGTGGGTGCGCCGACGGCTCTCCAGGTAGCGCTGATAGTGGTTGTCGCCCATGAGCGAGGCGACGTACCACCGGACCTGCCGGGCCGACTGCATCAGCGAACGCCGAGTTCGTCCCACTGCTTTTGCACCTCGCGTTCGGGACCGGTCGCGATCAGGCTCGACGGGCCGAAGATTCGGGACGGAACGGGATTCTCCTCGGCCAGCGGGCGGCCCCTGCCCCTGATGGCGCGCACCGACACGATCACCCCCGCCGACACGACAACGACGACCAGCAGGGCGAAGACGATGGAGAAGGTGCCCTGGATGAAGGTATTGCGGATGACCGCGTCGAGCTGGTCGGCGTTCTTCGCTGCACCGAAGGACGTCTGGCCCGCCTCGCGCGCCGCCAGGTACTGGAAGTGCTGAGTCCAGTAGCCCAGCTTCGGGTCGCCGGAGAAAATCTTCTGCCACGAGGCGGTGAGCGTCACCGTCAAGTCCCACGCCAGCGGAATCCCGGGGATCCATGCCCACCGCAGCAGGCCTTTCTTGATCACCACGACTGTCACCACGGTCAGCGCGATCGCGGCGAGCAGTTGATTGGCGATACCGAACAGTGGGAACAGGGTGTTGATCCCACCGAGGGGATCGGTGACCCCCATCAGCAGGATGCTGCCCCAGCCGGACACCACGATGAGGCTGGACACCCACGCTCCGATCCGCCAACTGGGATCGCGCAGCCGGGCCAGAGGCCGGCCGAGATTGGCCAGTCCGTCGGAGAACATGAACCGGGCCACCCGGGTTCCGGCGTCGACGGTGGTGAGGATGAACAGCGCCTCGAACATGATCGCGAAGTGATACCAGAAGGCCTTCAGCGCGCTACCGCCGAAGGCGGTGGAGAGCACCTCGGACATTCCGAAGGCCAGCGTCGGCGCCCCACCCGTTCGCGAGACTATCGACTTCTCCTCGACGCTGGCCGCCGCGTCGGCGATCTCCTGGGCGGTGGCCGGCTGCCCGGACAGTCCCAGGCCGTTGACGTAGGTGGCTGCAGTCTCGGCGGTACCGCCGGTGGCCGCCGCAGGAGCATTGATGGCGAAGTACAGGTGCTGATCAAGGATGGAGGCCGTGATCAATGCCATGATGGCGACGAAGGATTCGGTGAGCATGCCGCCGTAGCCGATGACCCGCATCTGGCTTTCCTTCGCCAGCAGCTTGGGTGTCGTCCCCGAGGAAATCAGCGCGTGGAAGCCGGACAGCGCGCCACAGGCAATGGTGATGAAGAGAAAGGGGAACAGCGAACCGGCGAAAACCGGACCGGCGCCGGAGGAGGCGAATTGTGAGATCGCCGGAGCCTGCATGACCGGTCGGGCCAGCAGAATGCCGACGGCGAGCAGCGCGATCGTACCCACCTTCATGAACGTCGACAGGTAGTCCCGGGGGGCGAGGAGAAGCCAGACCGGCAGCACCGAGGCAGCGAGCCCGTAGATGATGATGGCCCACGACAACGTGAGCTTCGACAGGGTGAACCACTGGGTACCCCACTCGGTTCCCGCGATCCACCCGCCAGCGACCACCGCGAACAACAGCAGCACGACCCCGATGAGGGACACCTCCGACACCCGGCCGGGACGGAGTACCCGAAGGTAGATCCCCATGAAGATCGCGATCGGGATCGTCATCGCGATGGAGAACACCCCCCACGGGCTCTCGGCGAGGGCGTTGACCACGACCAGGGCCAGCACCGCGAGCAAGATCACCATGATCACCAACACGCCGATGATCGCCGCTGCGCCACCGATGACGCCGAGTTCGTCGCGGGCCATCTGGCCCAGGGAGCGGCCGCGCCGCCGAGTCGAGATGGACAGCACCAGAAAGTCCTGTACGCAACCGGCGAGCACTGCCCCGACCAGGATCCAGATGGTGCCCGGCAGGTAACCCATCTGGATGGCCAGGACCGGTCCGACGAGGGGCCCGGCCCCGGCGATCGCCGCGAAATGGTGACCGAACAGCACCCGTCGGTCCGTCGGCATATAGTCGGTGCCGTTGTCGTGGATCTCGGCCGGTGTGGCATGGTCGTCGCGGGGCTTGACGATCTTCATTTCGATCAGCCGGGCGTAGAACCGGAAGCCGATGACGTAGGTGCAGATCGCGGCGATGACGAACCACACCGCGTTGACACTCTCCCCCCGAACAAACGCGATGATCGCCCAGGTCACCGCACCGAGCAGGGCGATGGCAGCGAACACGACTTTCGCCCGGCCGCTCATCGGTCTGCGGTCGACGACGGCGACCGGCGGTAGCTCGGGGTCGGTCCGGACAAAGGTGACGTCGCCGCGGGTCTCCTCGATCCGTTCCGGCGGGGCGGGTGACGGCATGGGCCGATCCTCGCATTCCCGCCCGCGGCCGGGGGAGTTCCCCGCCGAAAAACCATCGAGAGAATTCACGATCGGGTAGGGCAGCTTTCGCGAAACCGTAAACCCGAATGATCACAGTGGTACAACAGAGCACATGGCAACTGCGGGACGTGTCGCCGCGAGGCGAACGGAGGGCGGTTCGGCGAGCGACTCCGAGGAATCACCCGAGCGGGGCTGGACCTTCCTGACCAACCACGGCCACGTGCTGCTGTGTCTGGCTCGCGGCGAGCCGCTGACGGCACGTGAACTCGGGCTGCAGATCGGGATTACCGAACGGGCCGTGCAAGTCATTCTGGCCGACCTGACCCGCGGCTCGTATCTGATCAAGCGAAAAGTGGGTCGGCGCAACGTGTACACCGTCAACCGCCGGGGGCGGTTGCGCCATCCGCTGGAGGCCCACCACAGTGTCGGGGAGCTGATCGCCGCCCTCGAGTAGTCCCGTCGGATCGCTCTGGTGGGAGCCGACCGGCCCATGTCGAGGTCGTCGACGGGCGGTAACGTCACGCCCGTGGCCCGATGATCCGGGCGCCGTCCTCTTCAGGAGACATCCATGCCCATCGCACTGACTGACGATCACCGCGCAGTGGGGGATGTTGCCCGCTCCTTCCTGGCCGCCCAGCAAGCGCGGAACGCGGCGCGGGAAATGCTCGACGCCGACGCCGGATCGATGCCCCCGTTCTGGGGTGCGCTCGCCGAACTTGGCTGGCTCGGCCTGCACATCGAGGAACAGTACGGCGGGTCGGGATTCGGCCTGCCTGAACTCGTCGTCGTCATCGACGAACTCGGTCGCGCGGCCGCCCCCGGCCCCTTCGTGCCCACCGTGGTCGTCTCGTCGGTGATCGATACCGCCGGAAGCGCGGAGCAGAAGGCCCGGCTGCTACCCGGACTCGTCGACGGAACACGCACGGGTGGCATCGGATTCGACGGACAGGTGACCCTCACCGGAAACCGGGCTTCGGGCGACGCCGGAGTTGTCATCGGCGCGGAACTGGCCGACCTGCTGTTGGTCACCGCCGGTGACGACGTGCTGATCGTCGAGCGAACGGCCCACGGCGTCGCCCTGGACGTACCGGGAAGCCTCGACCGCTCCCGGCGTTCGGGCCGGGTGACGCTGTCCGACGTCGCCGTCGAGTTGCTGCCCGGCGCCCGCGCCGCCGCCCTGGCCCGCGCCCGCACCCTGTTCGGGGCCGAGGCCGTTGGTGGTGCAGCGGATTGCGTGGACGCCGCGGTCGCGTACGCGAAGGTCCGTGAACAGTTCGGTCGCACCATCGCCACATTCCAGGCCGTCAAGCACCATTGCGCCAACATGCTGGTGGCCGCCGAGTCCGCGGTTGCCTGTGTCTGGGATGCCGCCCGGGCGGCCGGAGAGGACGAACAGCAGTTCCGGTTGATCGCCGCCGCGGCCGCCGCGCTGGCTTTCCCGGCCTACCTGCGCAACGCCGAACTCACCATCCAGGTACACGGCGGAATCGGTTTCACCTGGGAGCACGACGCGCATCTGCATCTGCGGCGGGCTCTGACAGTGGGAGCACTGCTCGGCGGTGACGGCCCTGCCACCGACACCTTCACGCTCACCGCAGCCGGCGGATCCCGAAACAACAGCGTCGATCTGCCCGAGGAGGCGGAGGCCCTGCGCACCGAGATCCGTGCTGAGGCGCGCCGCATCGCCGCTCTGGACGAGGTCGCCCAGCTCGAGGAATTGATCGCCACCGGCTATCTGATGCCGCACTGGCCCAAGCCGTGGGGCCGTGCCGCCGGCGCGGTGGAACAGTTGCTGGCCGAGGAGGAGTTCACGGCGGCCGGGGTCAAACGTCCCGACTACGGCATCACCGGTTGGGTCATCCTCACCGTGATCCAGCACGGGACCGCCTCGCAGATCGACCGGTTCGTGGCGACGGCGCTGCGCAAGGAAGAGATCTGGTGTCAGTTGTTCTCCGAACCCGCGGCCGGTTCCGACGCCGCCGCGGTCAAGACTCGGGCCACTCGTACCGAAGGCGGGTGGATCGTCAACGGTCAAAAGGTGTGGACCAGCGGTGCGCATTACTGCACGCGCGGATTGGCCACCGTCCGAACCGATGTCCACGGCCCCAAGCACGCGGGCATCACCATGGTGGTCCTTGATATGAAAGCCCCCGGGGTGGAGGTCCGCCCGCTGCGGCAGATCACCGGCAGCTCGGAGTTCAATGAGGTGTTCTTCAACGATGTTTTCGTCCCCGACGAGGACGTCGTGGGTGAGGTCAACGGCGGCTGGACTGTGGCCCGGGCCACGCTCGGTAACGAACGGGTCAGCATCGGAGGCGGCGCGGGCGGTATCGCACCTGCGACGGCCTGGTTGGTCGACCTGGCCCGACGGCACGGCGACCGGGCCGTTGGCACCCCGCAGCGGGTGGGGCGGTTCCTGGCAGAGGACCATGCGCTGCGACTACTCAACCTGCGCCGTGCCGTCCGCAGCATCGAAGGGTCCGGGCCCGGGCCGGAAGGCAATATCACCAAACTCAAACTGGCCGAACACTTCCAGGAGCAGGGCGCCATCGCGACGTCGCTGCTCGGCCCGGAGATGGTGCTGGATAACGGCGAAGGCGCACTCGCCGCGCGTGCCGCGATGGGGGCTCGCGGGATGGCGATCGCCGGGGGCACCTCGGAGATCGCCCGCAATCAGATCGCCGAGCGCATCCTCGGCATGCCGCGCGACCCGCTGATCGCGTGAGCTTGTGCGGTTAGGGAACCGGCCCCTCGTGGGCCGCGCGACCGGATTGTTCGCCGTCGTCTTTCTGGCTTACGGTGTCGGCCTGTCGCTGACGTGGCGTTCCCTGGACGCCACCGTGGGACCGGCGTTCTTTCCGGCCGCTGGGGTCAGCGTCGCCGCCATGCTCCTGGTCCGGCGGGCACTGTGGCCGGCCGTGCTCGCGGCCATCGCGCTGGCTGAACTGCTCATCGACGTGCACTATGGCGAACCCGTTCACCGGATCGTGGGGTATGTGGTGGCCAACTGCCTGGTGCCGGTCATCGGTGCAGGCGTCGTGTTGCGGTGGTGCCGAGGTCGGCCAGATCTGCGTCGCCGCCACGACTTCACGGCGTTTCTCCTGGGAGGCTGCCTCGTCGGTCCCCTGGCGGGCGGGTTGCTCGGCGGCTGGGCCGGCCTACGTGAGGGCGGCGCGAGCTGGCTTGCCGGCGCGCTCTACTGGGCGGCCGGCGATGGCATCGGAGTTCTGGTGGTCGCGACGCCGATCCTGCTGTGGCCCGTTCAGCGCCACATCCTGAGCCGCCGCAGATGGGAGACCGCCACGGTACTGGCCGTCACCGCCGCACTGTCGGTGGCCGCGTTTTCGCTGGGTGCCCCCCCGGCGATGCTGATTCTGCCGGTGCTTGCGTGGGCTGCGTTCCGGCTGGACATGATCGGAGCGGCGCTGGCCGGGTTGGTCATCGCTGTGCTTGCCAACATCATGACCCGCTACGGGCGGGGCATCTTCGTCAATGTCGCATTGGCGGTGCCGACTCGAGTTGCGCTCACCCAGTTGTTCCTCGCGGTGATCCTGGTGATCGCCCTGCTGATCGCGCAGGAGGTGGCCGGGCGCACGGTGGCGGTGCAGGCACGCGAGTCCGAGCGGCGCGAACGTCTGCGGCTGGAAAGCCTTTCAGGTCTGGCCCAGCGACTTTCGGCTGCGTTGACACCGGACGATATCGGCAGGGCAGTCGTCGACGAGGTTCTCACCGAGGCCGGGGCCACGGCGGTGAACCTCGGGGTGATCAGTGCCGGCGGACAGACGCTGGACTGGGTCGTCATGGCGGGCTACCCCCCGTCGGTGGTGGCCGAGTATGCCGGCGGAGTCGCGATCGCCGAACAGACGGTCGCCACCGACGCTGCCCGGACTGGGCGCCCGGTCGTCGTTCGCAGCGCGGTCGAGTACATCCACCGTTATCCCGCGCAGGCGAACTGGGTTCGGTCCAGTGGGGCCGAAACGGTGGTGGGTTGGCCGTTGATCGACGACCGCACCCCGATAGGGGCGGTGCTGCTGGTGTGGTCAGAGTCCCAGCCGTTGGACGCCGCGCAACTGGCATACGTGTCGGCGGTTGCGGCCATGGTCACCCAAGCACTCGTGCGCGCCAGGGTGTACGCCGCAGAGGACGCCAGGGCCACCGTCCTGCAAGCGGCGGTGCTCCCTGACAGTCCTGCGGAGGTCAAGGGTCTGGAACTCTGCGTCGTCTACGAACCCGCTGATGTATTCGAGGGCCTCGGCGGGGATTGGTATGACACCCTGCCGCTGCCCGGAGGGCGCACCTACCTGGCGGTTGGCGATGTCGTCGGGCACGGACTGCCGGCCGTGGAAGATATGGCGCAGTTACGCTCGGCTGGGAGGGCCCTGGCACACCAGGGCCTTTCACCTGGCCGCGTTCTCGCCGAACTGAACGGCTTCACACGGCACGCCAGCCTGGGCAAGTTTGCCACCATGGTGGTGGCGATCACCGAGCCCGACGGTCGGATGCTGGCGTATGCGTCGGCCGGACATCCGCCGCCACTCGTGCGCCGCAACCGTACCGATGAAGTGGTGCGACTCGATGCCGCATCGGGGCCGGTTCTCGGCCCCATGCCGGACGCGGATTTCCCCGAAGCGGCTGTTTCGATCGAATGCGGCGACATTCTGCTGATGTACACCGACGGGCTCGTCGAGCGACGCGGCCTCGACATCGACGAGGGCATCGCCCGTGCGGTGAAGGCGGTTGCCGGCTGGGGCCCGGACACGTGCTTGACCGGAATATGCAGGGATCTCCCGGAGATCCTGGCCCCCCGGCCCCGGGCGGACGATGTCTGCCTGTTGGCCGTCAGGTTCGACTAGGCTGTCACGCCGGCCGGATCCGGCGGGCTGTCAACGGGTCTGGGACACCGTTTCGTGTAATCCGGTGAACCGGCGCAGCCAGTCAAACCACTTGCCCATGCCGACCCCGCTGCGAGCGCTCACCGGAAACACCGTCGCGGCCGGGTTGACCTTCTTGATTCCGGCGGTATACGTCTCGACGTCGGTGTCCAGGTGCGGTACGAGGTCAATCTTGTTGAGCAGCACCACATCCACCGCCCGGAACATCACCGGATACTTCAACGGCTTGTCCTCGCCCTCGGTCACCGAGTACACCATGGCCTTGGCGTGCTCACCGACGTCGAACTCGGCCGGACACACCAGGTTGCCGACGTTTTCGATGACGACCAGGTCGAGCGGGCCGAGGTCCAGACCGGCCATGGCCCGGCTGACCATCGGGGCGTCGAGGTGGCACTCGCCGCCGAAACCGTTGCCGGTGTTGAGTAGCGAAATCTGCGCACCCCGGCCGCCCAGTCGGGCGGCGTCGATGTCGGTGGCGATGTCACCCTCGATGATGCCGATCGACATGTCGGTGGCCAGGGCATCGAGGGTGGCGGCCAACACGGTGGTCTTGCCCGATCCCGGGGAACTCATCAGATTGAGGACACGGACACCGCTGTGCTCGAACGCCTTCCGGTTCGCCGCTGCTTGACGGTCATTCTCGGAGAAAATCGCCTCCAGGATCTCGATTCGCTCGGCCCCGGTCCGGTATCCGCTGTGATCCCCGGGCACGTGGTCGTGATCGTGGTCGTGGCTGTGCTCGCTGCCGTCGTCGTGCCGGTGGAATCGCCCCACTGCTCCGCCCTTCGTTTCGATCGTGACCACAGAGTGCACCGACAGGTCGACATGGACAAGGTGATATCGACTGGGTGATATCGACGAGGTGATATCGACAAGGTGATATCGACTAGGTGATATCGATCGAAGTGACCAGCAACTCCTCGCCGCTCAGCACCGACACATCGACGCCGGCACAGCGTGGGCACGCCACCGACCACCGGGAGGTGATCTCGGACAGCCCACCGCAACTATGGCAGCGCACCGTGGCAGCGACCAGTTCCAGTTCCAGTTCCGCCTCCGCCATGTCCTCATGATCGCGGACCAGACCCCAGCAGAACATCAGCGAGTCCGGAACCACCTGCCGCAGCACGCCGACGCGGACCCGGACCACCGTGACACGACGGCCGGATGCGTGTGACGTGACCACCCCGGCAATCGCCCGGCACAGCGACAATTCGTGCATCCTGTCCGCACCCTACGTGGTCGGGACGGTTTCCAGGCCGGCCGTCCCGAGGACTACCGTTGTCGTCGTGACCGTCCGGGTTCGCCTCGACATCACCGGCGTGGTGCAGGGTGTGGGTTTCCGTCCGGCCGTTGCCCGGATCGCCGCCGATTACGGGCTTTCCGGATGGGTGCGCAACGACGCCGGCGCCGTGTACTGCGAATGGGAAGGGCCGGCCGCCAGCGTCGACGCCGCTGTGGCGCTGCTGCGCGATCATCCACCGCCGATGGCGCGCATCGACACCCTTGACCGGACGGACGTCAGACCGGCCGGGGACATGGGCTTCGCGATCGTCGCGAGCCGATCGCAGGATGCCGCACGGACTCTGGTGCCTCCGGATATCGCGGTGTGCGCTGAGTGCCTGGCCGAGATGCGTGACCCCGGCGACCGTCGGTACGGTCACCCGTTCGTCACGTGCACCAATTGCGGTCCCCGCTACACCGTCATCACCGACCTGCCCTACGACCGACCGGCCACGACGATGGCCGGGTTCCCGATGTGCGCCGCTTGCGCGGCGGAGTACCACGACCCCACCGACCGTCGATTTCACGCACAGACCATCGCCTGCGCCGACTGCGGGCCGCGACTCTCGTGGATTCCCGGTCGCGGGGCATCCTCTACCGCCGGCGACCCCATCGCCGCGGCGGCTGCGGCTGTCCGGGACGGAAGAATCGTCGCGGTCAAGGGCGTGGGCGGCTACCACCTCGCCTGTCGCGCCGACGATGACGCGGCGGTGTCGCGTCTGCGGGCCCGCAAGACCCGCCCCGCCAAGCCGTTCGCCGTGATGGTCGCCGACATCGAGGCGGCGCGCCGGATCGCCGAGGTCGATGACGCGGCCGCGGCCGCCCTCAGCAGTCCGGCCGCCCCCATCGTCCTGGTGGCCGCCCGTCACGGCGCCGTCAGTGACACGGTCGCGCCCGGGCTGGCCGACCTCGGCGTGATGCTGGCCTATTCACCGGTGCACCATCTGCTTTTCGATGCCCTTGGGGGGGTCCCGCTGGTGATGACCTCGGCCAACCGGGGCGGTTCGCCGATCGTATTCCGCGAGGCAGACCTGAGCTGGATCGATGGATTGGCCGACGATGTGCTCGGTCACGACCGTCCGATCCACGTGCCCTGCGAGGACTCGGTGATCGCCCTGGACGACCGCGGGGAGCAGATGCCGCTGCGCCGGTCCCGTGGTTACGCCCCGCTACCGGTGCGGGTGGCGGATGCGGGTGCCACGCCCCCGATCATCCTGGCCACCGGCGGTGATCTGAAGACCACGTTCTGCCTGCTGGGCCCCGCCGCCGACGGGACTGCCCACGGGCACCTGTCGTCGCACCTCGGCGACATGTCCGATGCGCGCACACAGGACTGTTTCACCGCCGCGCTGGATCATCTGGCCTTCATGACCGATCGGCGCCCCGCGATCATCGCCAGCGACTGCCATCCCGGCTATGCCACCACTCGGTGGGCTCAGCGCCACCGCGCCGGCCGACCCGTCATCGCCGTTCAGCACCATCACGCCCACGCGGTGTCGCTGCTCGCCGAGCACGGCCGGTTGGGGACGCCGATGGTGGCGGTGGCCTACGACGGCACGGGCTACGGAACCGACGGCACCATCTGGGGCGGCGAGCTGCTCGCCGTGAGCGATCCGGCGACGTTCACCCGAGTCGGTCAGCTCGCGCCGTTTTCTCTGCCGGGCGGCGACGGCGCTGTCCGGCAGCCCGCCCGCATCGCGCTGGACCTGCTGCATCGAGCGGGCCTGGCCTGGGAGCCCGACCTGCCGCCGGTCGCGGCGGTCGGGCCGGCCGGTCTGCGTGTGCTGGCACAACAGATTCCCCGGGGTGCGGGGTGCGTGCCGACCACGAGCATGGGCCGGCTGTTCGATGCGGTTGCCAGCCTGCTCGGTGTGTGTCAGCAGGTCAGCTATGAAGGGCAGGCGGCCGTCGAACTCGAGCACCTCGCCCGGTGCGGCAGCCCCGCCGACCTGGAGTTCGCGGTCACGGGCGCAATGATGGACCCGGCCCCGGTGATTGCCGGTATCGTCGAGGCACTGCGGGCCGGTACCGGTCGGGACGATCTGGCCGCCGGGTTCCACCAGGCGGTCATTCGTGCCACCGCCGCGGCCGCCGTTCACGCCGCCCGGGAGTCGGGGGTCGGGGTGATCGGACTGACCGGTGGCGTGTTCGCCAATCGTCAACTGCTGCAAGGCCTTCGCGCGAGCCTGGTCAACCGCGGCTACGAGGTGCTCACGCACCGTATCGTTCCTGGTAACGACGGCGGTCTGGCGCTGGGGCAGGCGACCATCGCGGCGGCGCGGCTGGCGCGGGAAAGGACGGGCTGATGTGTCTCGGGATCCCGGGGAAAGTGGTCGACATCTGGGCGGAAGCGGGCACGCGGATGTCGACCGTCGACTTCGGTGGAACCACCAAGACGGTGTGCCTGGCGTACCTGCCGGACATCGGCATCGGTGAGTACACCATCGTTCACGCGGGCTTCGCGATCACCCGCCTCGACGAGGTCTCGGCCAACGAGACCCTGCGGATGTTCGCCGAACTGGGCATCCTGGACGAGGAGTTGGGGGCGTGAAGTACCTCGACGAGTTCCGCGATCCGGTGGCCGCCAAGGTTCTGGTCGAGCGGATCCGCACCGCCGCGACCCGGACCTGGACCGTGATGGAGGTATGCGGCGGCCAGACCCACTCGATCATCAGGAACGGTATCGACCAATTGCTCGAGGGCGCGGTGGAGTTCATCCACGGCCCCGGTTGCCCGGTGTGCGTGACCCCGCTGGAGATGATCGACCGCGCCGTGGAGATCGCGGCACGCGACGAGGTCATCTTCTGCTCGTTCGGCGACATG
>JAGQTS010000420.1 GCA_020438895.1 Mycobacterium sp.
CTCGTGCCGGAAGTGACCCAGCAACGTCCGATACGGCTCATCCATCTCGACGCGCAACTGCTCGCGGTGGACATCGTCACCCTCGGCCAGGTCGAGGGTGACCAGGCCGTCGTCATGCCCGGTGAACACCTTCTCGGTCGCGCTGGACAGCAGGTCGAACGCCAGTCCGTAGACCGGGTCGCGATCCCGGCCCGCGATGGGCAGGCCGAGTTCGTGCAGTTCGGTGATCAACCGGCGTTTGGCTTGCTCGGCCTCGGCGAAGGCCGCCAAACCGGCGGTGTCCTGATCGGCAGGACGGGTACGGGTCAAGGCGCACGACGTACACATCTGCCGCACGGGCTGCACACCGACCAGCCAATTGCATCCCGCCAGATGCAGATTCGCGCACAGTTGGTAATCGTCCCCGGAAACGAAACCGGGTCGGCTGCCACCATCGTCGCGTTCGATCACCAAAAAGGCCATGTCCGGCAACGAGAAACCCACTGGGCTGTCGCAGGACAAACACACCGAGTTCTCGAACGCGAGGTGTTGCCCGCAATTCGGGCAGAGGAAATCACGCATCGTCACCGCACGGGGAGACGTCTACCGACACGTCGATGACGCTGAACTCGGAGTCGGTGTAGATGATGCCCCGCAGGGGCGGCACGTCGGCGTAGTCGCGACCCCACCCGACGGTGATGTAGCGCTCGTCGACCAGGGCGGCGTTGGTGGGGTCGATCCCGAGCCAGCGGTCCGGTGTCCAGACCGCTGCCCAGGCGTGGGTGGCGTCGACGCCGAACACCCGTTCCTTTCCCGGCGGGGGATCGGTGGCCAGGTAACCCGACACGTAACTGGCGGCCAACCCATTGGCCCGCAGGCAGGCGATCGCCAGCCGGGCAAAGTCCTGGCAGACCCCCTTGCGGGCTTCCAGAACCTGGTCGACCTGTGTGGAGACCGTCGTCGAGCCGGATCGGTAGCTGAAGTCGGCGAAGATTCTGGTGTTGAGGTCGGTCAGCACCTCGATCAGTGGTCGACCGGGGGTGAAGCTGGGCGCGGCGTAGTCCCGGACCGCGGGGGTGATCTCCGGCGGGCGAAGGTCGAGGGCGAATTCGCTGGCAAGCAGACCGTCGGCTCCGCCCGGACGGGCCGCCTCCCACGGTTGCAGCGCAGGCCCGGCCGCGTACGCCTCCGGCGGCGGGGGATCCACTTCGACGACGGAGGTACCGACGACGGCAAGCGCGTGATGACGATCGGTGATCTGGAAGTAGGAGCTGATGTTGCCGAACACGTCCCGGCTGGTCGCGAGGTCGGTGGGCCGTGGGTTGATGTCGAGGTCGAAGCTGATCCGGCGTTGCCGCTCGTTGTCCCGCGGGGTGAGATGGCAGCGGCCGTAGGAATTGGTCACCACGGCCGAGTAGCGGTACTCGGTGCGATGGGTGATCCGGTAGCACCGGGCCGGGCCGGGATTCTGGGTCGCCGCGGTCACGGCAGTGCCCGGCGTTGGTCGGGACCCCACAGTGGTTGCATATCGCCAGGCAGGGACAGCTGGGTGGCGGAGATGACGTCGGACAGTTCGATGAGGGCGACGTAGATGCCCTCCAGGAGTTCGTCGAGTGCCGTACGTCGGCCATTGCCATCGACTTCCTCGAGGTCGGCCGGGTCCTGCCGCCGCAGCCGGGCCCGCATCCGCTCGACCAGGCGCTGTATCCGTGATGATCCCGACGCCCCCAGGAGCGAGCGGACATCCGCGGCGAGCCGATCGAGCTGATAGATCAGAGATCGGGGATTGTCCTCGTCGAGCAGTACCAGGTCGGTGACCGCGGCGACGCTCACCCTTCCGAGGTTCAGCCGCCGGTAGATCACCGACGATTCACACGCCACCAGTGCGGATTCGGTGATCGTCTGCTCGGCTTCGTCGGCGCGCACCACCGTCAGGGTGGCCCGCAGCAGCGCCGCCAACGTCAGCGCGCGCTCGATCCGTCTTCCGATGTCCATCATCGTCCAACCGGCGTCGTGCACCATCGACTCCGTGGTGATCCCGGTCAGCGCGACCATCCCGGCCAGGGTGCGTAGCTGGGCGTTGGCCAGCGCCGTGTCGTCGCTGCCGCGCGGAGAGCCCGACGGCGGACTGGCCTGTTGTGCCAACACACGTTCGACGGCGCCGAGGATCATCCAGGTGTCATTGGACATCTGGTCGCGTACGGCGCGCGCGGCGGAACTGAGTCTGTCCACCGACTGTGCCAGCGAGCCGGGTCGCTGCCGGTCCACGGTCAGGGATCGCAGGGTGGCCCATGCGTCGTCGGCTGTCTGTGACCCGGTGCCCGTGATGGTGCACAAGGCGTCCAGGAGTACGGGTACACATTCTGCGGCCGGTGTCTGCGGCCGGTGGCGGTATTCGTGACAGTGCTCCCGGGTGACGATCAGCAGCCGCGCCATGCCCTCGGCCCGTTCGGCGTACCGGCCGATCCAGAACATGTCCGACAGCACCCGCGGGGAGCTGATGAACTTCGTGCCGCTGGGTAGTTCCATTGAGGGTGTGAAGGGCATCTTCTCTGCTGCTTCCCGGGCCGGTGGGCTGATCCAGATATCCTTGGCCGCAATACTTTTCAAGGTGAAGCTAGCCGCGCCGGGGGCGAGGACGTAACCGAAGCCGCCGAGCATGGGGGTGTATCCGTTGCGCTGCGCCACGGTGAACAGTCGCATGCCCACCCCGCCTGCGCTCAGCCCTCCGGAAACACGATCGGTGGGGGCCGAGGAGAACTGTGGGAGTTCCTGACCGACCCACTGCCACGGCTGGGTGGTGATCCGGTCGGTCAGTTCCGCACGCTCGGCCGCCGACAGCGTCGGGCCGACGATCGTACGGTCGCCGATCGCCGATTTGATGAGCAGCGATTCCATCCTGGTCAGCAGGTGGGAGAGTTCCGCGTCGATACCGCCCCAGTACAACGGCGGAGTGTCGAGCAGGGGTTGCTCGCCCAGCAGTTCGGAGGCCAGTTCGGGCAGGAATCGTTGCAGCCCCGGGCTTTCCAGAATTCCGCTGCCCAGGGTGTTGACCACCGAGACGGATCCTCTGCGCTGCGCCTCGACCAGGCCGGCGACACCGAGGCGGGAGTCCGGTCGCAGATCGAGCGGGTCGGCGTACTCGGCATCCACCCGCCGTAACACCACGTCGACGCGTTTGAGAGTGCCCAGTGAGCGCATCCACAACTTCCCGTCGCGAACCACCAAGTCAGCGCTCTCGACCAGTGGGAAACCGAGCACCGTCGCCAGGTACGCCTGGTCGAAGGCGGTCTCCGACCGGATCCCCGGGCTGAGCACCACCACTACGGGGTCCTCGGCGGTGGGCGGTGCGGCGTCGATCAGCGCCAGTCGCAGGGCCTGGGCGAACGGCGACGAGGGCCGGGGTCCGATGCGCTCGTAGACATCGGGGATGGCGCGAGCGACCGCGCGCCGGTCGGCCAGGGCGTACCCGGCTCCGGAGGGCGCTTGGGTGCGATCGGCGTTGACCAGAAACCGCCCGTCGGCGGCACGACTGACATCACAACCCAGCATGAACAGCTGATGGCGGCTCGGGTTGCGGACGCCCTGGGCGGCCCGGAGGTAGCCAGGGTGGCCGAACAGCAACTGCGGCGGCAGGATGCCGCTGGTGATCGAGCGGCGTTCGCCGTACAGATCGGCGAGGATGCCGTCGAGCAACCGGGAACGCTGGACGATCCCGGAGTCCAGAACCTCCCAGTCCGCGGCGGACACCAGCAGCGGAATCCCGTCCAGATCCCAGGCCTGCAGCACCGCGGCGTCCGGGTTGTCCTCCTCCTCGGCCTGTGGGTCGGTATCGACGTAGCTGATGCCGTCGTTGTCGACCAGGCTGCGCACCACCTCGCGCAGCCGGGTCAGCCCTTCCGGACCGCGTTCGGTGAGCAGGTCACCGAGTTCACGCCAGGCTCCTCGCACCTCCCCGCCGACGTCCATGAACTCGTCGTAACCGGTGGTCCCGGCCTGGCGCGGTGTCGATCCGTCATCGCGCACCTGGAAGAGCTGCTGGTGTGCACGGCTATCGCGGTAACCCGCCAGCAAGTGGTCCGATTCCGGGCCCGGCGGATCCAGCGCTGGACCGGTCACCGACATCGGTCCACCTCCCGTCGTCACCGGCATCGTCAGTCCCGCAGAACGGTACGCACCCGCCGAAGATCGAGGATGCCCGGCGCGCCGACATCGGTGGCCTGGCGGGCCTGTTTCTCCCGAATCGCGGCGACGTCCACCGGGCCGGGGGTGAACCCGTGCGCTTCGAAACGGCGGCCCCGGCGAGACTCGGCCTCCACCGCGTTGATCGGCGGGGTGTCGTAGGCCCGTCCGCCGGGGTGGGCGACATGGTAGGTGCAACCGCCGCGCGAGGTTCCGGTGGTCAGGTCAATCAATTCCAGGCGTAATGGGGTGTCGACGGTGATGCTGGGGTGAAGTGCGCTGGGCGGCTGCCAGGCCCGGTAGCGTATGCCGCCGACCTGGATGTCGGGATTGTCGGTGGGCAGCAACGGGATCGGGTGACCATTACAGGTCAGAATGTGGCGGTACCGGTCGGCGCCGATGGTGCGGACCTGCATCCGTTCGACCGAGGAATCGACGTAGCGTGCGGTGCCCGTTGCGGTGGACTCCTCGCCGAGGGTGTACCAGGGTTCGATCGCCCGGCGCAGTTCGATCTCGACGTGGTCGAA
>JAGQTS010000421.1 GCA_020438895.1 Mycobacterium sp.
CGATGGTGGAGGGCCGCATCTCGGCCGGCGTTGTCGTCGGCGACGGCTCCGACGTCGGCGGTGGGGCGTCGATCATGGGCACGCTGTCCGGAGGCGGTACCGAGGTGATTTCGGTGGGGCGGCGCTGTCTGCTGGGCGCCAACTCCGGACTGGGTATCTCCGTAGGCGACGACTGTGTCATCGAGGCGGGGTTGTACGTCACGGCCGGCACCAAGGTCACCCTCGCCGACGGCAGGACGGTCAAGGCTCGCGAACTCTCCGGGGGCAGCAACCTGCTATTCCGGCGGAACTCGATGACCGGGGCGGTCGAGGCGGTGTCCCGCGACGGGTCGGGCATCACGCTGAACGATGCACTGCACACCAACTGAGGTGCTTCTCATCCCCAGGTAAGCAACTGCTTCTTGAGGACCTTGCCCATCGCATTGCGCGGCAGGGCTTCGACACGGCGCACTTCGCGTGGTCGCTTGTGCACCGAAAGCTGCTCGGCGACAAAGGAAATAAGCTCTACCGGATCCGCATCGCCGACGACGAAGGCGACGATTCGCTGTCCTAGATCATCGTCGGGCAACCCCACGACCGCGGCCTCGGCCACCCCAGGATGGCTCAGCAGGGCCACCTCGATCTCTCCCGCTCCCACCCGGTATCCCCCGGACTTGATCAGATCCACCGACTCCCGCCCGACGATGCGGTGCATCCCGGACTCGTCGACGACCGCCACGTCGCCGGTGCGGTACCAGCCGTCGGCCTCGAACGCCGCCGCGGTGGCATCCGGGAGGTTCAGATAGCCGCCGAAGATCGTCGGCGTTCGGACCTGGAGCCGGCCGATGCTTGCTCCATCGTGCGGGGCCGGTGAGCCGTCCTCCAGGACGAGCCGGGTGTGCATACCGCGTAACGGCCGTCCCACCCAGCCGGGCCGGCGCTCGCCGTCAGCGCGGGTACTCAACGTGATCAGCGTTTCGGTGCAGCCATACCGCTCCACCGGCGCGTGACCGGTCAGTTCGGCCAGGCCGGTGAACACCGAGACCGGCAGGGCAGCGCTGCCCGACACCAGCAGTCGCGCCGAGCGCAGTGCCTGCGCACAATCCGGTTCGGCCAGCACTCTCGACCACACCGTCGGCACCCCGAAGTACAGGGTTCCGGCCGCTTCAGCGTAGGCCCGGGGCGTCGGCCTCCCGGTGTGCACGAAACGGTTGCCCACCCGCAGCGAACCGAGAAGCCCGAGCACCAGGCCGTGAACGTGAAACAGTGGCAGGCCATGGACCAGGACATCGTCGGACGTCCATTGCCAGGCCTCGGTCAGCGCGTCGATATCGGCGGCCAACGCAGCACGACTGAGCACTGCGCCCTTGGGAGGTCCGGTGGTACCGGAGGTGTAGATCACCATCGCGGTGGACTCCGGCGCCGGCTCGGGGTAACGATGCCAGGAGCGGGCATGCAGCCGAACGGGCACGTGCGGCAGCCCGGCCGGATCGTCGGGTCGCTGCCCCAGCCAGGCCTGGGCCCCCGAGTCGGCGAGGATGTGTGCGCGTTCCGCGGCCCCGACGTCGGCGGGAACCGGGACGAACGGAACCCCGGCGATCAGGCAACCCGCGACGGCCAGGACGGTGGTGGGTGTCGGGGCGGCCAGAACAGCTACCAGTCCAGCTCCGCCGACCCGTTCGGCCACCGACGTTGCCGCGCCGACCAGATCGCTCCGGGACAGCGTTGTTCCGTCGATCCGGACCGCATCGGCGAGGTCGGCGCCGGCGGCCACCGCGGCGGCATTCAACGAGGTCAACAGCACTCCTGGAGGCTACCCTCTGCGGCGCGCCACGTTACAGATGCGACGGATGGGGTTTAAGCGCCGCTAGGCTGGGGGCATGCGGGTGCGCCTGAGGACGCCGGCGGCGCTGGGCGTCGCCCCCATGGCGGCCGCCGTCACGGCGATCCCGACGGCGACCGCCGTGATGGCAATCACGATTCTCTTCCCGCCCCCGGCCCACGCGGCCCCACAACAGCCCCAACCCCTCAACGGGCGTTACCAGATGGTGACCTACGCCTCCCAGAAAGCGGGCACCAGCCCGGCCGCCCGGCAGCGCGAGGGCGATTTCGGTGCTGTCTTCACGCTGGCGACCACCTGCTCGGGCAGTCGGTGCGTCGCCACCGTCGTGGACGGGCCGGCGCCGGGTAACCCCAGCATCCCGTTGCCGATCCGCTACACCTGGAACGGATCGGACTGGACGACCAGCTATGACTGGCTGTGGGACTGTTTTCTCGGCGACGGACAGTCCAAGCAGTGGGCGCGAGCCTCGTCGTGGACGAATTACACCCCACAGGCGGACGGCACCCTCCGTGGCACCTGGCACACCGATATCGCCGAGGGAGCCTGCCGCGGCAGTGTCGTGATGCCGGTGGCGGCCGCCCCGGTCTGACACCGCCGGCAAACCCGTACCGACCCCGCGGAAATTTCTGCGCGATGGCGGTAACACTGTGAACAGTGTTACCGATGAGAATACTGTTGGGCCGACTGGCAGCAGTTCAACCTCGAGGGCAGGCAGCATGAAGGTTATCGGTCGCGTTCTGGTCGCGGTGGTTCTCGCCGTTGCGGGGT
>JAGQTS010000422.1 GCA_020438895.1 Mycobacterium sp.
AAAGCGGCGGCCAAGAAAGCGGCGGCCGGCAAGTCTGCGGCGAAGAAGGCACCAGCCAAGAAGTCGCCGGCCAAGAAGTCTCCCGCGACGACGACCCCGAGCGCCACGAAGGCCCCGGCTGCCAAGACCCCGCCGCGGGTGCTGCGCGGTAACGAGACCGTCACCCAGGCACGCCGGATGGGTGGGTGGGACTTCGCCACCTGGCGGATGGCCACCGACGATCCGGTGATGCGCTCCACGATCCTGGGCGTGATGGTCCTCGATCAGAGTCCGGACTGGGACAAGCTGTGCGACCGCTACGAGCGGGCCAGCCGGTTGGCCCCGGTGCTGCGGTCCAAGGTGGTGGAGGGACCGCTGGACTTCCAGACCCCCCGCGTCGTGGTGGACCCGAACTTCGACCTTTCCTTTCACATGCGGCGGTTCTCGATGCCGAAAGGGTCGGCCTGGGCGGACGTGCTGGACGTGGCCCGGCGCGCGAGCATGGCCGACTTCGACAAGGACCGGCCGCTGTGGCAGGTGACGGTGCTCGAGGATCTCCCCGGCGGACGGTCGGTGGTGATTCAGAAACTGCACCACGCCATCGCCGACGGTCAGGGCGCGGTGCAACTGGGTCTGGCATTGCTGGACTTCACCGAAGAGGGTGCCGATCTGGGTCCGATGCCGGACGCACCCGAACCGGTCGTGCTCGACTCCACCGGATTCATGCAGGCGGTGGTCCGCAACAACCTCGGACTGGTCGCCAAGACGGCCGAAGACGTCGTCAGGGGGGCCGTCCCGTTCGCGCTCTCGGCGATCAAGAACCCGCTGGGCTTGATCGGGAAGATCCGCGACACGGCCGGGTCGTTGGTGAAGTTCACCAAGGTCCCGCTCGGGCCGATGTCGCCGATCATGCAGGGCCGCAGCATCAACTACCACTTCGACACCATCGAGATGGACTTCGAGCAGTTCCGGGCCGCGGCCGCCCGGCGCGACCGGACGGTCAACGACCTGTTCCTGGCCGCGATCAGTGTGGGCATGCACCACTACCACGAAGCAATGGGTAACCCCATCGACGAGCTGCGGATGAACATGCCGATCTCGCTGCGCACATCGGCCGACCAGAGCAACGCCGTCACCATCGCGCGGTTCGAGATCCCGGTCAGTAACGCCATCGACGACGTCCTAGCCGCCGCCGCCGAGACCGTTCGCAGCTGGCGGGCCGAGCCCGCCCTAAAGCTGGCTGACTATCTCGCCGAGCTGAGCCGTTTCCTGCCACCGGACATGGTGTCGGCGGCCGCGCAGACCTCCGACCTCACCGCATCCAACGTGCCGGGAATTCCGGTGCCGGTGTGGTTGGCCGGGGCGCAGGTGGAGCGGATGTATCCCCTGGTGGGCACGATCGGCGCGGCGATCAACGTCACGATGCTCACCTACAACGGCACCGCCAACGTCGGGGTCAGCAGCGACGACGCCGCGGTGAGCGACCGCAAGCAACTGATGGAAAGCCTGCGGCACGGTTTCCGGGAGGTCATCGGCCCGGAAGCGCTGGCCGGGGATCCGCTGAGCTGAGCGCCACCGGCGACGGGCACGGGCACGGAGGCGACGCCACATGGCGGGCACTGCGCACCGGGTCGACTCATCGGGCCGGTCCGTCGATGAACTGACCCCTGACGATCTCGAGTTGCAGCGCTACCTTCTGGACCTGTGCCTGCAGCCGCTGGATCGGTTCGACGGCTTCTCCCACATCGAGCAATACCTACTCTCGGCGTTGCGCTACCAGCTCAATTACACCTGCTACGCGCTGGCGATGGCTCAGTACCGATACACGCCGGCCTTCACCGGCTACCTCACCGAGGCGCTGGCCAACTCCATCGAGAAGATGCGCGACAAACGCGTGTGGGGATATTGGGCGCACGAATGTCTGGTCGGCTACCAGCGCTGGAATCCCGACCCGATCGTGTTCGCCAACGTGATGTACACCGGGTTCTTCGGGGTGATGCTCGGCATGTTCGAGACCCTCAACGATGCCCGGTTCTCCGCCCCCGGCGCACTGACGCTGCGGTGGAATGAGAACACCGAATACGTCTACGAGTTCGGCTCGCTGTGCGAGGCGATCGTGCACAACATGGACATCAGCGCGCACGGTCCGCTCTACCCGTGCGAACCACGGCTGATCTACCCCATGTGCAACGCGTTCTCACTGGCAACGCTGCTCATGCACGACCGCTTGCACGGCACGGAATTCGGCGCGGACCGCGTCGATCAGATGGCCCAGGCCTACCGCAGACACCGCTACCTGCGCTCCGACAACCGCTTTCTGGCGGCCCGTGGACCGCTGAAATTCGTCATGGGGCCGTCGGTCGGCAACGACGGGGTGATGTCGTTCTGGCTACATTTCTCCATGCCGGAACAGGCCCGCAGAACCTGGGAGAACCTGCGAGCCAATCTGATTCGCATCAAGGGCGACGATGTCACGATCGACGCCACGAGGTGGGAGACCATCGACCCCGGAAACTACACCCGGGGTACCGGCATGAGCCGGGTCTCGGTGATGGCCGCAGCCAAGGAGTTCGGCGACGACGAGATGGCCGATGCCCTTGAATCGTCGCTGGACAAGCGGTACCAGACAGTGCGGCGTAACGGCGCCCGCGCATACACCGGCATCTCCAGCTGGGGCAACGCCGGGCATGTGCTGGCCCGGTTCACCCGCCGCGACGCGATGCGTGACCTGCTCGCCGGTGAGGTTCCACAGCATTGGACAACCGGCCCGGTCCTTGCCCAGGCCGCCTACCCCGACGTCCTGGTCGGCCGGGCAGTGACCGACGGCCGGGCGCTGGACATGGTGCTGCGGCCCGGAAGCGGTGGCGGGCGAACCGTATTGGGAATCGGACGGCTGGCGCCACGGCACGACTACCAGGTCAGCGGCGGGCTCGAAACCATGGTCACCGCCGATGACGCGGGCTGCGCACTGGTGTCCATCGACCTCGACGACCGCCAGGAAGTACTGCTCCGGCCCAGCGATCCGTAACCCAGCACCGCCCCGCCGATGATCGCCACGAGGGGGCCGATGTTGTGAAAGACGAACATCTGCAGCATGTTTGCGCTGTCGATCGCAATGACGCGGAACACGTGCATGTCGAGCACGCTGAGTTCGAAGATGACGGTCCCGACGATCACCAGCGCCGGTCCGGCACCGCGGGGGCCGCACCAGATCGTCGTCGATCGCCGCAGGGCGAACGCCGCGGCGACGGCAGCCAGGTAGCAGCCATTGCGGAGCAGCCAATTCCCCGCCGCGCCGGTATTGCTCACCAGACCCGTCGTCATCAGCGCGGGCGCGCCCACCAGGACCAGGGCGATACCGAAGGCGCAGTAGCCGAGCACCGCCGACCGCGTCGGCGCGCTGTGGTCCTGGTCCTGGCCCTGGCCCGTATCGAGGACAGGACTGACCGGCAACGTCTGGCCCGGCGCCGGCCGGCGTGCGACCGGGGCGAACAGATCCGGTGCGCGGACCCTCCGCACGCCGAACACCCGGCGGATGCGACCGATCGCCGCCACCATCAGCAGACCCAGAATGCAGCACGTCATCCAGTCGAATTCTGGCCCAGCCGGCCGGGCCTCGCCGGGGATTCCGGCTGGTCGAACCGACCGCGCTTCGACCAGGAATTCCGGCGGAGTCGGGAACGATGAATCCCCACATCATTCCCCCGTGACTTGTTGCGCATTCCCCTTTGCCGGATGGTAGGAACGGGGTCCGACGAATGGGGATGATCCGGTGGTAGGCCGGTCTCCACGGGCGGCCAGGCACACAACCGTTACCCCGGCTTTCTCCGGGGAGCCGACTGTGATCGGAAGGAGGTTCCTCGACACCGTGCACCCCGAACAGCCCACCCCCGGAGACCCGAGGGCAGAACTCGACGAACTGCGCAGCCAGATCGTGGCCCTCGACGCCCATATGGGCCAGTTGGTCGCACAACGCCACACCCTCGTCACGGAATACGAGCGGCGCCGCTTCGCGATGATGGGCTGGTCAGCGCCGGGCACCGGGCCCCACCATCCTGTGGTGCCGGCGAGACCCCGGGAATGGTCGGGCGCCCGGGTGCGGACCGTGCTGCTCTGGCTCGGTGCCACGCTGTTGGGAATCTCTGCGGTGACCTTCACGGCTGTGGCGTGGTCACGACTGGGCGATGGCGGCCGCGCGCTGCTCCTGCTCGCCGCCACCGCCGTGGTGACCATGCTGGCGATCGGACTGCGCCGCACATTGCCGGCCACCGCCGAGGCCGTCGTGGGTCTGGCGATCGTGCTGGCGCTCGTCGACGTCCACGCCGGACGCCGTACCGGGTTGGCTGCGGGGATACCCGGGGACCTGTGGTGGGCGATCGGCACCGCCGCCGCTGCCGCATTCTCCGCGCTGTTGGGGTTACTCGTCGGCCGCCGGACGACGCGTTTCGCGGTGGCCGCACTGCTGCCCGTCTCGGCAGCACTGCTGATCGGGAGATTCACCGAAACCGCGTGGGCGGCGGCGTTGGGGTTCTCAGTGCTGGCTGCCGCGATCGTGGCCGCACAGGCGCAGTCGGGGCGATGGCTCTACCGGGAAGGCCGGACGATGCTGCGGCTTCACGCCGGCGCGTCCTGGGCCGCCGCCCTGACCCTGGCTGCAATCGCCGCCGGTCAACCCGGGACCGTCACCGACGCCCTTCCTCCGGCTCTGGTGATGGGGGCGCTGTCCGCCGCCCCGGCCCTGGCCCGCCGCTCGGTGTCCGATTCCGCGATGCGGACCCTGCTGGCGACGGTGGTGTGCGCATCACCGGCAGCAGCCACTCTGACCTTGCTCAACCCGTTGCTCGACGACGACGGGATACTGGCCGCATCGGTGCTGGCGGGCGGGGTGACAGCGCTCGCCGTCCTGGTGGTGCCTTCGGGGTGGCGGACCGCGGGCGCGGTGGCCGGCGGGGTGGTCGCGCTGCCGGGAACGTTGTGGTCGATTCTGCAGAGCATCCCGGCGGTACTGGGCCCTCTGGGCTGGTTCGAGGATCCCTGGACCGGACGGGTCGACATGGTCGCCCGAACGGTCGCCGAAGGCCCCGACATCAGCACCTTCCTCGGGTCGTGGTCGTCGGTCGGGGCGCTCGGGACGGTGGCCGCCATCGGCCTCGTACTGGGAATCAGAAGTCGTGGGCTTCTCGGAATCACCACCGCTGCCATCGCTTTCGCGACCGCGCTGGCCCCCCTCAATGAGGACGCACCGGTGCTGGTGGCACTGATCGCGACGGCGTCAACATTCGTCGTGACACTGCTCGGCGCGGCGTTGGTCGAGCGCGAGCAGCCCGGTCGCGGGTGGGCCCTGCTGCCGGGGGCTGGTATCGCGGCGCTGCCGATGGCCGGCTGGGCGGCGGTGGCGGCGGTGGCGTCGGTTCCGACGCTTGCGGTCGCGGCGGCTGCGAGTGCGGCGGCGGCGATGGTGGTACGACCGGGGGCGGCGCGGGAGTTCTTCGGTGCTTTCGCCGGCGCCGTCGCGGTGGCGTTCGCCGGGGTGGCGACCACGGCGGCGGGGGCGAGCACGGCGGCCGGCGGCTTCGCGGCAGTCCTCGCGGGCGGGGCAGTGCTGCTGGCCGGACTCTTTCTGGCCGGCGGGCGGTCCGGCGTGGCGTTGGAGGTGACCGGTGCGGCTGCCGCGTTGTGCGGAACGGCTGTGGCGGCACAGTCGGCCTCCTGGCTGGCCGGAAGCCTGACCGCACTCGTGCCGATCACGGCGATCGCGGCCCTCCGCCCGCACCGCCGCGTGCTCTATGGCTGGGGCGCTGGGGCCGCGGCGCTCGGCGCCGTATGGGCTTGGCTGGCAGCCGGAAACGTCGATATCGTCGAGGCCTACACCGCCCCGGCGGCCCTTGCTGCGCTGGCCGCCGGAATGTTGTTGCAGCACAGCGGTCCTGGACGGTCCTGGCTCACCCTGGGTCCCGCGGTCGTTCTCGCGATCGGGCCGACGCTGCTGCTCGGCACCGCCACTGACGACCTTCCCCGGCTGATTTCCGCCACGGCGATCAGCGTGATGGCGGTGACCGGTGGAGCCCTCCGCCGCCTGCAGGCACCGCTGATTCTGGGGGCGGCGGCGTTGCTGATCCTGGCCCTCGACCAGTGGGGCGATGAGATCATCCGGATGCCGCGCTGGATCACCGTCGGGGTTGCCGGAGCGCTGCTCATGTGGATCGGGGCGACCTTCGAACGCCGACGGCAGAATGTCCGACGCGCCTCGGAAGTACTCGGAAGGTTCGGCTAGCGAGTAAAATTTCGTCTTCGACATTAATGCTCGTCAGATTGGGTGCCCGATGAATTCCTCTGCGCATGTCGTCCGGAAACTGACGGTGCTCGCGGCTTCCGCCGCGATCGTGACTGCAGCGACTGCCGGTTGCAGCAGCGAGAAGAAACCTGAGACCACCACGACTCCGAGTTCGTCGGCACCCCCGTCGAGTCCGGCGACGCCCACGGAGAAGAACCTCTCACCGACCGGCGGGAACTCGTTCAGCCCTGAGGTCAGGGCGCCCGCCGCCCCGACCGGCGTGCCTGGCCGTCACCGCTACTAGCGGTGACCAAAACGTCACGGCTCCGACGCCGAAACCGATCGTTTCCCGGCTGGATGAGGGCGGCGCGGGTCATACTCGCAGGGTTGGCCATCGCAGAGCCCTGAGACGAGCCCTGAGAGGGGAATCATCATGCGCGTCGCTGCCCTCGTGACCGGACTCGGCGCCGTTGCACTGGTTCTGCCGGGGTGCTCGACATCGTCCCCGACAGAGGAGAATACGACCGTCACCAAGACGGTGACGAGCTCGGCGGCTGCCGGCACTTCGGCGTCTCCGGGTACTTCCGGGCCATCCACGCCCGCGTCGGGCGATGGGCTACCACAGCCTCCCGCAGGTGCGGCTCAGATTTCCACCAGCGAGCACAACGGTGTGATGCATGCCCGCTACTCCGTCGATGGTCAGACGCCCCAGCAGGTGGTGGACTACTACGTGGGGATCTGGACCGGCGATGGCTTCACCATCAACGGCAGATCGGGGGGCGGCGACCCCGGCAAGTACGGCGGCTCCGGCGCCAGAGCCAACGGCTCGAAGTCGGGAACCTTCGTGGCCGTCGACGCGGGCGCGGGCAATGGTCGGCCGACATACTTCGACGTCTGCCAGGGCGCCAACGAGGACCGTGTCAGGCATTGCGGCAAGGGCCAGCACGGCAACTGATGCGACCGGGGGTGCCATCATGACTACTGCCGACGCCGTCGCCGCGGTCCTGGGGCCGCTCAGTGAGCTGTGCCCCTGGCAGGAAGGCCTGTACCGGGACCTCCATCAGCACCCGGAACTGTCCCACCAGGAGCACCGCACAGCCGCGGTCGTCGCCGGGCCGCTGGGCGAGACCGGATTCGAGGTGACGACGGGCGTGGGCGGCACCGGGGTGGTCGGTGTGCTCCGCAACGGCGCGGGTCCAACGGTGTTGCTCCGCGCTGACATGGACGCTCTGCCGGTCCGCGAGGAGACCGGTCTGCCCTACGCCAGCACCGTTACAGCCACCCCGGTCGGTGACGACGGCCCCGTTCCGGTGATGCACGCGTGCGGCCACGACATGCACACCGCCTGCCTGCTGGGGGCGGCGCGCCTGCTCGCTGACGGTCGACAGCATTGGAATGGCACTCTGGTCGTCGTCTTCCAGCCCGCCGAGGAGACCATCGACGGCGCTCAGGGCATGGTGGACGACGGGCTCGCCGCGCTGACCGGCCCGGTCGACGTCGCGCTCGGCCAACACGTCGCGCCGCTGCCCGCGGGAGCTCTGGCGACCATCCCCGGGCCGGCCTTCGCCGGGGGCACCTCGATCCGGACGACGGTGTACGGCCGCGGTGGCCACGCCTCGATGCCGCAGAACACCGTCGACCCGGTGGTCCTGGCCGCCGCGATCGTGCTGCGCCTGCAGGGGATCGTCGCGCGTGAGGTCGCCCCGGGCGAGCCTGCGGTGGTGACGGTCGGGCGCCTGCACGCGGGAACCCGAGCGAACATCATCGCCGACCGGGCCGAGTTGCTGATCAACATCCGTTACTACAGCGACGCGGTGCGCTCGACACTGCTGGCGGCGATCCGCCGGATCGTCGCTGCGGAGTGCGCTGCCTCCGGCTCGCCACGCGAACCGGACTTCGACATCTTCGAGCAGGCCCCGATCACCGACAACGACGCCGACGTCACCGCTCGGGTGGACACCGCGTTCAACGCCGTGTTCGGCTCCGAGGCGCTCAGCACTCCGCCGCGTGTGATCGGCAGTGAGGACTTCAGCGACATCGCCCGCGGCGTCGACGCCCCGTACACCTTCTGGTTGTTCGGCGGCGCCGACCCGACGCTGTTTCCGGCGCCCGGGGCTGGCGAGGCGACTCCCTTCGACGTCCCGGTCAACCACTCACCACGCTTCGCCCCGGTGATCCAACCGACGCTGAATACCGGCACCACCGCATTGGTTGCCGCGGCTCTCGCCTGGCTGGCCGCCTGAGCCCACACTGCGCTGTCGCATCAGCGGCGCGTGCGGAGTACCCGGGCGATCACCAGGCTGTAGGCCACGACGTTGATCAGCCCGAGCACTCCCGCAGCAAGCCACTGGGCGTTTCGGGTGAGCCCGGCGGGGTAGATGATCGCGCCGAGGTAGTGCTCAATGAATCCGCCGCTGTAGCCGGCCTCCCCGGCGGCGCGACGCAGCGAATTTTCCAGTGGGGTCAGCGGGCACAGCCCGCCGGAAGCTTCGATCCACAGCCCCCAGGCCAGGGCTGGCAGGTGCAGGATCGCCAGCCATGGCCGCCGCCACACCGCGAAGCCGCCGACCAGCGCCCAGGCGATGAACAGTCCATGCCCGACCAGCACGGCATCGGCGAGCAGACCCGGCTCCATCACCCGATGATTCCCGCCTCAATCCTGCTCGAGCAGACGATTCGGGTGCATGCCGTCGACTTGGCCGATGAACGGCGGGTGGATGCTGTAGCCGAGCATCCGCCGGATGTCCTCGGACACCACCCGCACAGTCTCACGGGTGGTCGACAGGGTGAAGGCCTCCTGGGGCCGCACCCACGGTTCGCAGTACTGGGCGGTCACCGCCAGGCGGGACGCGACCGACCGATTGGCGCCTCCGCCATGCCACAGCGTGCCCAGGAAGAACACGCACGAACCCGCTGGCATCACCACCGGCACGCGCTCGGCCGGATCCGGTAGCCGGTCACCCCACAGATGGCTGCCAGGAACGATGTCGGTGGCGCCGTTGTCGGTGGTGAAGTCATCGATCGCCCAGATCGTGGCCGCTCCCAACGCCTTGCGCGGGCGCGGGATCGGATAAAACCCGTCGTCGGTATGCAGCATCTGGGCGTGTTCGCCGGGCAGGATGTTGATCACCTGCAGCATCGAGAGCAGATAGTTGGGCAGGAACAAGCGGTCCAGCAGTGCCAGCACACGCGGGTGATCGGCGATCCGGTCACAGACCCGGGTCTTGTTCAGCACGCTGTACACCCGCTGAGTCGCGCGCCCTTCAAACGGGTTGCGTCCGTGGCGTTCCAGCAGCGGCGCGACCGCGGCCCGTATCTCGGAGAGTTCCTCGGCCTCCAAGAGGTCGGTGAGGACGACGTAGCCGTCGCGCTGGACCCTGGCGAGATCGGCGTCGGCCACCGCCGGTTCGACACCCTGCCCCGCGCTGGGACTGCGACGGTGGGTACCCGCCAGATCGGCACTCAGCAGGTCGGCGAAGGCAAAGTCTTCGGCGCTCATCGTGCAAGCGAGCTTAGCCCCAGATCGGCGTCGGTACCCGAGGACCTGCCATGAGCGGTGAATATTGCTGTCAGACAGTGCTTTCGACTACATGCTTTCTGCTACATGCCTTCTGCTACATGCTTTCGAGTACAGGAAGGATGATGGCGTAGAGCATGGTGGTGATCAGCATCACGCCGATGATGTTGAGCCAGAACCCAGCCCTGGCCATTTGCGGAATGGTGATGTAGCCGGATCCGAACACGATGGCGTTGGGTGGTGTGGCGACCGGCAGCATGAACGCGCAGCTCGCGGCGATCGTGGCCGGAATGATCAACATCTCCGGTGCGACGCCCACGCCCAGGGCCAACCCGCCGAGGACGGGTACCAGCGTTGCGGTGGTGGCCGTGTTGCTGGTGAGTTCGGTGAGGAAGATGACACCCGCCGTCACGGCCAGTACCAGAACGACCGGGGGGAAGTCCCTCAGTGCTCCAGCTTGGACTCCGAGGAATTCCGCGACTTCGTTGCTCTTCACTGCGGCGGCAAGGCTGAGCCCCCCGCCGAAGAGGACAAGGATGCCCCAGGGTAGTGCGGCGGCCGTCTTCCAGTTCATCGTGAACGTCAGGGCGGGGGCCGACGGGCTCGTCGCAAGCCGGTCTTTCGCCTGCCCATCAGCGGTTGATACCTGCGCCGGGATGACGAACAGCGCCATCGCGGCGAGGATGGCGATGCCCGCATCCGACAGCCCCGCGAACGGCCGCCACGCGTCAGCACCGTCGCCGAGAGCCACCTGCTCCAGCAGTGGGCGGGTGATCCAGAGCAGAGCGGTGCAGCCAAAAACGATCATGGTGATCCACTCGCCGGCCTTCATCGGGCCGAGCTTGGCGAACTCCTGCTCGAACAGTTCGTCACCGCCCTCGATCCGCTTGACCTTGATCGGGTACAGCACCCAGGTGATCAGCGCCCATGCCAGCGGCAGGAAAACCAGCGCGATCGGGCCACCGATGAGCATCCATTGCGCGAAGCCGATGTCGCGGTCGTACTCCAAGGCGACGAACTCCACCAGGATGCCGTTGGGCGGGGAGCCGATGATGGTGGCGATGCCACCGATCGATGCGGCGTAGGCGATCGAGAGCATCAGGGACAGCGCGAAGTTGCGACCGGGGTCGCCTTTGTCGGGCAGACCGGACTCCGCCAGTGTCTCGCCGGGCTTGTTCTTGAGCACGAGGTCGATGACGCTCAGCGCGATCGGCAGCATCATCGCCGCCGTCGCGGTGTTCGAAACCCACATGCTCAGTACCGCGGTCACGAGCATGAACCCGGCGATGATGGCAGGCGGCTTGGAACCCACGCGGCGCAAGGTGAACAGGGCGATGCGCCGGTCCAGCCCCCAACGCTGCATCGAGAGCGCGAGGATGAATCCGCCCATGAAGAGGAAGATCAGATCCGAGGCATAGGGGGCGGCGGCTTGGCCGATCGGAAGGATGCCCAGGACGGGAAACACCGCGATGGGCAGCAGTGCGGTGGCGGCAATATCGATCGCCTCGGTGAGCCACCACGTCGCCATCCACGCCATGACCGCCAGCGTTGCCCGGGCGCCGGTGGTGAGGGGAGCGACCTCGCCGTCAACGCCGGAATACTGATGCGGCAGCAGGATGAAGACGAGCAGCGCGATCATCGGCCCGCCGATGAGGCCAACAAGTTGAACCAGATTCCGGCGGGCCGAAAGCACGTTCCGGCGCTGGGAGGACATGGCGTCCGATGCTAACTCCGCTCC
>JAGQTS010000423.1:0-3958 GCA_020438895.1 Mycobacterium sp.
GTCGCGCTCGCCGGCTTCTCCTCGCCGAGCCTGCTTCTGCTGCTGGGGGTATTCGCCCTGTCGGCGGTGATCAGCTCGTCCGGCCTGAGCTACCGGGTGATGATGTGGCTGTTGGTCCGGTTGCCCGACAGTCCGTTCTGGAACCAGGCGATCCTGCTGCTCTCCGGCTACGCGCTGTCACCGATGGTGCCGTCCAGCAACGCCCGGTTGTCGCTGCTCACCCCGGTGTACACCGAGATGGTCCGCGGATTGCGACTCCCTTCCCGCGGTCCTGCGATTACTGCCCTGCTGGCGGCGATGTTCGGTGGGGCGATTCTGTTCTCGCCGATGATGGCGACCAGCAAGTCCTCCAACATCGCCGCGCTGAACATGCTGCCGCCCCAGGTTCAGGCCGAGTTCAGCGGATTCTTCTGGCTGGTGGCGGCAGCGGTGGCGGCTCTGGGGGTGACGGCGATCCATCTGTTGCTGCTTCCGCGGATCTTCCCGTCCAGGGAACGGAACCCACTGCCGCGGGATCAGATGCGTCGTCAGCTCAGCGAGAAGGGGTCGCTGCAACCCGCCGAGTGGGTGGCGGCAGGGGGCTTCGTGTTTTTTGTGGCAGGGACAGCGACGGTGTCCTGGCACCATGTCAGACCGGCCTACCTCGCGGGATGCGTGCTACTGGCGTTGCTGCTGACTGGGACCATGCTGCGCAAGGACTTCCAGCGCCAGATCGACTGGCCGATGATCGTCTTCCTGCTCGGCATGGACTCGTTGATGAAGATCATGACCCACCTCGGACTGGCCGAACAGTTGGCCAGGGCGGCCGGCCGGGTCTTCGGCTTCGTGGGTGGCAGCATCGGGCTGTTCATTCTGGCGGCATTGGTCACCACCTTGCTGGTTCGATTGGTCTTGCCGGTGACCGCCGGGATGCTGACGGCAGCAATCATTCTGCTTCCGGTTGCCGCGGCCAACGGCGTCCATCCGTGGATCTGCGTCTTTTGCGCGGCGATCTTCAGCGATATCTCTGTGTTTCGCCATCAGGGCACCAACGGCATCATCCAGATGCGGGTGGCTGGCCTGTTCGAGGGTATCGACGAGGCCGGATTCCTGCGCTACAACATGTGGATGAATGTCGCCCGGATCGCGGCGGTGTATGCCTCGATTCCGTGGTGGCAGTGGCTGGGGCTGCTGTGATCGGGCGGCCGTTGTGAACAGGTGGCGGCTGTGAGAAGAATGTTGCGCAACCTGCTGATCGCCGGATTCCTGACGACGTTCGTGGTGCTGCTCGGCTCCTTCAACGCCACAAAACCCAGGATCCTGGTGCTGCACTCGGCGGACCGGGAGGTGCCGTGGGTTACCCAGATGGACGCGGGTATGCGGAATGCCTTGCAGCGCAATCGCAGGCCGATCAGCGTGGAATGGATGTACATGGGCGTCAACGCGCCCGGTGCTCGCGACAGCCTTGGGGCGGCGTCCGAGGCGCGCCGGGCGATCAGCCGGGACGATCCGGATATTGTGATCGCCGTCGACGACGAAGCCAACGCGCTGGTTGCTCGCGACTATGTGGGTCGGGACCGGCCCCGAGTCCTCTACGTCTCGATCGACCGCCCACCTGCGGCCTACGGCTACCCGGGCGCTCCGAACGTGACCGGGATTGCCGACGCGCTGCCGTGGTCGGCGGTGCGCGATGTCCTGACCGCAGTCTTCGGTGACCGGCCCCGTATCGCCGTGCTGGGCGTGGACAACGAATCCGGCCGGGCCGAGCTCGACCAGTTGCGGGCGTTCGACTGGGACCCGGTCGAGGTGGGGCCGACGAGCCTCGTCGTCACGGCACCCGCCTGGCGTGAGGCAGTGGCCCGAGCGGCGGGCGCGGACGCGCTGGTGGTGCTGAGCATCCAGAGCCTGCCCGACGGGAACGGCGGGCAGGTTCGCGCCGCCGAACTGAGCCGGTGGACCCAGGAGAACGCCGGGCCCCTGCCCATTGGCACATCGGTCGACTTCGTTGCCGACGGCGGTGCGGTGAGTCTCTCCCCGCCGCCCGACAGCTACGGCGAGCAGGCGATCGAGCTGGCCTTGGACTGGCTCGACACGCGCGCCACGCCGGGCCCGCCGCCGCCGGTCACGTCGTCGCACTTCGAGGTGGCAATGCGGCCGGAAGTGCTGGCGCGGCGTGGTGTCGTGCTGCCGCCGATCTATACCGAGGCGGCCCGCGAGAACGGCACGCTGTTCTCCGAATCCGGTGCACACGGGTGATGATGGGCCGGTGACCAATCCGAGTCCGGCCGATCTACGACGGTGGCGGAGGCATCTGGCCAACGAGCGCGCCGAGGCCGCGGTGTACCGAGATCTGGCGCAACGCTACGACGGCGAGGAGCGCGAGATCTTGGCCGCCATCGCAGCCTCGGAGGAACGACATGAGCAGCACTGGCTTGGGCTGCTCGGCGATCAGGTCGGCTCCCCGATGCGCGCCGATGTGGGGACCCGGACGCTGGCCTTCCTGGCCCGGCACGTCGGGTCGGTGTTCGTGCTGGCTCTGGTCCAGCGCTTCGAGGCCCGTGCCGCCTACGACGACGACCGCGACGCCACCCCGACCATGGCCGCTGACGAGCAGATCCACGAGGAGGTGATCCGTGCCCTGGCCGCCCGGGGGAGGGACCGGCTCTCGGGCAGCTTCCGCGCCGCGGTGTTCGGCGCCAACGACGGACTGGTCAGCAATCTGGCGCTCATCCTCGGCGTCGGCGCGAGCGGGGTATCCAGCCACACCGTGCTGGTGACCGGTTTGGCAGGACTGATCGCCGGCGCGTTGTCGATGGGGGCGGGGGAATACGTTTCGGTCAGCTCGCAGCGGGAATTGTTGGAGGCGTCGGCGCCGAGCCCGAACGTCGGTTCAGCTCTGGCCCAGCTCGACGTCGACGCCAACGAACTCGAATTGGTCTACCGGGCGCGGGGGATGAGTGCCGAGGAAGCGTCGGCGCACGCGGCAAAGGTGCTGCGAAACCCGTCCGGCAATCAGGGCCGCCCAGGTTCAGCCGGACTGGTCGACTCCGACCGCCACGAGGCGGTGGGTACCGGACTGAAGGCGGCGGTGTCGAGTTTCTTGTTCTTCGCGACGGGCGCTCTCATCCCGGTGCTGCCGTACCTGTTCGGGCTGAGCGGGATGACGGCTGCGTTGGTCGCCGCCGCCCTGGTCGGGATGGCGTTGCTGGCGACCGGTGTGATCGTCGGTCTGCTCTCCGGTGCACCGCCACTGCGACGAGCGTTGCGGCAGTTGATGATCGGCTATGGTGCGGCGGCTGTCACTTACCTGGTCGGCTCACTCGTCGGTGGGGGATTGGGGTAGGGCTCCGATCGAGGTGAGTCGCAGGTGTCGGGGCTGTCCGGGCCGCGCGGTTCATGCGGCGTCGTCTATCTGGGGTGACCGACACCCGACGCCGACGCGAAACCTACCCTGTGGACCAACCCGGAACTGGGGATGATGGCGGCGTGGAAGGGCGGGAATGACAACCAACATCGTGGTGGTCCTCGGTCACCCGGACTCAGAAAGTCTCTGCGGTGCGATCGCCCGTGCCTATTCCGAGGGGGCGAGGTCGGCTGGCGCCGCCGTCCGCGAGATCAACCTCGGCGAGATGACCTTCGACCCGGTGCTCCGGCACGGCTACCGCGGGGTTCAGCCGCTGGAGCCCGATCTGGTTGCCGCCCAGGAGGCCATCGCCTGGGCCGGCCAGGTGGTGTTCGTCTATCCCAATTGGTGGGGCTCGATGCCGGCCTTGCTCAAGGGATTCGTCGACCGCGTCTTCCTGCCCGGGTTTGCGTTCACGTACCGGGAGAACTCGCAGCTGTGGGACCGGCTGCTGGCCGGCCGCCGAGGCCGACTCCTCGTCACGATGGACTCCCCGCCCTGGTACTACCGGTGGGTGGTGGGACAACCCGGCCACCGGATGATGCGCCGCGCGATTCTGGGGTTCAGTGGCATCAC
>JAGQTS010000423.1:3997-4293 GCA_020438895.1 Mycobacterium sp.
CGCGCCGGGTGGCTGCGGCAGGCGCACACGCTGGGCGAGCGCGATGCCGGGCGGGGTGCCGGAGCCGGCTGACCGGCTCCCGGGAACAAATCCGCAAACCCAAGAGTTGACGCTACTGACACTTGAGTGAACCAGGCTCAACCCTGGCTTGACACACATGCCGGCCCAGGGGCAATCTTGAGCCTGGTCCGCTCAGATTGAAAACGTCTCTATTCAGGAGGAAACACCCATGGCTCGTGCGGTCGGTATCGACCTCGGGACCACCAACTCTGTCGTCGCGGTTCTCGAAGGTGGCG
>JAGQTS010000041.1:0-1457 GCA_020438895.1 Mycobacterium sp.
CGCGCCCGGCTGACTGCCACCGCCGCAACGATCCTCGACCGGCAGCCGGAACACGTGCTGGAGGGTTCGGCCGGATTGCAGCTGCCGCAATACCAGTCACCGGACGACCTGCAGGCCGACCTCGACGTTATCGACGCCTCGCTGCGCGCAAACGGCAGCGCGGTGATCGCCGACGACCGGTTGTCGCGGCTGCGGGAGTCATTGGCGGTGTTCGGCTTTCACCTGTGCGGCCTCGACATGCGGCAGAACTCTGAGATTCACGAACAGGTCATCGCCGAACTACTCGCCTGGGCCGGGGTGCATCCGGACTATGGCTCGATGTCCGAGGCTGACCGGGTCGAATTGCTGACCACGGAATTGACGATACGGCGGCCCCTGACCAGCCCCGGCGCCAGGCTTTCCGATCTGGCCCGCAAGGAACTCGGCATCCTGACCGCTGCCGCCCGCGCGGTCCGGGTTCTCGGTGAGCCCGCCGTTCCCACCTACATCATCTCGATGTGCCGGTCGGTGTCGGACCTGCTGGAGGCGGCTGTTTTGCTCAAAGAGGTTGGACTGCTCGATGTCTCAGATGGCAGGCTGGAACCGTACGCGCCGGTGGCTGTCGTGCCGCTGTTCGAGACCATCGACGACCTGCGCAACGGCGCCGCGGTGATGCAGGCCGCGCTCGGGCTGCCGGCCTATCGCCGCATGCTCGACGACTGGGACAACACCCAAGAGGTCATGCTCGGCTATTCCGACTCCAATAAGGACGGCGGATATCTGGCCGCGAACTGGGCGCTCTACCGAGCCGAACTCGACCTCGTGGAATGCGCCCGCGACAACGACATCCGGCTGCGGCTGTTCCACGGCCGCGGTGGAACGATCGGCCGTGGCGGCGGGCCGAGTTACGACGCGATCCTGGCCCAGCCGCCCGGTGCGGTCGACGGTTCGCTACGGCTGACCGAGCAGGGTGAGGTGATCGCTGCGAAGTACGCCGAGCCCCGCATCGCCCACCGCAATCTGGAGAGCCTGATCGCCGCGACCCTCGAGTCGACCCTGCTTGATGTCGAGGGGCTCGGCGATGCCGCCGAGCCGGCTTACCGGGTCCTCGACGACTTGGCTGACCGTGCGCAGCGGGCCTATGCGGAACTCGTACACGACACACCGGGATTCGTCGATTATTTCGCGGAATCGACGCCGGTCAGCGAGATCGGAGCCCTCAACATTGGTAGTCGACCAACCAGCCGAAAGCCGACCTCCTCGATCGCCGACCTGCGGGCCATCCCCTGGGTGCTGGCCTGGAGCCAGTCTCGGGTGATGCTACCGGGCTGGTACGGCACCGGCGCCGCCATCGAGGGCTGGATCGGCGACGATGATGAGCGACTCGCGGTGTTGCAGGAGTTGTACCGTACCTGGCCGTTCTTCCGGACCGTGTTGTCGAATATGGCGCAGGTGCTGGCCAAGTCCGATATGGGTCT
>JAGQTS010000041.1:1514-6428 GCA_020438895.1 Mycobacterium sp.
CCGAGCATGAGCGGACGATCCGGATGCATGGCCTGATCACCGGCCAAGACGATTTGCTGGCAGACAATCCGGCGTTGGCTCGCTCGGTATTCAATCGGTTTCCGTACCTGGAGCCGCTCAACCATTTGCAGGTGGAACTGCTGCGCCGCTATCGCGCTGGGGGGGACGACGAACTTGACGACGACGAACTCGTGCAGCGCGGCATCCTGCTGACCATGTCCGGGCTGGCTTCGGCGCTGCGCAACAGCGGCTGACCTACGGCGCCGGCCGGTAGACCTGTAGCGCGCGGTAGGCGGTCGTGAATCGTGCGCTGGCGCAGGGACCGCCGACCTCGCCGTCGCAGGCGATCGGGATCGGTCCATCGACAGCTGTGAAGCTGAACTCGGGAACCTGCAGCTCATGGTAAAGCCGGCTACGTTCCAGCCGACCCAGGGCGAGGGCCGTCGTGATCCGCAGCCGGCTGTACCGTCGGCCGGTCTCGAGGAATCTGACGTCGATGAGGCCGTCGTCCATCCGCGTCCGGCGGGCCGGGGCGAAGCCCGACGGCAGGTAGACCGAGTTCCCCAGGAAGAACAGGAATGTCGTGACCGTCTTGCCGTCGTAGCGGATTCGAACCGGCTGCGCATGACGCAGCGTGTGGATCATCGCGTACAGCCCGGCCGCCGCTTTGCCGATCTTGTGTTCGAGTTTCTCGCGGGTGGCGACGTAGTGCGGGTAGGCCCCGACACTGGCCGTGTTGATCACGGTCCGGTCCTCGTTGAGTGTGACGATGTCGACACACCACACGCTGCCGGTGCGGATCGCCTCGACGGTCGCCCCGACATGGTCGCAGCCAATATCCTTGGCGAAGTGATTGAACGTACCGGCAGGAAATACGGCTAGTGGAATCCCTTGGGCCGCAGCCACACCGGCGGCACAAGCGGCAGTTCCATCGCCGCCGGCGACCGCGAGGACCTCGGCGCGCCGGGCAACCGATCGCAGCGTCTGCGCTCCGTCATCATCCGGTCCGATGGTGACGATCTCCATCGCCGGCAACGTGCGGCGCAGTTCATCGATGACGTCGGCACCCGCGCCGCTGCCGGACGCGGGATTGACGACCAGGACCACTCCGGAGCCATCCGGGCGTTGGGGCGCGGACACCCGCAACGGGGCGGTGCACGGCAATCGTGCGGGCACGACCGGCGGGACCAGCCGCGCTCCGAGCACGGAGATGGCGGCGCCGAGTCCGAACCCGGCCACCACGTCACCGGGATAGTGCGCACCCGTCGCCACCCGGGACAGTCCCACCAGGCCGGCGAGCAGGGCCAGGGCCATGCCCAGCGCGGGACTCTCCAACCCGACCCCGACGGCGAACGCCGCCGCACTGGCAGCGTGTCCCGAGGGCAGCGAGTTGGAGGTCGGGAGCCGGCGCGCCCGGCGGGCCGGCGGAACGGAGCGACCGTCCGGCCGGGTCCGGGGCCACAGCCGTTTGGCAACCAGGTTGGTCAGCACGCTTGTCGCGGCGAGACTGGTGAGGCCACGAACTGCTCCCCGTCGCTCGGACGGCGGGCCTGCGGCCAGCGGGACGGCCAGCGCGATCCACAGCTTCGCATTGTCAGCGCTACGGGTGAGTGCCGGCATCGCGCGATCCAGCAGCGGGCTGGGGGAGTCGGCGACGGCTTCGAAAACGGCCCGGTCCAGTCTCCCGAGGCCACGGGTCACCTCACGGATTGCCGACAGCGGGTGGCGACGGGTCATGGGGTATCACATAGCCGCTGGCGTCGGAGGTAAACCGGCCCGGCGTCCGCCGTCAGCGGACCGTCAGCGTCGGCGTAGGGCGTTGACCACACCACGCACCGCCGACTCGGTGACCGCCAGTGGCGCCATCGCCGCTTCGGCGACACCCACCAGTCGCTCGGCGCGATCGACGATCCCCTCCATGCGTTCGGCGACCTCGTTGAGCCGGGGGGTCATCTCGTCAATGCGCTGCAGGGTGCCGTTGAACACCCGCAGGGTCTCTTCGAAGTATTTCAGAGTGGCCTCGAAATAGGTCATGGTCTCGGCCATGCTCGTCATTGTGGAGTCCAGGCTGGACAGCGAGACGGACATGTCTTCCAACAGGTCACCGACCTGATCGACAGTCTCGTCGGCGTTCAGCGCCGCCTGCGCCAGGGTCCGGAGCTTTTCCCCCGGGGTTCTCGGGGATGTCGTCGTCTTGTCCGCCATGGCGGTCAGTCTCGCAGTTCCCCTGCCGCCGCGCTATCAATTAGCCACACCGTGGACTCCTGTCCCACCGCGCCGGCCGCCGGGACGTCATCCGGGTCGGCGCCACCGACCGCAGCGGCAACGGCCGTGGCCTTCGCCGCCCCGGACACCACCAGCCACACCTGGCGGGATCGTCGAATCGCGGGCAGGGTCAAGGTGATCCGCCGGGGTGGCGGTTTGGGAGAGTTCTCGACGCCGACCACCATGCGGTGCTGTTCCCGCACCGCGGGCGTGTGCGGGAACAGCGAATTGATGTGTCCCTCGCCGCCCATGCCGAGGAGGTGCACGTCGAATTCCGGGGTCGGGGAGCCGGGTTCGGCGCACCCGGCCAGGACCTCCTCGTAAGCCGCGGCGGCCGCATCCAGGTTGGCTCCGAACTCGCCGTCGGACGCCGGCATCGGATGGACGTTGCCGAGGGGGATCGGCACGCGGTCCAGCAGTGCCTCGCGCGCCTGCTTGTCGTTGCGATCATCATCGTCGTGGGTGACGTAGCGCTCGTCGCCCCAAAAAAGATGGACCCGAGACCAGTCGACGGGATGACTGCCCAGACGCGCGAGTAAGGCGATCCCGGTGCCGCCACCGGTCAACACGATCGTCGCCCGGCCTCGCTTCGCGATGGCGGCGGTGATCGCCCCGGCGAGCCGGTCGCCCGCTGCGGACACCAAGGCCTCCGTGTCGGGGTAGATCTCGACCGCCGCGGTCACTCCGGGCCGCCGGACGGATACCGGACTTTGTCGATGCCGGCCAGTGCCTCGTGGTAGATCTCGTCGGCATCGAGGCGGCGCAGGTCCTCGGCTAGGCACTCCCGGGTTTCGCGTCGCGCCAGCGGTAGCTGGGAGGCCGGCCGGTTGGTCCGGGTCAGTGTGGCGGTGGAGCCCTGCTGCGGCCGGCTCAACGTGATCGTCTGGCTGGGCAGCGTGAGTTCCACCATCAGCTTGCCCACGACCCGCTGCACCGGACCGTCGATCCGGCTGGCCAGCCAGCCGGCCAGGATGTCCAGTGCGGGCTCGCCGGCAAGCCCGGAAACCACGGCGGAGGTCACCGACTCGTAGGGCGGCTGGTCCAGGGCAGAGGCCAGCAGGGCCCGCCAGTAGGTGATCCGGCTCCAGGCGAGGTCGGTGTCGCCCGGGGTGTACCCCGACAGCCGATTGCGTAACGCAGCCAGCGGATCCGCTGTGAATGTGGCATCGGTGATACGGCGGATTGCCAGCTCGCCCAGCGGATCCCGGGCCGGCACATCGGGCGCGTCACCGGGCCACCAGGTGACCACCGGGGTGTCGGGGAGCAGGAAGGGCAGCACCACACTGCTGGCGTGGCCGGCGAGTGGCCCGGCGATACGAAGCACCACCACCTCGCCGGCCCCAGCGTCGCCCCCCACCCGCAACTGACCGTCCAGTCGGGGCTCAGGGGAACGCCGATCGACCGGCACCACGACGATGATGCGGCATGGGTGTTCCCGACTTGCTCCTACCGCGGCCTCGATCGCGTCCTCGAGGATCTCCTCGTCGTGTGGTGCGACGACCAAAGTGAGCACCCGGCCCAGGGTGATCGCCCCGCCCTCTTCGCGCAGTGCGGTGATGCGCTTGTTGATGTCATTGGTGGTGGTCGCCGGAAGGTCCACGATCATCGGCGCTGACCCCGATCTGCTCTGTGTCGACTCACGTTAGGGTCGCCTCCATTCCCGACCGGAACGCCGCAGCATTTCGAACGCCGACGCCGGTCCCCACGTCCCGGACTCGTAGGGGTCGGGGCCCGTCGATGCCTGGTCTTCCTCAGCCCAGTACTCCAGCACCGGATCGAGTATCGTCCAGGACAATTCCACCTCGGCGTTGACCGGAAACAGCGACGGTTCGCCGAGTAGCACGTCGAGGATCAGCCGCTCATATGCCTCGGGGGAGTCCTCGGCGAACGCCGATCCATAGGAGAAGTCCATGTTGACGTCCCGGACCTCCATCGTGCTTCCGGGCACTTTCGAGCCGAACCGCAGGGTGATCCCTTCGTCGGGTTGCACCCGGATCACCAGTGCGTTCTGGCCGAGTTCCTCCGTCATCGTCGTGTCGAACGGCAGGTGCGGCGCCCGCTTGAACATCAGCGCGATCTCGGTGACCCGGCGCCCCAGGCGCTTTCCGGTGCGCAGATAGAAGGGCACTCCGGCCCAGCGCCGCGTGTCCACGTCGAGGGTGATCGCGGCGAAGGTCTCGGTGGTCGAGGTGTGCGAGAAGCCGTCCTCCTCCAGGAGGCCGACAACGTGCTCGCCACCCTGCCAGCCGGCGGTGTACTGACCGCGTGAGGTGGTCAGATTGAGCGGCTGAGCCAGCCTGGTGGCGGCCAGCACCTTGATCTTCTCGGCCTTGACCTCCTCCGGGCCGAAGTTGACCGGTTCCTCCATCGCGGTGAGCGCCAGCAGTTGCAACAGGTGATTCTGTATGACGTCGCGGGCGGCGCCGATGCCGTCGTAGTAACCGGCTCGTCCGCCCAGACCGATGTCCTCGGCCATGGTGATCTGGACGCTGTCGACGTAGTGGGCGTTCCACACCGGCTCGTAGAGTTCGTTGGCGAATCGCAGCGCAAGGATGTTCTGGAAAGTCTCCTTGCCCAGGTAGTGGTCGATGCGGAACACTGACTCCTCGGGGAAAACGCTGTTGACCACCAGGTTGAGTTCCTCGGCGC
>JAGQTS010000424.1 GCA_020438895.1 Mycobacterium sp.
CGAGAGCACGCCGCGATACGACGTCGGATTCACCAAGCGGTGGGGCAGCGACCCGTTCGGATCCGCCACGGTCGCCATCCCTGAGGGCACGCGGATCCCAGCCGGTTCGGATCGACACATCGCGATCCTTGATCCGGCCACGAACCAGGCCTACGGCATCTGGCAGGCCAAGTACGACAGTGCCACCGACACCTGGTCGGGCTCGTGGGGCGGCGCGACGGCCCTCGACGGCGACGGGATCGACCAGACCGGCTCGGCGACAGCAACGGGCCTGGCACGGTACGCCGGTGTCGTCACCGCCGACGAGTTCAGTGCGGCCGTCGAGGCAAACACCGGAATCAACCACGCACTCGTCTTCTCCACCAACATTGCGGGTCCCGACTTCGTCGGCCCGGCCATCAAGTCCGACGGCTCGAACATCGCCGGCGTAGCGGTTCCGATCCCGCAGGGCTACCGCGTCCAACTTGATCCGTCCATCGACATCGATGCGATCCCAGGCATCACCCCCGGGGAGAAGGTCATCGCCAAGACGTTGCAGACCCACGGTGCTTATGTTGGAGACCAAGGTGGTGCGCGGATGGCCTTCATGTTCGAGCTCCTCCCCGACGCCACGTCCTCGAACCCGGGCTCGGTATACGTCGACGCAGGGTTGGCCTGGGATTACTACGACATGCAAAACATTCCATGGTCGCAGCTCAGAGTGTTGAGCAGCATCGAGGATGTACCCGATGGCGGCGTTGCCGGTGGGGCCGTGTTGGTGTGAAATGACCCTGCGGGGTTGTACCTGGCGGTGTCGGTGGTGTTCGGGGTGGCCGCCGGTTTTCAGTGTCTCGTGACGTCGGCGGTGAGCTGTGCGGGTGGAGGATTCATCGACAGTGGCCTGGTCGTGGCATTCAATCACCCGGCCTGTCCAACATGCCGGTGGCGGACTGCGCCCGCTGCTCGTAGGCGGCGCGGGCCGCGGTGTCGATATCGAGGAACACCCGCGACGTACCGGTCCTGGCGGCCAGCCAGCGCCGGGCCCGCGGCGGTAGGAATGCTGTCGCAGCGGCGATGAATCGCAACGAATAAGGCACGGAGACAGCGGTTTTCGGCTTCTCGAGGGTCCGAACAACGGCGGCGGCGATGTCCTCGGGCTGGACCGGCCGGGTCATGCCGCCAGTCGATGTGCCGGCAATGAGTTCGGTGTTGGTGAAGGTCGGCATGATGCAGCTGACATGCACTCCCCGCGGCGCGAACTCGTCGGCGAGCGCGGTGGACAGTCCGACGATGGCGAATTTCGTTGCGGCGTAGAGCGCCTGCCCGGGAACGGCCACCATACCGGCCACCGAGGCGATATTGACGACGTGGCCGCGGCGGCGGGCGACCATCTCCGGCAACACCAGCCGGCACCCGGTGATCACCCCGTAGAGGTTGACCTCGACAGCCGATCGGATGGCTTGTTCGGTGTGGCCCAAGAACGGCCCCACCGGCATCACGCCGGCGTTGTTGATCAGTAC
>JAGQTS010000425.1:0-2760 GCA_020438895.1 Mycobacterium sp.
CGGCATGGGCATGGGTCACTGACCCGTCACAACGAAAGGACTGTCATGGCAGGGCTTCTCGAGGGCAAGCGTGTTCTCGTCACGGGAATCATCACGGATTCCTCGATCGCATTCCACATCGCGCGGGTTGCCCAGGAGCAGGGCGCCGAGATCGTCTGTACCGGTTTCGACCGGTTGCGCCTCATCCAGCGGATCATCGACCGGTTGCCCGGCCCCGCGCCCCTGCTGGAACTCGACGTGCAGAACTCCGATCACCTCGCCACGCTCGCCGACCGGGTCACCGAGGTGATCGGCGCCGGGAACAAGCTTGACGGTGTGGTGCACTCGATCGGTTTCATGCCGCAGACGGGGATGGGAGTCAACCCGTTTTTCGATGCTCCCTACGAGGACGTCGCCAAGGGTATCCACATCTCGGCGTATTCGTACGCCTCGCTCGCCAAGGCGACGTTGCCGATCATCAACCCTGGTGGCGGCATCGTCGGCATGGACTTCGATCCGACCCGGGCGATGCCGGCCTACAACTGGATGACGGTGGCCAAGAGCGCACTGGAGTCGGTGAACCGGTTCGTGGCGCGGGAGGCCGGGAAGGTCGGTGTGCGATCCAATCTCGTTGCAGCCGGACCGATCCGGACGCTGGCGATGAGCGCGATCGTCGGTGGAGCACTCGGCGACGAGGCGGGCGCCCAGATGCAACTGCTGGAAGAGGGATGGGACCAACGCGCCCCGTTGGGCTGGGACATGAAGGATCCCACTCCGGTCGCCAAGACGGTGTGCGCGCTGATGTCCGACTGGTTGCCGTCCACCACCGGAACCGTCATCTACGCTGACGGCGGCGCCAGCACGCAGTTGCTGTAGACCGGCGATGTCCGAACAGTTCGACGCTTTGCTGCTGTTGTCCTTCGGCGGTCCGGAGGGCCCCGACGAGGTGATGCCGTTCCTGGAGAACGTGACCCGCGGACGCGGTATCCCTCGGGAGCGCCTGGAGTCGGTAGCGGAGCACTACCTGCACTTCGGCGGGGTCTCGCCGATCAACGGCATCAACAGAGCGCTCGTCGCACAGATCCGTGCGGAGCTGGCCGCCCGCGGCGAGAACCTGCCGGTGTACTTCGGTAATCGGAACTGGGGGCCGTTCGCCGAGGACACCGTCGCAGCGATGCACTCCGACGGGATCACCCGAGCTGCGGTGTTCAGTACATCCGCGTGGGGTGGCTACTCCGGGTGCGCCCAGTACCAGGAGGACATCGCCCGAGCCCGGGCCGCTTCCGGCGACGGCGCACCGGAACTGGTCAAGCTGCGCCAGTACTTCGATCACCCGCTGCTTGTGGAGATGTTCGCCGAAGCCATCGCCGAGGCCGTTGGGCGATTGCCGGAGTCGCTGCGCGGCGAGGCACGGTTGGTGTTCACGGCGCACTCCATACCTTTGCGGGCCGTCGACCGCTGCGGGCCCGGACTCTATCCGCGGCAGGTCGACTACACCTCAGCGCTGGTCGCCGCCGCGGCGGGCTACGCCGACTACGACGTGGTGTGGCAGTCCAGGTCCGGGCCACCGCAGGTTCCGTGGCTGGAACCCGACGTGGGAGATCATCTCGCGGCCCTCGCGAAAGGCGGCGTCAAAGCGGTCGTCGTCTGCCCGGTCGGGTTTGTCGCCGACCACATCGAGGTGATCTGGGATCTGGACAGCGAACTCGCCGAGCAGGCAGCAGCGCTCGGGGTCGCGCTGTCTCGAGCCAGCACCCCGAACGCGCAACCGCGGTTCGCCCGCCTCGCGATCGATCTGCTCGACGAACTCAGAGATGGGCGCCAAGCCGTGAGGGTCGACGGTGCTCAGCCGGTCCCGGGTTACGGGTTCAGTGTGAACGGGCGGTACTGCACCCCGGTGTGTGACGCAGGGGCGGCTGCTGCTCGGCCCGGCAATTCCCCGGGCGGGGCTTAGCCGCGACTAGATCCAAGCGGAGTGGAGGATTGCGCTGACCGCCGCGGCGCGGGCATCGCGGACCACTGTCGCCAGCGGGCGCATCGCGCTGTCGGCGATCCGGACTTCCGAGGCGCTGTGGATACCGATGGGTGTCGTTCCAGAGCTCACCGCAATGATGGCGTCGATATGCGCCGCGGTTTCGAGCACGCGGATCGCTCGGGCCGGCGCGTGATCCGGGACGCGGTGGTGGCTTGTCGCCAGGAGTACTTCCTCGACCAGCGCCCTCGGATCGCCGGCGCCGCCGGGCAGTCGTAGGCCGCTCAGTGCCTCCGCCGCCGATCGCACCGTCGAGCGGAGGGCGTACTCGGCTTCCCCCAGCTCCGGGTGAATGGATGTCGCTGCGCTCGGTAACGAGTACACCGACCAGGACAGCACACCGAGCGCCGGTAAGGATTCGTCCTCGAGAGTTTGCTCGGGGGTCTGGTCGTCACACTCGAACGTCGGTACCAGGCCGATGGCACCGTCCGGACCGCCTACGACGACGGCCTCCCCGGCGTTCAGTGCATCGTTGGCGAATGTGGTACCCGCCGGCAGGCCCCGGACATCCCCGGGCACCGGTTGCAGCACTGCGATGGATGGCGGCGAGTGCTCGCCGGTGCTGGAACGCGAACCGGCGGCCGAGCGCAGGGTCCTGAGCAGGGACACCGGTCCGGCTGCGTCGACATCGGGCCAAGGCAAGCCTGTTCGGCCCGCTGCGACGGCATCGTAGGCCACCACCGAATGTGTTGGCGCCCAGGCGCTTAGCGAATCCAGAACGTCGTCCGGCGCGGCGTGACCAGCCAACC
>JAGQTS010000425.1:2791-4039 GCA_020438895.1 Mycobacterium sp.
ACCACATGATGGCCGTGAGTGTAGTTGTTCGGCGGCGGCACGCACGGATGACGGCGCGGCAGCGGGGCATGTGGGTATGGTTGGGATGTGGCCGTCGCGCTGATCTGGTTGGTGGTCGCCGTGGGTCTGGCCGCCGCCGAGGCGCTGACTGGTGACATGTTCCTGCTGATGCTCAGCGGGGGGGCACTCGCCGCGGCCGGCTCCAACTGGATGCTCGGCTGGCCGCTGTGGGCCGATGGAGCCGTTTTCCTGGTGGTTTCCGTGCTGCTGTTGGCGTTGGTGCGGCCGAACCTGCGCCGCAGGTTGTCGCGCGGTTCCGGTCTTCCGGAACCCGCCAAGGCCCTGGAAGGAAAGTCCGCTGTTGTGCTCGACCGGGTCGACCACCAGAGTGGCCAGGTCAAACTGGATGGTGAGGTCTGGACGGCCCGACCCCTCAACGATGACGATGTCTATGGACCCGGGGATCAGGTGACCGTCATGCACATCGACGGGGCCACCGCAGTGGTGTGGCGCAGCCCGTGAGATTCACGGGCCGAGACTGGCTATGAGGAGGACCTGAGATGGACGGTGCCCTAGCGGGCTTGGTCTTGCTGGCGGTGTTGGTGATCTTCGCGGTCATCGTCGTCGCCAAATCGATCGCCCTCATACCCCAGGCCGAGGCTGCCGTCATCGAGCGTCTGGGCCGGTACAGCAAGACGGTGTCGGGCCAGCTGACGCTGCTGATCCCGTTCATCGACAAGATCCGCGCCCGGGTCGACCTGCGGGAGCGTGTGGTGTCCTTCCCGCCTCAGCCGGTGATCACCGAGGACAACCTGACGGTCAACATCGACACCGTCGTCTACTTCCAGGTCACCAACCCCCAGGCCGCGGTGTACCAGATCAGCAATTACATCGTCGGCGTCGAACAACTCACCACCACGACACTGCGCAATGTGGTGGGTGGAATGACTCTCGAGCAGACGCTGACCAGCCGTGATCAGATCAATGCTCAGCTACGTGGTGTGCTCGATGAGGCCACCGGTCGGTGGGGACTCCGGGTGGCCCGGGTGGAACTGCGCAGTATCGACCCACCGCCGTCGATTCAGGACTCGATGGAGAAGCAGATGCGCGCCGACCGCGAGAAGAGAGCCATGATCCTCACCGCGGAAGGGACCCGGGAAGCCTCGATCAAGCAGGCCGAGGGCCAGAAGCAGTCGCAGATCCTGGCCGCCGAGGGCGCCAAACAGGCCGCGATCCTGGCCGCCGAGG
>JAGQTS010000426.1 GCA_020438895.1 Mycobacterium sp.
GCCTGCACCAGTACGCCTGGACCCGCGATCGGCTGGTGATGGTGACCCTCGCCGACGTGGCGAGCCGCGTCGAGATCGTCACACCGGGTTCGTGGACGCGGGAGCCGGTTGCCGATCTCCCGGGTCGCTCCGCTCCTGCCCTCCGGACCGATCTCCCGGGTCGCTCCGCTCCTGCCCTCCGGACCGATCTCCCGGGTCGCTCCGCTCCTGCCCTCCGGACCACCGTCATCGTCGCCGCCGATGATCAGGGGGACGAGATCTTCCTGGACACAAGCGGATTCCTCACGCCGTCGACGCTGCTGCACGGTGTCGCAGGCGGAGACCTGACCGCCATCAAGCAGGCGCCGAGCTTCTTCGATGCCGCCGGCTTGGAAGTCAGGCAACACTTCGCGACCTCCGACGATGGAACTCGGGTGCCTTATTTCGTTGTGGGAAGGCGGGGTTCGGATGAACCGGGTCCAACGCTACTGAGTGGCTACGGCGGTTTCGAGGTTGCGCAGACACCCGGATACGCCGGGGTGCTGGGCCGGCTGTGGCTGTCCCGCGGCGGCACCTACGTGCTGGCCAACATCCGCGGTGGCGGTGAGTACGGACCGGGCTGGCACACTCAGGCCCAGCGCGCAGGTAGACACAAGGTGGCCGAGGACTTCGCGGCGGTGGCGCGGGATCTCGTCGAACACGGAGTCACGACACCCGCACTTCTCGGGGCCCAGGGGGGCAGCAACGGCGGGCTGCTGATGGGCATCATGCTGACCAAGTACCCCGAACTGTTCGGGGCATTGGTGTGTCAGGTCCCACTGCTGGACATGAAGCGATTCCATCTGCTGTTGGCCGGCGCCTCATGGATAGCCGAGTACGGGAATCCCGACGACCCCGACGACTGGGCATTCATCTCCGAATACTCGCCGTACCAGAACATCAGTACCGAACGGCCCTATCCCCCGGTGCTGATCGCCACCTCCACCCGCGACGATCGGGTTCACCCCGGACATGCCCGAAAGATGGCTGCGGCACTGGAGGAGGCAGGCCAGCCGGCCTGGTATTACGAGAACATCGAGGGTGGGCACGCGGGCGCAGCAGATAACGCGCAAACGGCGTTCAAGTCGGCGCTGACCTACGCGTTTCTGCACCGAATGCTGCGGGCGGACAACGCATCCGGCCGCACCCGTCAACGTCCCGAATGATGCCGGGCCAGACCGGCCAGCAGCGAGACCAGAACACCGACGATCACCAGTCCACCACCCACGATCATCGTCACGTTGAGCCATTGATGCATGCTGTTCTCGGCGGTGGCGACGATGACATCGGCCATGGTTCGAACGTTTCCCGAGGTGTTGTCCAGCGCTGCGTTCAGTGGCCGCTGCCCGATTTCGATGGCTGCCCAACCCGCAGCGCCCACCAGCACCGCCGAGACCCCCAGCCCCACGATCGCCTTGCCCCGGTTTCCCGCGGTGATCAGCATGAGCAGCACAGAGGCTGCGCACAGCGCCACGAGTCCCCAGGCAACCCACGGCGCCCACATCCCGACCACCCGTAACGCCCCCGGGCGCACTGCGGCGGGAGCATTGTCAGTCAACGGGATCGGGATGGTCGTCGGCACACCGATGTTGTAGTCCCTGAGGGTCTGCGCGAACGCGGCGTCGGAGAGCATCGGGGCCAGGTCGATCACCCAGCGACCCTGCGAATCGGTTGACCCGCCCACCCGGTCGGTGAACAGCCAGCGGTGCGCGTAGCTACTGGCCTGGGCGAATTGGTCCGGGAATGACGATCCGGCGGTGTAGAGCTTGGCGATCCCGCCGACGACTGCGGCGTCGGAGCCGGCGCTCAACCTGCCCACCTGGGTCGTCAGCTCGATCGCCGCGGCCGCCTGCAGATCCGGGTTGGTCGCGGCCCGCTGCATCAACGCGGTGTAACCCGAGCGATCGACCAGGTTCTGTTGCGCCCAGGCCGCCGGAAGTGCCGCCGCCAGCAACAGGGTGGCGACCAGCCATAGGAACACCGTTGCCAACGAACGCATACGCCTCCTATATTCGCAGCCTGCGCAGCAGCCGCCGGGATCGCCGATGCAGCCAACGCAGTATGACCGCTGTCATGCACACCAACGACGATCCGAGCAGCAGCGCGCCGAGCGCGTCGGTGAAATAGTGGTAGGTGACCGCTTGACCGACGACCCCCAACGCGGCACATGCCGCCACCGCGGCGACCAGCCACCGCCGTAGACCGGCGGCCAAGAGCACCATTCCCAACACCACGACCATGACCGTGGTGTGCCCGCTGGGGTAGGCCAGCCCCTCCCCCTTGAGCCGGCCGAACAGCGGCTTGAGTGCGCGGGCGAATTCCGCGCCGAGGTAGGGCATCAACACCACCAGGGGAGCCAGCGCCCAGAGCCGACGGGAGATCGCCACGACCACCCCGACCAGGGCCATCGCCTGGGCGGTTCGATAGTCGGTGAAAAAAAGCAGCCAGCCGAAGTGGCCGCCACGGGCCTGCATCCAGTCGTCGACCGGAGTCGCACCGTCACGCACGCCGAGGCCGAGCAGAACCATCAGCGGCATCCCGACGAAGGGCCAGCCCAGCAGAACTCGGCCAGTCACAGGGGCGCTATCCCCTTCAGATAGGCAGCCTGACCCAGGTGCTGGGCGCAATCGTCGATGATGCTGACCAACCGCACACTTGCGGTCACCGGCGGATTCACGTTCTCGTCGATGATCCTGCCGAGGTCCTCGGTGGTGATACCGGCGAGGTAGGACAACGTCATCCGGTGAACCGCGTGGTAGTAGCT
>JAGQTS010000042.1 GCA_020438895.1 Mycobacterium sp.
TCGCCGCCGGTCCAGATGAACTCACCCACCCCGAGGCCGGCTTGCGCGGCCATCATGTGGGTGAGCAGTGCGTAGCTGGCGATATTGAACGGCACCCCGAGGAACAGGTCGGCGCTGCGTTGATAGAGCTGGCAGCTGAGTTTGCCGCCGGCGACGTAGAACTGAAAGAAGGCATGGCATGGCGGAAGCGCCATCTGGGGAATCTCGCCGACGTTCCAGGCCGAGACGATGTTGCGCCGGGAATCCGGATTGGTGCGCAGCAGGTCCAGTGCCGCGCTGATCTGATCGATGTGTTCTCCCGACGGTGTCGGCCAGGATCTCCACTGCACCCCGTACACGGGACCGAGATCACCGGTGGGCGAGGCCCATTCGTCCCAGATGGTGACGCCGTGCCGCTGTAGCCACTCGACGTTGGAGTCGCCGCGCAGAAACCACAGCAGTTCGTAGACGACCGACTTCAGGTGCACCTTCTTTGTGGTGATCAAGGGGAAACCGGCCGACAGGTCGTAGCGCATCTGGTGGCCGAAGATGCTGCGGGTTCCGGTGCCGGTGCGGTCCGACTTCGGAGTTCCCTGCATCAATACGAGGCGCAGCAGGTCCTCATACGGCGTGGGTATCGGCACGTCGACAACTGTACGTCCGGCCTGCGGCCTCTAGTTACGGTGCCGGGTCCGGCCGAAGGCTCGTAGCAGCCCGCGCGCCGCGTAGAGGCCCACGACCGCGGTGAGGATGAGCAGGAACACAAATGTCACCAGCCAGTTGGTGCGATCGTGCGGGACGTTCCACCACACCACTGAGAACAGCGCCGCGCAGACGAACAGGACGATGTCGCGCCAGTTGCCCTGGTACGAGCTCGCTGCCTGTCGTAACTCGCGGCTTCGATCGACGTTGGCGATGAGTTCTGTGATCCGGGCGTCGATACTGCGACGCAGTGCCGCCCGTAGTTCGACATTGTCCTCGGGTATCCGGTCGAGCAGGTCGAGATCGGACTTGATCAAGCCCCGGAAGTCAGGGCCCTTGAACGTACCGGCCAGCGCGCCGAGCATCGCCCCGCCTGCGATCGGCGCCGCTCCCAACGCCACCTCCGCCAATCCCGGCATGGCACCTCATTTCATCATCGATATTTCATCATCGATCGTTGATCCTCGCGGCCCGGCCCGGCGGGCAGACCTGACCGTACGCGACTGCGTTCCTGCGGCCGCCGACCCTCACCTGGCGCCTTGTCAACTGGTGTCATTCTGGGTGCGCCGGTGCTTGATGCGTTGGATGCGGTCGTCATAGCGGGTGCGGCGACGGCGCGGCATCCGCAATGAGCGATTCGCCGGCTTCAGGGAGTCGGAAGATACCGGTGGTAGAGCGCCGGTATCGGTGTCCCAGCCTGGGAAGTACAACAGAGCTCCCGGGCGAGTGGTGTAGGTGTGACCGGTTGGCGCGGTCCACATGATCGCGGCGTCCGCGAACTGCTGGTGGCGCCAGCCGTCCTCCCCGAGCCAGAAAGTCACGAGCAAATGGTGTTTGCGGCACAAGCATCGCAGGTTGGAAGGGTGGGTGGGACCCAACGGCCATGGTATTGCGTGGTCGATATCGCAGCCCTCGGCCGGGACCTCGCAACCCGGAAAACGACATGTCAGATCGCGGCACCGGATGAACCGCGCCAAGCCAGCCGAGGGCCGATACCGCATCTCGGCCGCACCGCACGGCGTGACCAGCGGCGCGATCTCTGCACCCTCGCCGATCAACTGCGCAAGCAGAGGGGTCGGGACGACCCCACCATTGGTCAGCATCGCCCGCCGGGGCCGCGACGATTTCGCTGTCGAACCCTCTGCCGAAGGCGCTTGCTCTGAATCCTCCCCGACGCCGGCCCGCGCCGCCTCGACCGCATACTTGTCGGCCACGATATGAATCACCACCGGCTCCTTGGGGGCAGAACCGGAGGGGCTCGGGCACTCCGGCAGTCCGCAACGGCAGGGGATCCGGTCAGCGCCGGCAAACACCGCCCCCATAGCCTCAGCCCGGCGCTGCCCGACGGTGCGCGGATCACCCGCACACACCCCGCGGGCGATGGCGGTCAGCCGCTGCTCGATCAACTCCGCATGTGTGGACAACAACCGTCCCCACACCGAGCGGGTACCGCGGTCGTCATCCGGCTTTCCGAACTGCACATCCATCCCCCGCGAGGCCTCCCGAAACCACTGCCGCGCAGCCGGATCATGGGCATCCACAACCATGTCAATCAGCGTTTCGATCTTTCGATCCGACAATGGGCCCCACTCCGCAGCGGCCGCGGCGATCTCGGCATCGATGGCCGCCATCACCCGCACGTCCACAACACAGTGCGTCCGCCAGGAGATCGTGGACGCCAGCCGCGCAGAAATCCGGCCGTCCAAGAACAACGTGTTGACCGTGGGCAGCCGCTCGCGCAGCGACTGAGCCAGATACATCTGGGACGACGCCCGCCGGGCGCTGATACCCAGCTCGGCGGCGAGTTCGGCGGCGGTCGCATCCCAGGGATCGCATGCCCATCGGCAGCGCTCGTCCACCAGATCCGGATCGGCTTCCACCGGGCAGCGCCGGGCGACCAATTCCCCGATAGCCGCCAACCGCCGTGCGGCCGCCCTCGCCTCTCCGCGCGCCCAGCTCCCGACGGCCCCGACCACGACAGCATCATCAGCTCGAGAAAGGTCCCCCGAATCCATTTCATCGAACATGAATTCGATATTAGAAGTGGGGTACGACAATTTGCCGTGATGTCCTCGTCGGGGACCATCACCTCATCAAGAGCGCTGCCACGGTGGCTCCGAGGTTCCAGCAGGCCTCGACGTCAGCCCTGCTGGGTTTCCCCGACACGACGACATGATCGGTCGCCTTCACCCAGCCCAGCCCGGAAGTGATGCCGTCGATGGCCCGCTCGGCGCCCTCGGTGCCCTCGTTGCCGTGCAGCCACAACCCGAATGGCCTGCCGCGGGTGGAATCGAGAATCTGGTAGTAGGACTGGTCGAACGCCAGTTTCAAGGCCCCGCTGACATAGCCGAGGTTGACCGGTGAACCCAACAGATAGCCGTCGGCATCCAGCATCTCGACGGGCGACACCGTGAGCGCCGGGCGACGCACGACCTCCACGCCCTCGATGTCGGGATCGGTCGCTCCCGCCACGACGGCTTCGAACATTTGCTGACAGTACGGACTCGGGGTGTGATGGATGATCAATAGCACACTCACCGGCGTGCGCCTCCGGCCTGCAGTGCCACCGCGGTGCGCATCGCCTCTCGGGCCCGGCTCCGGTCCCCCGCATAGTCGTAGGCCCGGGCAACCCGGTACCAGCGCTGCCAGTTCTCGGGATCGGCCTCAAGCTCGCCGCGCACCTGGGAGAACAGTTCGTCGGCGGCCTCCCGCCGGATCCGCCCGGACGGCGTGCGGGGTAGTCCGGCCACGTCCAGTTCCATTCCATCCTCAGCGGCCAGCCTGGCCAGCCGTTGATGTGCCAGCCCCGCCCGCAGGGTCGCCACGACGATCCAGGCTCCGATCACCGGCATGATGAGCACCCCCAGCCCCAGGGCGACGGCGGCAGGGGTCCCGGTGCGCAACAGCGCCACCGCCGTGTGGGTGAGGGAGACGAAGTAGACCAGCAGCGCCAGGCAGAGGAACCCGATGAGCAGCTGGATGCGGACGCTCACAGGTCGAGCAGGGGTTCGATACCGACCGTGAGGCCGGGCCTCGACGAAATCGCACGCACCGCCAGAAGAACGCCCGGCACGAACGAGGTCCGGTCCATGCTGTCGTGGCGAATGGTCAGCGTCTCGCCCAAGGTCCCGAACAACACCTCCTGGTGCGCCACCAGTCCGGTGGCACGCACCGAGTGCACCGGTATGCCCTCGACGTCGGCGCCCCGCGCGCCGGGCAGGCTGGTCGTGGTGGCATCCGGGTTGGGCGGCAACCCCTTTCGGGCCGCGGCGATCAGCCGAGCGGTGCGGATGGCAGTGCCGGACGGCGCGTCCGCTTTCTGCGGATGGTGCAGTTCGATGATTTCTGCGGAGTCGAAGTACGGCGCAGCCTTCTGTGCGAAGTACATCGCCAGCACGGCGCCGATCGCGAAGTTAGGGGCGATGAGCACCCCCGTCGAGGGACTGCCGGCCAGCCAGCCGGAGATCTCCCCGAGTCGGTCGTCGGTGAAACCTGTAGTGCCGACCACCCCATGGATTCCATTGGCGATCAGGAAGTGGAGGTTCTCCATCACGACATCGGGATGGGTGAAGTCGATGACGACTTCGGTCGCGGTATCGGCCAGCAGGCTCATCGAGTCGCCGGCGTCGATCTCGGCGCTCAACTCCAAGTCCGGGGCGGCGCGCACCGCGGCACACATGGCGGTTCCCACTTTCCCCCTGGCGCCCAGGACTCCTACCCGCATGGAGGAAGAATAACCAGTCACCAGGAATAGCCGAACGCCGCGATTTCGCGATGACAGATACGCTCGATGCGATCCTGTCCTCCTCGCCCAACACCTCCCGGTAGCAACGCCGATCCCGGCGCCAGCCGCTCTTCGCCCGAATCCCGGAGACATCGACCGGTTCCGGCAGACCGATGGGCTCCGATATCTCCCGGTCTGATCAAGGGCCTGAGCTCACAGCGGGCACGCACCTCGCAGATGCTCGAAGATGAGCGAGGTCTCAGTGCCTGCCACATCGTCGTCGGCATTGAGATTGTCGACCACGAACGATCGAAGGTCATCGGTGTCACGGGCGGCCACATGGATGAGGAAGTCGTCGGCGCCTGCCAGGAAATACACGTCGATCACCTGTGGACGGCGCCGGATCTGCGCAACGAAGCCACGGATCTTGCCGCGGGCGGCAGCCTGCAATCTGACCGCGATCATCGCCTGCAGGGGGAGGCCGATCGCCGTCGGGTCGATATCGGCGTAAAAGCCGCGGATGACACCGAGGTCCTGGAGTCGACGAACCCGGCCATGGCAGGTCGACGGCGCGATGCCAACCGCATCTGCCAACGCGCTGTTCGATATCCGTGCGTCGGCATGCAGAACCGCCAGGATCCGACGGTCGACGTCATCGAGATCGACCGGCCGAATATCCTTCGGCACATCACGTATCAGGGACCTGTCGACCGAATTTCTATCGGACATGCGGTGAATCTAGCGAATCTTTGTCGGCTCCATTACCAGCACTTCGCCTTTTCTTCACAATGGACGTAATCATCCGCCTGAACGAGGAGCCAATGTGCGCGTCGGTGTCCCCACTGAGATCAAAAACAACGAATATCGTGTTGCCCTCACCCCGGCCGGGGTGAGTGAGTTGGTCCGCCGCGGCCACGACGTGTTGATCCAGAGCGGCGCCGGAGAAGGGTCGGCCATAGCCGATGCCGATTTCAGCGACGCCGGAGCGACCATCGTCGATACCGCCGAGCAGGTGTGGGGCGACGCCGATCTGCTGCTCAAGGTGAAGGAGCCGATCGAGCCGGAATACGGCAGGATGCGCAAGGGGCAGGTGCTGTTCACCTACCTGCACCTGGCGGCTTCCAAGCCCTGTACGGACGCTCTGCTCGCCTCGGGCACGACGTCGATCGCCTACGAGACGGTGCAGACCGCGGACGGGGCGCTACCACTGCTCGCACCCATGAGCGAAGTCGCGGGTCGGCTGTCGGCCCAGGTCGGGGCGTACCACCTGATGCGTACCCAGGGTGGGCGCGGTGTCCTGATGGGCGGGGTGCCCGGTGTGGCTCCGGCCGTTGTCGTGGTGATCGGCGGCGGCATGGCCGGCGACAACGCCGCTGCCGTGGCCTGGGGTATGGGTGCTCACGTCACCGTGTTCGATCTCAACATCAACACACTGCGAAAGATCGACGCAGAATACGGCGGCGCCATCGAGACCCGCTATTCCTCGCGGCTGGATCTGGAGAATGCTGTCAAGCAGGCCGACCTCGTGATCGGCGCCGTATTGGTACCCGGAGCAAAGGCTCCGAAGCTGGTCACCAATGAGACTGTCGCGCAGATGAAGCCGGGTGCCGTCTTGGTCGACATCGCCATCGACCAGGGCGGCTGCTTCGAGGATTCCAGGCCCACCACCCACGACAACCCGACCTTCAAAGTGCACGAGTCGGTGTTCTACTGCGTCGCGAACATGCCGGGTGCGGTACCGCGCACATCGACGTACGCATTGACCAATGCGACCATGCCGTACGTACTCAAGCTCGCCGACAAGGGCTGGCAGGGTGCGTGCTTCTCCGACGCCGCCCTGGCCAAGGGCCTGTCTACCCATGACGGCCAACTGCTCAACGCCGAGGTCGCCCGTGACCTGGATCTTCGTTACACCGATCCGGCCAACCTGCTCGCCTAACCGCGACCCAGCAGGACCGGCAGCACCAGGGTCGTCGCGTCGGCGATGAGTGGCTGTAGGGATGCCGCCGCTGAATCGTTGCTCCGCGTTCTGGTCATCACCGCCAGCAGGATACGTTCGCCTGCGGGGCCGTAGGCGATTCCGACATCATTGGTGCTGGCATAGTCCCCGGACCCGGTTTTGTCGGCGGTGATCCAGCCCGCGGGGAGCCCGGCCCGCATGCTGCGCGCCGAGGTCATGTTGCCGCGCATCCACTCGTCGAGCTGCCGACGGCGCGGCTCGTCGAGCACGGTCCCGGTCAGCAATGTCCGAATCCCGCCAGCCAGCGCCCGAGGGGTGCTGGTATCGCGGGGATCGTCGGGTAGCGCGGTGTTGAGGTCGGTCTCCCAGCGGTCGAGCCGGGTTCGGTCGTCGCCGATGAGCCTGGCGAACGCTGTGATCTCAGGCGGGCCGCCAATGAGGGCGAGTAGCAGGTTCGCAGCGGTGTTGTCGCTCTGCTGCACCGCGGCCGCGCATAGCGTGCCCAGGGACACCGGGCATCCCACTTCACGCTCCGTCACGGGCGAATGCGGTTGCAGCGCTTCCGGTTCGACCACGATCGCATCAGCGAGCCGGAGTTCATCCCGTTGCGCGCCGTAGAGAACGCGGGCCGCCAGATATGCCTTGAAGGTCGAGCACATCGCGAACCGTTCGCCGTCGCGGTGGCTGACGGTCCGATCGCTGTCGAGATTCGCGCCGTGGAGACCGACGACGGCATCGTATTTCCGTTCGAGCGCACCGAGACGAACGTCGATCGGCGGCAACGGCTCGGCGGGATCGCTGAGATCCGGCGGGATCACCGAGGAGCGCCCACACGCCGCCGCAAAGACCGCGGCCGACAGCAACAGATGGCGCCGGGCGAATGTCATCGACACCCCTCACCGATTGCTGCGATGACGCGTGCGGTCGGCCCCCCACCGATCCCGCGCCACGCCGTGCCAGCCCACAGACTGGTGGCTTGGGCATCGCCGGCGGCGACCGCTGCCGCCCTGATCGGACCGGTGATCTGATGCACGTGGGGATATCCCAGCGGTGCGATCGCGTCGTAGCCCGCAGTGAAGTCGTTGGCGAGGCTGCGCGCATAGCGTCCGGTGAAACACGCCGTGACGATGCTGGTGTTGAAGCTGTCGTCGGACAACGCAGCACGGTGAACGGGATTCGTGCCGGCCTCATCGCACAGCAGCAGAGCGGTGCCCACTTGCGCTGCTGCCGCTCCCCCGGCCAGCACCCGTGCCAGCGCCGCCGCGTCCCCGATGCCTCCGGCGGCCACCACCGGGACACCGGCACCCGCCGTGGCGGCGAGCAGCGCATCCAGCGAAGCCTCCGACGGTCGCCGGTTCGGGTCGAATACGCTGCGGTGCCCTCCGGCCTCCGGCCCCTGGGCAACCAGCGCGCCGGCCCCGGCGGCCGTCGCCTGCGCGGCTTCCGATCGGTTGGTGACGGTGACCATCGTCAGGATTCCGCGATCGCGCAACCGGGACAGAACCTCGGCCTGCGGGCAGCCGAAGGTGAACGACACCGCCTCCGGGCGGGTGTCGGAAACGACATCCAGCTTGGCCCGCCAGCCGTCGTCATCGGGTCCCGGGATGCCCGGTTCGACCCCGAGACGCTCCGCCAGTGGGATCAGCGCGCGACGGTAACGGTCAAGTTCCCCGGCGGTGGCGGCGCACGGTTGCGGGACGAAGATATTGACGCCCACCGGTCCGGCTGAGAGGGCCCGTACCCTCGCGATGTCGTCGGCCACTCGGTCGGCGTCGCGATAACCCGCCGCAAGAAATCCGAGCCCGCCGGCCTCGGATACCGCCGCGGCCAACCGGGGCGTACTGGGACCGCCGGCCATCGGTGCTCCGATCAGCGGAACAGTCAGGTCACTCAGGCACAGCACGCGCAGCTCAGCCGGCGATCGCGCGGAACTGAGCGGGAAGAGAGCGCCTGCTCCGGTGTGGGCCGAGAACCGCGGCACCGTAGCTGCCCGTCAGCACCCGGCGGGCCACCATGTTGACCTCCTCGACGGTGACCCGGTCGATGAGGGCCAGGCTCTCGTCGAGACTGCGATACCTCCCATAGTTGAGCTCGCCGCGACCCAGCCTGTTCATCCGAGATGCGGAGTCCTCCAACCCGAGGATCAACCCGCCACGAATCGACCCCTTGGCGATGCGGCACTCGTTCGCGGTGATCCCATCGCGCGCCACCGTGTCGAGCACCTCGGTCGTCACCCTGGCGACCTCGCCGAAGCGCTCCGGAAGGCAGGCCGCGTAAACCGAGAGCGCTCCGCCATCGGCAAAGGTGTCGATCCCGGAGTACACCGAGTAGGCCAGGCCGCGGGACTCACGGACCTCCTGGAAGAGCCGTGAACTCAAGCCACCGCCCAGAGCGGTGTTGAGTACCGCCAAGGCCCACCGGTGCTCCCAGTGCCGCCCGGGGACCCGGACCCCGAGTCCGACGTGTGTCTGTTCGCTGTCACGGTGCACGAGTTCCAGACGCGGTAACCCGGCGATCCGGCCCGTTCCCTTACGCGGTGCCCGCGGGATTCGATCGTCCACGAGCCGATGGCCGAAGTACGTCCGGACCAGTTCCACCACACTGCGGTGATCGACGTTTCCGGCGACTGCCACCACCATCCGGTCCGGGATGTAGCGGCGTACATGGAAGGAATGCAGTTGGTTGCGGGTCATCGCCGACACCGAGCCCACGCTGCCGATGACCGGACGGCCGACCGGATGATCGCCGAACATCGAGTTCAGGAACACATCACCGAGCGTGTCCTCGGGGTCGTCATCGCGCATGGCGATCTCCTCGAGCACCACGTCGCGCTCGAGTTCGACGTCGTCGGGATCGCAGACGCCGTTGAGGACCACGTCTGCGACCAGATCGACCGCCAACTCAAGATCCTCGTCGAGGACGTGCGCGTAGTAGCAGGTGTGCTCACGAGAGGTGAAGGCGTTGAGTTCGCCCCCGACGGCGTCGACCGCCTGGGCAATCTCCACCGAGGTGCGCGTCGGCGTGGCCTTGAACAGCAAGTGTTCCAGGAAATGCGCCGCCCCGGCGACAGTGGGTCCTTCATCGCGCGAGCCGACGTTGACCCATACCCCGATCGAGGCTGAGCGCACCGACGGCACGTGCTCGGTGACTACCCGCAGACCACCAGGAAGCACGCTACGGCGGACCGTGACGCCTGAACCCGAGTCGCTGCGCTCCTGCCCGCCGGGCCTAATCCCCGAGTCGCTGCGCTCCTGCCCGCCGGGCCTAACTACCCGCGGTCGCGGCATGGGCCGGCTGGGCCTCCGGGGCGGCAGTCTGCACGTCGTCGGCGACCGGGATCAACGAGATCTTGCCCCGGTTGTCGATATCGGCGATCTCCACCCGCAGCTTGTCACCGACCTTGCAGACGTCTTCGACCTTGTTGATCCGTTTGCCCTTGCCCAGCTTGGAGATGTGAACCAAGCCGTCGCGTCCGGGCAGCAGCGAGACGAAGGCCCCGAAGTCGGTGGTCTTGACGACTGTTCCGAGGAACCGCTCGCCGATCTTGGGAAGCTGCGGATTGGCGATGGCGTTGATCCGGTCGATCGCCGCTTGCGCAGACGGTCCGTCGGTGGCACCGACGAAAACGGTTCCATCGTCCTCGATGGAAATCTGCGCTCCGGTCTCCTCGGTGATGGCGTTGATCATCTTGCCTTTGGGCCCGATGATCTCGCCGATCTTGTCCACCGGCACCTTGATGGCGGTGACCCGGGGCGCGTACGGGCTCATCTCGTCGGGGCCGTCGATGGCCTCGGCCATCACCTCCAGGATCGCCAGACGGGCATCCTTGGCCTGCGCCAACGCACCGGCCAACACCTGCGAGGGGATGCCGTCGAGCTTGGTGTCCAACTGCAGCGCGGTCACGAAGTCCTTGGTGCCGGCGACCTTGAAGTCCATGTCGCCGAAGGCGTCCTCGGCGCCGAGGATGTCGGTCAGCGCGACGTAGCGGGTCTCGGCCGCGCCGTTCGCATCGGCAACTTGGTCGGACACCAGGCCCATCGCGATTCCGGCGACAGGCGCCTTGAGCGGTACGCCGGCGTTGAGCAACGCCAGGGTCGACGCACACACCGAGCCCATCGATGTTGAGCCGTTCGATCCGAGTGCCTCGGACACCTGCCGGATGGCATACGGGAAGTCCTCGATGCTGGGCAGCACCGGCATCAGTGCCCGCTCAGCGAGTGCACCATGGCCGATCTCGCGGCGCTTGGGCGAGCCGACCCGCCCGGTCTCACCTGTCGAGTAGGGCGGGAAGTTGTAGTGATGCATGTAACGCTTCGAGGTCTCCGGCCCCAGCGAGTCGATCTGCTGGGCCATTTTGACCATGTCGAGGGTGGTGACGCCGAGGATCTGCGTCTCGCCGCGCTCGAAGAGTGCGCTGCCATGTGCTCGCGGGATCACGGCGACCTCTGCGCTCAACGCACGGATATCGGTGATACCGCGTCCGTCGATACGGAAGTGATCGGTCAGAATGCGCTGGCGGACCAGTTTCTTGGTCAGCGAACGGAACGCCGCACCGATCTCCTTCTCACGCCCGGCGAAGCTTTCCACCAACTGGCCGAGAACCTCGGCCTTGATCTCATCGGTCCGGTCGTTGCGCTCCTGCTTGCCGGCAATCGTCAGGGCCTGCGCCAACGACGCTTCGGCGGCATGCGAAACGGCTGCGTAGACGTCGTCGGCGTAGTCCGGGAATACCGGATAGTCGGCGGTCTCCTTTGCGGCCTTCTCGGCGAGGGCACTTTGGGCGGCGCACAGCGTGGCGATGAACGGCTTGGCTGCCTCGAGACCCTCCGCTACGACCGCCTCGGTCGGTGCCTGGGCGCCGCCCGCGATCATCTCGACGACCTTGTCGGTGGCCTCTGCCTCGACCATCATGATCGCGACGTCCCCGCCATGAACGACGCGTCCGGCGACCACCATGTCAAAGACGGCGCTCTCGAGCTGCTCGACCGTGGGGAAGGCGACCCATTGGTTCTCGATCAACGCGACCCGGACTGCCCCAACCGGTCCGGAGAACGGTAAGCCCGCCAACTGAGTGGAGGCCGACGCTGCGTTGATCGCCAGAACGTCGTAGAGCTCATTGGGATCCAGACTCATCACGGTGACGACGACCTGAATCTCGTTGCGCAGGCCGTCGACGAATGACGGGCGCAACGGGCGGTCGATCAGCCGACAGGTCAGGATGGCGTCGGTGGACGGTCGGCCTTCACGGCGGAAGAAAGAACCGGGTATGCGTCCCGCGGCATACATCCGCTCCTCGACGTCGACGGTGAGCGGGAAGAAGTCGAAGTGTTCCTTCGGGCTCCTGCCTGCCGTCGTCGCCGACAGCAGCATGGTCTCGTCATCGAGGTAGGCGACGACGGAACCCGCCGCCTGCTGGGCGAGTCGACCGGTTTCGAATCGGATGGTACGGGTGCCAAAGCTCCCGTTGTCGATGGTGGTGGTGGCCTCGAATACGCCTTCGTCGATTTCAGCGACAGACATTCGTCGGTGCAGCCTTTCTGCAGTTCACTGGATTTTGCGTCGCCACAGTGAACTCGACCGATGCCGAGCGCAGACCCTGCCCGGATGCGGCTACGGCCGTCGATCGAAGCGGCCGGGAGGAGTCCTCCCGGCAGCCACTACCGAAGACCGCCCGATCGGGGCAAGTCTGGCTGGGAGACGCAGGTCATCAGCCGCGGCGCGGCTATGACGGGCTTTATGTTACACGGCAGCCCGGACGGCACCCGGTGCCGTCAGCGGCGTAGGCCGAGGCGTTCGATCAGCGAACGGTAGCGCTCGACGTCCACCTGGGCAACGTACTTGAGGAGACGACGACGGCGGCCAACCAGGAGCAGCAGTCCGCGCCGTGAGTGGTGGTCGTGCTTGTGGATCTTCAGGTGCTCGGTGAGGTCGGAAATGCGCTTGGTCAGAAGCGCCACCTGAGCCTCCGGTGAACCGGTGTCGGTGTCGTGCAGGCCGTAGGTGCCGAGGATTTCCTTTTTTTGCTCAGCGGTGAGCGCCATGAGAACAACTCCATCTGTTTCAGTGCCGCGATAGGTAAGAAGTGAATACAGACATGGCCGCCGCGGACCGCAGCGCATGCCCGCCGCAGTTTACGGGTTCAGGCCTGGGCGGCCAAAATCGTCCGAGCCCTGTCGGTATCGCGGTGCATCGCCTCGATCAGATCGTCGACCGACCCGAACGCGACCTGGCCGCGGAGACGGGACACGAAATCGACCGCGACGTGCTGGCCGTAGAGATCTGCGGAGATGTCCAGGACGAAGGCTTCCACGGTGCGGGTACGGCCCGAGAACGTCGGGTTGGTGCCGACCGAAACCGCTGCGGGATAACGCTCACCGGGGACCATGGACCCGGATTCCGGGCCACCGGCCACAGGTGGACCGAGCACGGTGAACCATGCGGCGTACACGCCGTCGGCGGGAATCGCCGAATACAGCGGCGGCGCGATATTGGCGGTCGGGTAGCCGAGGTCTCGGCCCCGTCCGTCACCGCGAACCACCACCCCCTCAACCCGGTGCGGGCGGCCCAGCGCCTCCTCCGCGGCGACTACATCACCGGCATCCACGCAGGCGCGGATGTAGGTCGACGAGTAGGTCACTGTCTCGCTTTCGTGCCGTTCGGCGACCAGCGACACCGACTCGACCGAGAACCCGAATCGCTCACCGGCCTTCCGCAGCGTCGCAACGGTTCCCGCGGCCTTCTTGCCGAACGTGAAGTTCTCACCGACCACCACGTCAAGAACGTGCAGCCTCTCGACGAGCAACTCGTGGATGTATCGGTCGGGGGTGAAATTCATGAAATCAGCGGTGAACGGCATCACCAGGAAGACATCGACTCCGAGTTGCTCGACGAGTTCGGCGCGCCGGGTCAACGTGGTCAGTTGGGCGGGATGGCTGCCCGGAAAAACCACTTCCATCGGGTGCGGATCGAAAGTCATCAACACGGTGGGAACGCCGCGGGTCCGGCCGGCCGTGACGGCACGGGCGACCAGTTCGGCGTGCCCACGGTGGACCCCGTCGAACACCCCGATGGTCAGGACGCAGCGACCCCAGTCGGTCGGGATGTCGTCTTGCCCGCGCCAGCGCTGCACGTGCCCAAGCCTAACGGCGGCTCAGAGTGCGTGGTCGGCGTCGGTGGCATAGACGCCCAGCAGGTCGCGGCTGGAAACGATGCCGGCCAGGGTCCCGTCCCGCTCAACCAGAAGGTGGCGAATCTCGCGGTCCATCATCCGGATCGCGGCTTCCTCCACGGTGTCGTCGGCCTCGCACCAGACCAGAGACGTGCTGGCGATATCCCGGGCGGGCACCCCAGCCGGATCTCGCCCGCCGGCCACGACGCGGACAACGTCACGCTCGCTGACCAGTGCGGTGGGGCGCACCTCGTCACCGACGATGACGGCGCCGATGTTGTTGTCGGCGATGGCCTTGGCGACGTCGGCCACCGATGCCTGCGCGGCAACCCGAACCACTCCACCGCCGATTAGGGTGTCGATGGCGATGGCGGCGGCGGGAACTGGCTTCTTCTTCATGACTCCATCGTCGCACCCTCTTCAGAAGACCCCACCCTGCATCGTCGCCGGGCCCACCCAACAGCCCGACTCCTCCTCAGAAAACCCCACCCTGCATCGTCAAACCCCACCCTGCATCGTCGCCGGGCGGAGCACCACCACGGACTTCGACGTCGCGCCTCGGTCTTCCAACAACGCGATGACCCGGCCGCCGGGGTCGGCCGCGGCCCACACCCCATCGATCCCGGCGGCGGTCAGCGGACGACCGTGGCTCGCGTCGGCCGCCTGCGCGGCGGTGATGTCCCGACGTGGAAACGCCAATAGACAAGCCTCGTCCAGGCTGTAGCTCAACCGGGGATGCTCGGCGAGCTGCTCGAGGGTGCGCGCCTCATCCAGACCGAAACGCCCCACCCGGGTCCGCCTCAAGGCGGTGAGATGCCCGCCGACTCCGAGAGCCCCACCCAGATCGCGCGCCAGCGCCCGGATGTAGGTTCCCGAGGAGCAGTCGACCTCGACGTCGAGGTCGACGAACGGGCCCGCGCGCCGGATCCCAAGCAGGAAGAACCGGTCGATCCGGACCGTCCTCAGCGGAAGTTCCACCTCCCGGCCTTCCCGCACCAGTTGGTAGGCACGTTTTCCGCCGACCTTGACCGCGCTGACCGCGGAAGGCCGCTGACTGATCTGCCCACGCATGGCGTCGATGGCGGCCACAATGGCATCGTCGGTCACCGAACCGGCTGGAACATCCTGCAGGACTTCCCCTTCCGCGTCATCGGTGGAAGTCGTCCGGCCCAGGCGAATGGTGGCCGAATACGACTTCGCGGTGGCAGTCAACAGGCCGAGGATCTTGGTAGCCCGGGCGATTCCGACGACGAGCACGCCGGTGGCCATCGGGTCCAACGTGCCGGCGTGGCCGACCTTTCGGGTCCCGAACAGCCGTCGACACCGCGACACCACGTCATGGCTGGTCATCCCCCCCGGCTTGTCGACGACGACAAGACCGGCAGCGACACCTGTTTCCGCGGAGGCCATCACAGGACGATTGCCGTCAGGACCAGCCCGGCCGCGACCGACCACCGCCCTGCCAGTTCGGCCAACGGTGGTCCGGACCGCGCTGCGGGATCGATCAGGATTCGGGAGACGAAACCGCCCCTGGACCCGTCGGGATCGAGGTCGAAGGTGATGTAGGCGTCTTCGAATCCAAGCCAGCGGCCGGTCAGCGGATACCAGGCCTTGTAGGTGGCTTCCTTGGCGCAGAACAGGATTCGGTCCCAGCGCAGATCGTCGGGTAACGCGGCGATGTCGGCACGCTCCGCCTCCAGGCTCACCGCCTCAAGGACACGGTCGGGAAGTTCCCCGTGCGGCTCTGCGTCGATACCCACGGAACGCACCGTTGCGCTTCGTCCCACCGCGGCGCCGCGGAAACCTTCGCAGTGTGTGAGACTGCCAACGACACCCTCGGGCCACTGCGGTTCACCCTTGTCGCCCTTGAGGATCGGGGACGGCGGTACTCCGAGGTCTCGCATCGCCAGCCGCGCACAGTGCCGGACTGTAACGAACTCGTTGCGCCGCTTGGCAACCGATCGGGAGATCAATGCCTCCTCCGCGGGCAGCGCAGTCAGATCGGGCGGGTCACTGTACAGCTCGGCGAAGACCAAACCGGGCACCTCCGGCAGCACCGTACGCAATAGCCCGGTCACCGGCGGCGCTCCCGAAGTCGTTCGCGGAATGCCCCGGCCTGCGCCCGCATTTCGGGCGTGATGACGAAGTGTCCGCCGAACTCGTTGAGGTAACCGGGGGCGTAGTCGGGGTCCGGCAATATCTGGCGCAGCCAACGGTAGGGTTTCCGCCGCCGCCATTCTCGCGGATATCCCACCGATACCTCCTCGAACCGAATCCCGTCGTACCAAGTGGTTCGCGGGATATGCAAGTGGCCGTACACCGCGCACACCGCGTTGTAGCGGGTATGCCAGTCGGCGGTCTCCACCGTTCCGCACCACAGTGAGAACTCCGGAAAGAACAACGCCTCACACGGTTCTCGTCGCAGTGGGAAGTGGTTGACCAATACGGTCTGCTGCTCAGGGTCGAGGCTGTCGAGGCGCCCCCGGGTGTAGGCCAGGCGGTCCCGGCACCATGCGTCCCGGGTGGCGTAGGGCTCACATGACAGTAGGAACTCGTCAGTGGCGAAGACGTTGTGTTGTTTGGCTATCGCCAGGCCTTCGGCCTTGGTGGCGGCGCCGGCGGGCAGGAATGTGTAGTCGTAGAGCACGAAGATCGGCACCACCGTCGCCGGCCCGCCCGGGCCCGTCCAGACCGGATACTCATGCTCAGGGGTCAGGACACCGAGTTCATCGCAGATCTGCACCAGATGGTCATAGCGGGCACGACCGAAGACCTGAACCGGATCCTTGCCGGTGGTCCACAGTTCGTGATTCCCCGGCACCCAGATCACCGTTTCGAAGCGAGAGCGCAACAACTCCAGGGTCCGTCGGATGTCGTCGGTGCGTTCGGCGACGTCCCCTGCAACGATCAGCCAGTCCTGCGGTGTCGACGGATACAGCGATTCGGCCACCGGACGATTGGCGGCCTGCCCGGTGTGCAGGTCGCTGATCGCCCAAAGGGTGGCCGCCACAACCGGTGAGCCTACTGATCAGACCAGTTCCTATCCTCGAGCACTATGGATGCGAGCGCGACCGCCGATCGCGGTGCCCGGATCACCGACCGGGTCGTCAGCCGCATGCTGCGACTTTCGCCACCGACCACCGGGTACACCGTCGAACGCGCCATATCGGTGCCCATGCGCGACGGCATCGACCTGGTCGCCGACCATTACGCGCCCGCCACCGCACGTCCACGGGGCACCATCCTGGTGCGGGGTCCATACGGCCGGTCGTTTCCGTTCTCGGTGATCTACGCGCAGATCTACGCTGCCCGCGGATACCACGTGGTTTTCCAGAGCGTTCGCGGGACGTTCGGCTCGGGGGGGACGTTCGAGCCCATGTGTCACGAAGCCGCCGACGCCGCCGATACCGTGGCGTGGCTGCGCGAGCAATCCTGGTTCACCGGCTCATTCGCCACCCTCGGCCTGTCTTACCTCGGGTTCACGCAATGGGCGCTGCTATCGGATCCTCCGCCCGAACTGGCCGCAGCAGTGATCGCCGTCGGCCCCCACGACCTGTACACCTCCACCTGGGGCAGCGGTGCCTTCGCGCTGAACGACTTCCTCGGCTGGGCGGACATGATGGCCCACCAGCAGCGCGGGCCGCTGCATCGACTGGCCTACCAGGTCAACGCCACCCGCAGGCTTAGGCATGCCGCCCGGGATCTGCCGTTGGGCGCTGCCGGCCGGAGACTGCTCGGGGCCGAGTCCGCATGGTACGAGTCGTGGCTGGAGCATCCCGACGGTTCTGACCCGTTCTGGGCGCAGCGGCGGATGACGTGTGCTTTGGAACGTTGCACCATCCCGGTGCTGCTGCTCACCGGCTGGCAGGACGTCTTCCTCGACCAGACCCTGGAACAGTTCGCCCAGCTGCAGCGCCGCGGCATCGAGGTCGCGATGACCGTCGGGCCGTGGACGCATGACCAGATGGTCACCCACGCCACCACCCGGACAGCACGCCAGACGCTGTCCTGGCTGAGCCGCCACCTCGATGGGCAGCCCGAGCGGAGGGCACCGGTCCGCATCCACCTCACCGGTTCCCGGCCAGGGTCCGTCGACCTGCCGGACTGGCCGCCGGAAACCCGACAACTGCTGCTCCACCCGCAACCGCACGGAGGCTTGAGCACCGCGAGGCCTGCTCCCGGTCCGACTGCGTCGTTCCGGTTCGACCCTGCTGATCCCACGCCGACCGTCGGCGGACGGCTGCTGTCCCGGAGGGCGGGCTACCGCGACGACACCGCCCTGGCCGGCCGCTCAGACGTGCTCTGCTTCACCAGCACACCCATCGACGGCGACCTGACCGTGTGCGGCCGGCCCAGTGTGGAATTGGACTATGACTGCGGGATAGGGCATTTCGATGTCTTCGTCCGAGTCAGTGAGGTCGGCCCGGGAGGGCGCTCTCGCAATGTCAGCGATGGCTACCAGAGGTTCTTCGGCCCACCCGACACCTCGATCCGACTCGAACTCGATGCGGTGGCACACCGGTTCAGCGGGGGTTCCCGGATCAGGCTCCTGGTCGCCGGCGGGAGCCATCCCCGGTTCGCTCGCAACCTCGGCACCGGGGAGCCCGCGGTCACGGGCCACCGTATGGCGCCCGCCGTGCACACGCTGCGGATCGGGCCGGCGTCACGGTTGAGCCTGCCGGTGGCTGACATCGACTAACGGGTCGGCGTAGGGGGTGGCTGCACCGTCGGTGTCGTGGTGGCGGTGACCGTCGCGGCGGGCGATGAATTCGGCTCTCGGCCCGAATCCGGTGTATAGCCGACGGCGAAATAGATCGCGATCGCAGTGAACAGGAATCCGGCAAGCGCGGCCAACGTCAGCAGCAATCTCGGATTGATCACTCGGCGCTCGCTCATGTCGACAGCATGACCGGAACCGGCTGATGATGCCAGGGTCTTTGGGCTCCGTCGCGCCGGATACGGTGTGACGGTGACCGCCGCCGACGCAGTTCCCGACATCTTG
>JAGQTS010000427.1 GCA_020438895.1 Mycobacterium sp.
CCAGTTCGGCACCTTCGCCATCTTGATCATGGCGGCCAACACCGCTTACGCCGACTTCCCCCGGCTCAGCTCGCTGATCGCCCGCGACGGCTACCTGCCCCGTCAGCTCGCCAACCGGGGCGACCGGCTGGTGTTCTCCAACGGCGTGCTGGTCCTGTCGGGGATGGCGGCGCTGCTGATCGTGGTGTTCCGTGCCGAGGTGTCGGCCCTGATCCCGCTGTACGCGGTGGGTGTGTTCACCGGTTTCACCCTCAGCCAGTTCGGCATGATCCGCCACCACCTGGCGATCAAGGAACCGAAGTGGCGCCGGGGCCTGGTGATCAACGCCCTGGGCTGTGTGGCCACCAGCATCGTCTTGGGGGTGGTGATCTACTCCAAGTTCACCATCGGCGCCTGGATCCCGGTGGTCGTGATCCCGTTGATCGTGATGGGACTTCGCACCATCAAGCGCCACTACGTCGAGATGGACCAGCGCATGGCCGCCGCCCCCCTGGAGAAGGTCAGCCGGCGCACCAACACCGTGGTCGTGCTGGTCGGGCGGGTGACCAAGGGCTCGCTGACCGCGCTGGCCTATGCCCGTTCCCTCAACCCCGACAAGCTCGTCGCCGTCACCGTGGTGTCCAACCCCGAGGAACAGGAACGGATCAACACCCAGTGGGAGGAGCACGGCATCCAGGTCGACCTGGTTTCGCTGTACTCGCCCTACCGGGAGCTGACCCGACCGATCATCCGCTACATCGACGACCTCGACGCCCAGAGCGTGGACGACTTCGTGACCGTGGTGGTGCCGGAGTTCAACCTCGACCGGTGGTGGCACCACTTCCTCCACAACCAGAGCGCCCTGGTGCTGCGAACCCGCCTGCGGGGCCGACCCAACACCATCGTGACCAGCGTGCCCTTCCACGTGGACCCGGTGCCGGCCTGAGAACCATGGCGAGCTGAGGCTGAACCTACGATCATCGGGTCCGGCCATCAGGAGTGAGCCATGCCCGAACCGTCCCGTCTCTACTTCCGCCAGTTGCTGGCCGGTCTCGATGTGGCCGAGACCGATCCCGTCGCCCAGCAGATGGTCAACTTCATCTACCTGATCGGCGACCGCGAGACCGGTGAGGCGGTGATCGTGGACCCTGCCTACGATCCCGCCGGGATCATCGCGGTGGCCGAGGCCGACGGGATGAAGGTGGTGGGGGCCCTCGGCACCCACTTCCACGCCGACCACATCGGCGGCAACCTGGGCGGCATGGCCGACATCGTGGGCATCGCCGAGTTGCTCGACGAGGTACAGGTGCCGATCCACGTCCAGGCCGACGAGATCCCCTGGATCACCCGCACCACCACCGTCACCGCCGACCACCTCGTCGGTCACGCCAGCGG
>JAGQTS010000428.1 GCA_020438895.1 Mycobacterium sp.
GCTCGACCTCCGAGGTGCCGATGCCCATGGCCAGCGCACCGAAAGCACCGTGGGTGGAGGTATGGCTGTCTCCGCAGACGACCGTCATTCCGGGCTGAGTGAGGCCGAGTTGCGGCCCCACCACGTGCACGATGCCCTGTTCCGGATCCCCCATTGGGTGCAGTGTGATGCCGAACTCAGCGCAGTTGCGGCGCAGGGTTTCCACCTGGGTCCGGGATATCGGATCCGCAATCGGCTTGTCGATGTCGACAGTCGGGACGTTGTGGTCCTCAGTCGCCAGGGTGAGGTCTGGACGGCGCACCGGACGGCCGGCCAGGCGTAACCCGTCGAAAGCCTGCGGACTGGTGACCTCGTGTACCAGGTGTAGGTCGATGTAGATGAGGTCGGGCTCCCGCGCATCACCGCTGCCCGCGCCGGCCACGACAACATGCTCAGCCCAGACCTTTTCCGGCAAGGTCCTGCACGGCTGTGACTGATCCATGGGTGAACTCGCAATCCGGTCTGTGTCTGAATTTCCCACTATGTGAGACACTATTTTCTAATCATGGGACACTTTAGCGGAATCGGGGTGCTCGACAAAGCAGTCGCGATGCTGTGGGCGGTGGCCGAGTCGCCTTGCGGGCTCGCAGAACTGTGCGATCGGACCGGCCTGCCCCGCGCTACGGCGCATCGACTCGCTGCCGGGATGGAGGCGCACCGGCTACTGTCGCGCGACAATGGCGGACGCTGGCAACCCGGAGCAGCGCTGGCGGAACTGGCGGCCCGCGCCGAAGATCCACTGCTGATCGCGGGGGTGGGGGTGCTTTCCCAGCTCCGGGAGATCACCGGGGAGAGCGTCCAGCTCTACCGCCGGGAGGGTCTCGAACGGGTGTGCTTGGCCGCCATGGAACCCGCCGTTGGACTCCGCGACACCGTACCGGTCGGCGCACGCTTGCCCATGACTGCCGGATCGGGCGCCAAAGTGCTGCTGGCGTACTGCGACGCCGAGACCGCGGCGGCGGTGCTGGCATCGGCGGCATTCACCGAACGCAGCGTGACCGACGCGCGCCGACGCGGCTGGGCACAAAGCGTCGCAGAGCGCGAGCCTGGGGTCGCGAGTGTGTCTGCACCCGTGCGAGATCGACACGGAACCGTTGTGGCGGCCATCTCAGTCTCCGGGCCCATCGATCGCATCGGCCGCCGACCCGGCGCCCGGTGGGCCGACGACTTGTTGGCAGCCAGTGCCGAGCTGACTCGTCGGCTCTGAGCTTGTGCTGCGCGCCTGACAGACTAGCTGTCCATGGGGACCCACCAGCGCAGGCAGATAGTCATGAACGACGCCGAAATCGCCGATTTCATCGCCACCAACCGCACCGGCACCATGGCCACCGTCGGCTTGGACGGCCAACCGCATCTCGTTGCGATGTGGTACGGCATCGTCGACCGGGAGATCTGGGTGGAGACCAAGGTCAAGTCGCAAAAAGTGGTCAATCTCCGGCGCAATCCACGAGTTAGCTTTCTCGTCGAAGAGGGCATGACGTATGACAGCCTGCGCGGGGTGTCTTTCGAAGGGGTCGCGGAGATTCATGATGATCCCGACACGATCTTCGCCGTCGGTGTCAGTGTCTGGGAACGCTACAACGGTCCCTACACCGACGATCTCA
>JAGQTS010000043.1:0-12381 GCA_020438895.1 Mycobacterium sp.
CATGTTCGAATCATGCCGGGGGCACGTCCTGAGGTGCTCGTGGCCGCAGCTGTGGCCGGCGCGGCGGGTCGGCCCATAACGATCAGTGATCTGCCAGACTGAGTGCGCACTGGTCGAGACGAAGTGAGCGAGAGTCAGCGTGTGGGGTCCGGACGCGGTACACCAGGAACGACTCGACTACCGACTCCAGGATGGCGGCGCCCCGGAACCGGCCGAAGTCGACGCCACTCAAACGGTTCTGCTTGTCGATGACGATGCGCGGTTGCGCGACCTGCTGCGCACGGTCCTCATCCCGCTCGGATGCGAGATCATCGCGGCCGGTTCCGGCGAAGACGCGCTGACCGAACTGCTCCAACGCCGCGTGGCCGTGATCGTCCTGGACATCAACCTGCCCGGGATGGACGGGTTTGAAACCGCTCAACTGATCCGGGGCACCGACGAACTGACCTCGACTCCGATCATCTTCCTCACCGGCGATGCCGCCGCGGGTACCGACCTGCAGCGGGGCTATGACCTCGGGGCCGTCGACTTCCTGGTCAAGCCGGTTTCCCGGCATGTGCTCTATGCCAAGGTGAAGGCGCTTCTCGAACTCGACCGGTCCTTCACGCGACTCCGCCGCGAAGCCGCCACACTGCACCAACAGCAGCTCATGGCCGCGCGTTCCGCCGAGATCCGGCAGCGAGAGGAGTTGGCGTTCACACGGCGCCGGGAGCGGCTGACCAACATCTTCGCCGAGGCCAGCATCGACTTACCGACACTGCAACGGACCGTCGTCAGCGAACTCAGTGAGCTGTTCGATGCGGACTGCGTGCTGCGGCCGTCGCTACCCGGCAACGGCGGGCATGACTCGCTGTCACGCTCCCTGGCCGGCGGCGACCCCGACTGGCTGGAGGTGTGGCTCACCACGCGTCTGGCTGCCCAAGCTCCGCTCGCCGAATCCCTCAGCGTGTGGACACCCGATCGCACGATCCTGGCCGAGGAGTTGACCGCCCGCGGCGAACGCGTCGGTGTCGTCTGCGTGGGCCGCCCGGACGGACCGCCGTTCTCCGAACCTGAAGCCGCATTGTTTCGCGGAGCGGCGGCAGCGGCCGCTCTCGCCGTCTCGAACGCGACGCTGTACCGGATTCAGGCCGACTACGCAGCCGTCATCCAGGCCACTGGCGATGCGATTCTCGCCGTTGGCTCCTCGGGGGAGATCCGCCGCTGCAACAACGCAGCCACGGCATTGTTCGGCAGCGGGCGTGACACATTGTTGGGGCGTTCCATCACCGATTTCGCCGTCGAGACCGACCGCAGTCGGTTTCGGGAGCGCCTCGAGTTCACCCTGGCTCAGCACCACGAAGTCTCCCTGGAGATGACCTGCAGAACCGACAGTGACCGTCGAATCGAGGTGATGGCGACGTTGTCACCCATCGGCGATTCAGCCGACCTCCATGCCGCCGTGGTCATTCATGATCTGACAGAGATCAGACAGGCTCAGGAGGAGATCAGACACCTCGCCAGCCACGACCCGCTGACGAACCTGGCCAATCGACGTCAGCTCGCCGACCGTCTGACCGGAATCGTGCAGGAACACAACGACACCCCCGATACGGTCGCGGTGCTGTACCTGGACATCAACAAGTTCAAGCAGGTCAACGACACCTACGGACACGATGTCGGGGACGAGCTGCTCCTGGCGGTAGCCACCCGACTGCGCTCCGCGGTGAGCCCGCAGACCCTGGTGTGTCGCGCCGGCGGAGACGAATTCGTCGTCGTCCTCGAGCATCTGCGCACCGCCGACGCTGCCGCGATCGAGGCGAACCGAATTCTGAAAAGCGTTGAAGCTGAACCGGTTCACTGCCGGGATGTCATCGTACGACCATCTATCAGCATGGGCGGCGCCTGCTTGGGCGCGAATGCCCGCACCCCTGAAGAACTGCTGTCCCAGGCGGATTTGGCCATGTTCGAGGCGAAGAAGAACCGTCTTGATGCGTGTGTGCTCTACACCGATCTCATGGGTTCGCGCCGCCGGGAAGAGGCGCACCTTCGAGCCGAGGTTTCCGACGCCATCAGGAACTCGGAGTTGCGCATGGTCTATCAGCCGATCATCCACGCCCAGACGGGCGAGGTCTACGGTCTGGAGGCTCTGGTGCGGTGGCGGATCGGGGACGACGAAGTGCCCGCCCGCGACATCGTCGCCCTGGCCGAAGCGTCCAATCAGACCGATGTGCTGGGACGCTGGATACTGAACCGAGCCTTCGAGGACCACCGGAATCTGGGACACGACGGATCGCGTCTGCACGTGAACCTCTCCGCCAACCAGGTGCTCAAGACGGACTTCCTGGGCGATCTCACCGATTCGGCGATGCGGAATCGGGTTGCGCCGGAACAGGTCTGTCTCGAACTCACCGAGCGCGCATTCACCGGAAACCCGACGACGGTCTACCCGGCGGTAGACCGCGCTCGCGAACTCGGCTTCTGCGTAGCAATCGATGACTTCGGCGTCGAACATGCCTGCTTCACCAACCTGGTGCACCTGTCGGTCGACTGTCTCAAGATCGACCGATCGTTCATCGCCCAGATCCCTGTCAACGAACGCGCACGGCGACTGGTGGAGGGCCAGATCGCCATTGCGGCGTCCATGCGGGCACTGCTGATCGCCGAGGGGGTCGAGACGCAGCAGCAGGCCGACTGGTTACGGCGAGCGGGGTGCATGGTCCATCAAGGCTTCCTCTACGCCCCGCCGACCGAAATCTCTGATTTGCCCGAGGTGTTGGCGAAAACTGCCCGTATGCTGCGGACCCCAACTGCCGATTCCGAGGTGCCATGAAACTTGCGACCCGCTTGACGCTCCTCTCCGGGTCAGCGCTGCTGGCCATCCTTCTTTCCGCGGGGGTGTTCAGCTGGCAGACCTCTCGGATCTCCGACCTCTATTCGCAGAGATACGAGGCGCGATCAGCTCTGAACGCCGCCCTTACCGTCGATCGAGACCTACACACCCTGCTGACGACGATCAATCGGTTGCTGTTCGTCACCGACCCGGCGCGCATCGCGCAACTGAACTCTCGGCTCGACCAACTCAGCCGCCGTATCGACAGTGAACTGCGCCTCGCGGTCGACGGTTCCCAGGCGACCAGCAACCGGCTGCAGTACGAGAACCTGACCGCCGCCTGGAACAGTTTCCGGACGTCCTACGAGAATGAGTTGGCGAACGCCCGACGGACCGGTGACCAGGACGGCGCCGAGGCCCGCCTCGACAGTCAAGCGGTGAGGCTGGAAACCCAGATCGATCGGACTGTTGCCGACACCGGGCCCATCGTCGAACGGGCCAACCAGCGTGCCCAGGACGCCATCGAGACCAGCCTGATCGTCATCTGGTCCGCAGCGGTCACCATCGTCGCCGGTCTGGGCGCCCTGTTGTTCCTGACCAGCCGCAACATCTACCGCACCGTGACCACCTCGGCGAACGAGAGCGAACAGGCCCGCCGGGCGGTGGAAGTTCAGGCGAATCTGATGACCGAGATGCAGGGCGAGACCGACCTGGTGGCGGCCTGCGGAGTCATCGTTTCGCGAACCGCGCAGGCCACCGGCGCCGCGCACGGCGCGCTCTACCTCAGAGAGCAGGCCGACGTGCGTCGCTTCGGTCTGGTCGCTTCGTATGCGTTCCACCGACGCAAGGACATCCCGACGTCATTCGAATTGGGTGACGGTTTGGTCGGCCAATGCGCATTGGAGGGCAAGCGCATTGAGGTGATCGATGCGCCGTCCGACTACGTTGAGATCGTCTCCGGTTTGGGCAAGACCCGACCCGTGTCGCTGATGCTGGTGCCCATCATGTTCGAATCCGAAGTGCTCGGTGTCCTCGAGTTGGCCGGGCTCAAGCCGTTTTCCGATGATGAAACCGAACTGCTGGAATCGCTGGCGCTGGGAGCCGGGGTTGCGATCAGCGCAATTCAATCCGGCCAGAAGACCCGGGAACTACTCAGCGTGTCACAAGCTCAAACCGAGGAGCTGCAAGCGCAGGAGGAAGAGCTTCGCGCAGCGAACGATCAATTGGTTCAACGGGAGAGCCTGCTGTCCAGTCAGAACGCCGAGTTGGAGGAAACCACCGAGGAACTCCGCTCCCAGCGGGAGGCCCTGCGTGTGAGCTCGGAAAGCCTTGAAAAACAAGCTAACGCGCTGGAGAGCAAGAACAAGGAACTGCACCGCCTCAGCGAGTCACTCGAGGCCAAAGCCGAAGAGCTCGCCGTGTCATCACGGTACAAGTCCGAGTTCATGGCAAACATGTCTCACGAACTGCGGACCCCGCTCAACAGCATCCTGATTCTGGCGGGCCTGCTCCGAGAACCAGACGACCACCCACTGACCCCACAGCAGCGGGAGTTCGCCGAAACCATCGAACAATCCGGCCGTGACCTACTGAACCTTATTGATGAGGTGCTCGACCTCGCCAAGGTCGAATCCGGTTCCCTTCGACTCGAGCATCAGACGATCGAGACGGCTCAACTCGTCAGTTTCCTTGAGCGGACGTTCCGCCCGGTCGCGGAGTCCAAAGGGCTCGCTTTCCGCGTCCTGGTGGACGACAGCGCCCCGCGTGAGTTCACCAGCGACGACACCCGGGTCAAACAGATCGTCAAGAACCTGGTGTCCAATGCCCTGAAGTTCACCGACGAGGGATCGGTCACCGTCGAGATCTCGGGGGCCGAAAGCGTGGCGGGCAAAGGCCGGCGATTGGTGATCGCCGTCATCGACACCGGCATCGGAATCGACCAGAAGGACCACAATGTGGTCTTTGAGTCCTTCCAGCAGGCTGATCGGGGAACAACCCGCGAGTACGGCGGTACCGGACTGGGGTTGTCCATCAGCCGCGAACTGGCACGTCACCTTGGCGGGGAGATCGCTCTGACGAGTGCCCTCGGGCAGGGCTCAACGTTTACCTGCTCCCTGCCGGTCGGTGAGACCCGCACCGCCACAAGCAGCGATCCCCAACCCGCCGCAGTTCCGGCGGTCACCGAAGCCCCAGCGGAATCGGACACCACCCCGGCACCGGCGGAGGCCACGGACGGGGACCCGCCGACTCGGTTCGGCGACGCCGACATTTCAGGAATCACCTGGCCGCAGGGCGCCAACCCGGTCTTGCTGATCGTGGAGGACGACCCGACCTTCGCGGGGATGCTGGCCGGTCTGGCCAGGGATGCCGGCTTCGAGTCGGTGATCACGCCGAGCGGTCGATCGGCGTTGGCGCTCGCCAAGGCGCATCAACCGGCGGCGATCACCCTGGACATCGGCTTACCGGACATGGCGGGCTGGGTCGTCCTCGACGCACTGAAGCACGATCTGGCTACCCGTCACATCCCCGTGAGCGTCGTTTCCGGATCCGAAGATATCGGCCGCGGTAGCCGGATGGGCGCTATTCACACCCTTCGCAAGCCCGCCGAAGCCGCCGACCTCCGGGCGATGCTGACCGCGACCGCCGACTTCCTCAAACCCGGGCCGAAGCATGTTCTCATTGCCGAAGATGACGTCAGGCAACGCGCTGCTACAGCGAATCTCATTGCCAGCGATGACATCTCGATCACCGTGGTCGGCACCGGGCAGGAGGTTCGTGCAGCGCTGGCAGGGCCAACGACCTACGACTGCCTGGTGCTTGATCTCGGTTTGCCCGACATCGACGGGATCGATCTCATCGAGCAGATGCAGGACGATATCCGAGAGAAGCGACTGCCGATCATCGTGCACACCGGTCGGGAGCTCACCGCCGCCGAGACGGAGCGGCTGGAGGTGCTGGCGGCCGCCATCGTATTGAAGAACGCCAAATCCCCCGAACGCCTGCTTGACGAGACGGCGTTGTTCCTGCACCGGGTGGCCGAGGACATGCCCGACGCGGCCCGCGAGATGCTGGCCAACCCGCGGCGGATCGACGAGTCCCTGGCCGGCTACACGGTTCTGCTCGTCGATGACGATGTCCGCAACGTGTTTTCCCTCGGCAGCGTGCTGAAACGCTACGGCATCGCGGTCATCCCCGCCCGAAACGGGCAGGAGGGCATCGATGCCCTCACCGCGCACCCCGAGGTAGATCTAGTGCTCATGGACATCATGATGCCGGTCATGGACGGTTACGAGGCAATGCGGAGGATCCGCGGAGAGACCCGCTGGCGAAATCTGCCCATCGTTGCGCTGACTGCCAAGGCAATGAAGGGCGACCGGCAGAAATGCCTCGACGCCGGGGCGTCGGATTACGTCACCAAACCGGTCGACATGGATCAACTGACCTCGGTGCTCAGAGTCTGGCTAGCACAGCAACCGCGCCGGACGCGCGGAGCACCGCAGGACTCATGAGCCAACCCGGTGGGGAATCCGGCGAGGCCTCGTCGCGGGAACTGACCCAGATCGAGGCGGAGGCCTTCTTCTACACCGTTTTCGAGCACCTCGGCTACGACTTCCGGCACTACACTGAGGCGTCCCGCAACAGGAGATTGTCGCGCTTCGTCAACAGCCGCGGTTTTGCCTCCATATCCGAGGCGCAGGGGCAGGTCCTTCGAGACCGCGACCTGCTGTCAGCCTTCCTGTCAGCCATGACCGTCAACGTCACCGAAATGTTCAGGGATCCCGAGGTGTTCCGCACACTTCGGGCCGAGGTGGTGCCGCGGCTGGCAACCTACCCGCGGATCAAGGTGTGGGTTGCCGGCTGCGCCACCGGTGAGGAGGCCTACTCCATCGCGATCCTACTCGCCGAAGCCGGCTTGCTGGAGCGTGCCACCATCTTCGCCACCGACATCGACGCGCAGTCGTTGCACGTGGCGACATCCGCCATCTACCCGGCGGACACCATGGCCGGTGCCACCCGCAACTACCAGGCCAGCGGCGGCATTCGGCCCTTCTCCGACTGGTACATCGCCAAGTACGACCGGTGCATTCTCAGCCCGGCGTTGCGGCCTCACATCGAGTTCTTCTCGCACAACCTCGCCACCGACAGTGCCTTCGGGGAGTTCAACCTCATCCTGTGCCGCAACGTCTTCATCTACTTCGAGGAAACGCTGCAACGGCGCGCCGAACGGATCTTCTGGGACAGCTTGGCCCACTTCGGCAATTTGGTCATCGGTCCGCGGGAGAGCCTCACCGCCGCGGGTTCACAGCTGTTCACGCCGGTGGACCGGGCGCTCGGCATCCACGTCAAGAACGAGAACCGGCATGTCCGCGCCTGAGGTCGTCGTCATCGGCGGCAGCGCCGGAGGTCTCAAGGCGTTGCGGGCCATCTTGGATTCCTACGGCGACGTCAGCGACACCGTCCTGGTCGCGGTCTTGCACCGTTCGCCCCAGAATTCCCCGCTGGCCGAGGTCCTGCAGGCTCACACCACGATCCCGGTTCGCGAGCCGAACGACAGTCCATGGGACTGCCCGGTGGGCGGCCTGACCCTGGGCCCCGCGGGCTACCACCTGCTGATCGGCAATTCCCGCGAACTGTTACCCCCGAGTTCCTCTCCGGTGTCCCCCTATCGAACCGGAACAGGTGTACGCGCCCACCTCACCCTGGACGCGCCTGTGCGCCACTCCCGGCCCTCCCTGGACGTGACCTTCGCAAGTGCGGCTGAACTGGTGAATCCCGTTACTGCTGTGCTGCTTTCGTGTGCGAACGAGGACGGCGCCCGGGGTTGCGAGGTCATCAAGTCAGTGGGCGGCAGGGTGGTGCTGCAAGATCCGGCCAGCTGTGAGGTCCCCACCGCCGTGGACGCGGCGTTGCGGCGATTCACGCCAGATCTCGTAGCCGATCCTGCCGAGATCGGTCGGTGGCTTTCGGCCAGCGCCAACGACTTCCAGCCACGCCCACGCCGGAGCGATTCACTCTCTGAACAGTAGTAATCTGGCCCGGTGAGCGGCAACGTCTGGATTCTCGGCGGCTATCAGAGCGACTTCGCCCGCAACTTCAGCCGGGAAGGTCTCGACTTCGCCGATCTCACCCGTGAAGTGGCCGACCTGACTCTCGCAGCGGCGATGGTCGATCCGGCCGATATCGAGGTGGTTCACGTCGCCAACGCCTTCGGCGAGTTGTTCGCCCGGCAGGCTCACCTCGGGGCGATGCCCGCGACAGTCTGCGACGGCCTCTGGGATACCCCGGCCAGTCGGCACGAAGCAGCCTGCGCTTCCGGCAGCGTGGCTGCGCTGGCGGCGATGGCCGATCTGCGGGCGGGTAACTACCGCACCGCACTCGTCGTCGGGGTGGAACTGGAAAAGACCGTTCCCGGAAACGTCGCTGCAGAGCATCTCGGGACCGCGGCCTGGACCGGGCACGAAGGCCAGGAAGCGACGTTCCTCTGGCCGTCGATGTTCGCCGAGGTGGCCGACGCCTACGATCACCGCTTCGGACTCGACGACGCCCATCTGCGCGCCATCGCTGCGATCAACCTGGCCAACGCCCGACGCAACCCCAACGCCCAGACCCGGGAATGGCGGGTGCCCGACCTCGCAACTGTCGGGGCAGACGACGCAGTGAACCCGCCTGTCGAAGGCCGCATCCGCCGTTTCGACTGCAGTCAGATGACCGATGGTGGCGCCGGGGTTGTGCTGGTCAGCGACGATTTCCTCGCTGAGCATCCCGGGGTTCGACCGATCGGCCTGATCGAGGGGTGGGGACATCGCACCGTTGGCCTTGGCCTGCGGCAGAAGCTCGACCGCGATACCGCGAACCCCTATGTGCTGCCGCATGTTCGCAATGCAGTGCAGGATGCCTTCAGCCGCGCCCGAGCCGGTCTGGAGCACATCGACGGTTTCGAGGTGCATGACTGTTTCACTCCGAGTGAATATCTGGCCATCGACCACATTGGGCTCACCGGTCCGGGACAATCTTGGCAGGCAATCGAATCCGGAGACATCGAGTTCGGCGGCACGTTCCCGATCAATCCCAGTGGCGGCCTCATCGGCGGTGGGCACCCGGTGGGCGCGACCGGCATCCGCATGATGCTGGACGCCGCCAAACAGGTCAGTGGTCTGGCCGGCGACTATCAGATCGACGGGGCCCACCGATTCGGCACGCTCAACATCGGCGGAAGTACCGCCACCACAGTCAGTTTCGTCATCAGATCACCGGAAGCCGCATGACACGAGTCGAATTGGGGCCCGCACGTGGACGTTGACATCGTCGGCAAGTTCCTGTCAACCCTGCCCGAGGATGACGACCATCCCTACCGGACCGGGCCGTGGCGGCCACAGACCACCGAGTGGCGGGCCGACGACCTTCTCGCCGTCGAAGGCGAGATACCCGCCGACCTCGACGGGATCTACCTGCGCAACACCGAGAACCCGCTCCATCCGGCGCTCAAGACCTATCACCCCTTCGACGGCGACGGCATGGTGCACATCGTCGGGTTTCGGGATGGAAAGGCCTTCTACCGCAACAGGTTCATCCGCACCGAAGCCTTCGAAGCCGAGCAGGAAGCCGGTGGTCCGCTCTGGCCGGGTCTGGCCGAGCCACTGTCACTGGCCCGAACCGACCGGGGCTGGGGCGCGCGCACCATGCTCAAGGATGCCTCAAGCACCGACGTGGTGGTCCACCGCGGCACCGCGCTCACCAGCTTCTACCAATGCGGTGACCTCTATCGAGTCGACCCGTACAGCGGGGAGACTCTGGGCAAGGAAACCTGGAACGGCTCGTTCCCTTTCGACTGGGGCGTCTCGGCGCATCCGAAGGTCGACGAGCGCACCGGGGAGATGATGTTCTTCAACTACAGCAAGTCCGCGCCGTACCTGCACTACGGCGTGGTCGACGCCAACAACGATCTGGTGCACTACGTCGACGTGCCGCTACCCGGGCCGCGACTGCCGCACGATATGGCCTACACCCGGAACTACGCCATACTCAACGACTTCCCGCTGTTCTGGGACCCTGATCTGCTGCAGCGCGATCTGCATGTCGCCCGCTTCCATCGAGACATGCCGTCGCGGTTCGCGGTGATCCCCCGCCGCAGTGGCTCCGCCTCCGTCCCGGGTCGCTCCGCCCCCGACCACCGGAGCCAGATCACGTGGTTCGAGGCCGACCCCACCTTTGTCCTGCATTTCACCAACGCCTATGAGGAGGGGGATGAGATCGTTCTCGACGGCTTCTATCAGGGCGATCCGGAACCGGCCGACAGCGGCACGGGCAGCAGGTGGGAGCGTGCGTTCCGATTCCTGGCACTGGACCGGATGCAGGCCCGGTTGCACCGCTGGCGACTGAACCTGGTTACCGGGACGGTCAGCGAGGAACCGTTGTCCGACAGTATCTCCGAGTTCGGGATGATCAACGCCACCCATGGTGGTGAGCCGTACCGCTACGCCTACGCCGCCACCGGCAAGCCGGGCTGGTTCCTCTTCGACGGCCTGATCCGCCACGACGTCCAAACCGGAACAGAGCAACGCATCACCTTCGGCGAGGGTGTCTACGGCAGCGAAACCGCGATGGCACCGCGGCTGGGCAGCCGGGCCGAGGACGACGGTTACCTGGTGACGATCACCACCGACATGAATGCCGACGCCTCCTATTGCCTGGTGTTCGATGCCGCACGCCTTACCGACGGTCCGGTGTGTAAGCTGCAACTCCCGGAACGGGTGTGCAGCGGTACGCACTCGACGTGGGTGGCCGGGTCCGACGTTCGTCGCTGGCGTGAAACCGATACGGCAGCCGCCGCCGTAGGGCTCTAGACACGGCCAGGCGCGCGACAGTGCCAGCCTCAACCTGACGGCAGTAGCTGAAATCCCTTGAGAATCGTCTCCGCGTCCTTGAGGTAGGTGGGGTTGTCGGCCTTCACGCTCTGGACGGTGACAGTCGCCACGTAGGTGACATCGCCGGCGTCGTAGACCGCGCCCAGCGAGGTGGCCTTGCGGGGCGGGATGGGCGGAATCTTCGGACTGATCTTGACCTCGGGGGCGGTGTAACTGGTCGACATGGCCGGCGCGCCGCACACCTGCGCCGGGGTGGAGTTCATGTCGGTGACTTTGAGCTTCTTGGCCAACTGCTCGTTCTGCGCCTCGAGGATCTGCTCCGGCTTTCCGATGCCGGAGGCGACCTTCTGCAGCGTGACCACGGCGTTCGGCGTGAAGCCGTCAGCCGCCAGGCCCTGGTTGCGGATCGCGAACCGGATGTTCTCCGAATCCATCTTGGTGCTGCGCTCCCAGCCCTCGGGCACCGGCAGACGCATCAGGGGTTCCTGGTCGGTCCGGGTCGGAACATCGGCGAGCGGCGCGGAAACGCTCTCACACTTGTCCGCGCTGACCTGCTCACCCGAGCATCCGGTCACGACCAGGATCGTCGCCGCCATCACCGCGACCGGCGGCATCCTCCGCCACGTCGGCCGCAGCGCCCCGAACGGCACCGATCCGGATACTTCGCTCACCCTGACTCCTTCAGCACGACTCCCCAAGTCCGAGCGCAGCCTACCGGCGACCGCCGGATCAGTTCTCCCGCAGCGTCGCCACCAGCGCCCACACCGAGCAGGCCAGCGAACCCACCGCCCACACCGCGCCGAGGTACAACCCGTACCCCGCGGCAATCGGTGAGCTGACGTTGACCCGATAGAACCACCAGGTCAGCACCATCACGAGCAGGGAAATCACCACTGCCGCGGTGGCGGCCAGTCGCGGCGAGATCTCGCGGGCCACCAGCGCACCGAGCACGATGAGCACGGCGGCGAGCAGGACGATCAACTGTCCCGGACCGAAATGCGGCGGCAGCGTGATGCTGCCGAATGTTCCGCCGATGACACTGGCACGACCACCCCCGTGCGCCGAGGTGGTCAGCCACGGCAACCACGCGCACACCGACAGCGCCAGCGCGCATGAGGTCACCAGCCATCCGGGACGCAGGCGGGTCATGGCCGAAGACTAGCGTGCAAGTAGCGTTTGGCCATGCCCGGTCACATCATCGTCTGCGGCGACGATGCGCTGACGATGCGGATCATCGAAGAGCTCAATGACGCCGAAGTCAGCGTCGTCAGGCTGGCCACAGCAGCCGGTCTGCAGGCCGCCGGGGTCGCGCATGCAGCAGCCGTTATCGCCGCTTCGAGCGACGATTCGTTGAACCTCGAGGTTGCCCTGCTCGCTCGGCGGGCCAATCCGCAGGTGCGGGTGGTGGCCCGATTGGCCAATACCGTTCTGCGCCAGGCCATCAATGAAGGCGAGGAGCGGTTCACCGCTCTTGATGTCGCCGACCTGGCCGCCCCGTCCGTGGTGGAAGCCCTGCTGGAGCGCACGGTGCACACCATTTCCGTCGGGAACGTGGACTTCGCGATCTCCGGCAGCGCTGCCCCCCGGGACGGCACTCTGCGGGACATCTACGGCCGATTGGCTCCGGTTGCGGTCATCCGCGGAGAGGGGTCGGCCAACCCCGGCGATGTCATCACGTGCCCGCGCCTGGACCTCGAGGTCCGC
>JAGQTS010000043.1:12483-32918 GCA_020438895.1 Mycobacterium sp.
GACCGCGTGCTCGACTCGGTGCGGGCCTTCACCGACGACATCAACCCGACGTTCTACCGGGCTCTCGCCGCGCTCGGGATCCTGCTGGCCGCGTCGACGACAATCTTGAAGTTCCACTACGGGCAGCCGGGGATGACCTGGGTGGATGCGCTGTACTTCTCCACCGAGACCCTGGCCACCGTCGGCTACGGCGACTTCAACTTCATCGACCAACCGGTGTGGCTGCGGCTGTGGGCGGTGGTGATGATGCTCGGGGGCCTGGCGACCACCGCCATCGTGGTGGCCTTCGTCGCGGATGTGCTGTTGTCCCGGCGGCTGTCGCAGGCGACGAACCGGCAGCGGGTCAGCCATCTCAATCGCCACTTCGTCGTGGTCGGCCTGGGTGCGTTCGGCATCCGGGTAGCGGGCCTGCTCAAGGAGGCCGGCTACGACGTCGCGGTGATCGAATGCAACGAGGACAACCGTTACCTGTCGACGGCCGCCGAACTCAACGTCCCGGTCATCGTCGGCGATGCCACCCTGCGCACGGCGCTGACCGCGGCACGGGTCGAACGCGCCCACGCGGTGGCTGTCCTGACCGAGGACGACATCGTCAACATCGAGATCGCCATCGTGCTGCGTGAGATCGTCGGACCCCGGCGCACCTCCGACGCAGAGGGACCCGCCCGCGGACCCATCGTCCTGCGCATCTACGACAAGGTGCTCGGAGCGGCCGTCGGGCATCGATTCGGCTTCGAACACGTGCGCTCCACCGTTGACCTCGCGACCCCGTGGTTCATCGGCGCGGCGATGGGCCTGGAGGTTCTCGGCACCTTTTCGGTGGGCCAGCAATCGTTCATGGTGGGCGGCGTTCTTGTGGAGTCGCACAGTGAACTCGATGGGATCTCCGTGGACGCCCTGCTACCGCTGGCACGGGTGATCGCTGTGGCGCGAGATCACCAGGTCGTCGACCTGTACCCGCGACGTGGCACCACACTGCAGGCCGGGGACACCGTTCACCTGGTCGGCCCGTACCACGAACTGCTGGAAATCCTGCGCAAGGGCCGACGCCCCGCCGGATCCGAGCGTGGCCGCTCTACGCGTTAGCTTCCGACGGCTGGGCTAGGCGGCCGAGAACACCGTCACGAAGCGGTCCAGGGAATCCTTGATGTCGCCCCGCAGGGCGGCAGCGACCACCATTCCGATCGGACCGAACAGGGCAGGGCCGCCGAGATGAACGTCCATGGTGACGACCGAGGCGGCGGCCCCGTCCTGATCGTTGGGAGGGACACCGTCTTTGCGTCGGACCTTCCCGATCAGCTTCACTTTCACCCCGCCGACCCCGACACCGTCAAGTGTCATCGACTGCGGAGGCTTGATGTTGACGATGGTCCATCTGATCCGGTTGGGCATCCCCTTGACCTCGACGATGGACTCCACTTCGGCGCCCTTGTCGAGGGTCTCGGGCAGTTTCGAACGCCAGACCCGGTGAATGGTCAGCCATTCCTTGTACCGGGAGAGGTCCGAGGCGTGCCGCCAGGCCTCCTCCGGCGCCAACGGAACGTCGACCGAAACCGAGAGCTTGGCCATGCGCTACTTCGCGCCGTCGGCCTTGTCAGCCGCCCCCGCGACCTTGTCGGCGGCACCTTCGGCAGCGCCCTTGACCTTCTCGGCCGCACCCTCGGCGGCATCCTTGACGGTCTCGGCCGCACCCTCGGCGGTGCTCTTGGCCGTCTCGGCGGCGTCAGCGACCTTGGTGACCGCGGTCTGGGCGGTGGCCTGAACCTTGTCGATCGTCTCCGCGAACTTGCCGCCGGTCTTCTCGTCGATGAAGTCGCCGGCCTTGTCGATGGTGGCCTCGATCTTGTCGGCGTTCTCGGCGACGATCTCCTTGGCTTTGTCGGCGAACCCCTCGGCAGCTTCCTTGGCCTGCGCGGCGGCTTCCTTGGCCTTGTCGATGAATGTCATGTTTCACCCTTTCTCGGCGCTGCGATTCGCAGGCGACCCGTCCTCGGCTCGGTCCGGTTGTCCGAAACGAAGTCTCGGCGTCAATCTACCCACGCACCGGGGTTTGCCTACCGCCAGACCCGTCTGGGCTCGCCGAGCCACCGCCCCTCCAACCACCACAGCGCTTCGATCACCACAGCGGCCAGCAAGCCCAATCCGACCGCCGTGACGGTCACCGTCGGGTTGGAGGGGTCGAGCATGAACTTCTCCCGCGCCAGCGGGATCGAGAAGATCACGACGTAGGCCAGCGCGGAGACGGTCACTAATACCACCCGCCACCACTGGTAGGGACGGGCCACCACCGCGAGCACCCACAACGCACCGAGCAGCAGGGTGATCAGCGCGCCGGTCGAGGCCTGCATCTGCTGCGCCGGGGTTCCGCCGTGCCCGGGATTGCCCAGCAGGTAGCAGATGTAGGTGCACGAACCGACGGTGACCCCGGCCGGCAGCGCCGACGACATCACCCGGCGTACGAAGCCGGGCCGGGCCCGCTCGTTGTTGGGCGCAAGCGAGAGCACAAAGGCCGGGATGCCGATGGTGAACCAGGCCGCGATGGTGACGTGGATGGGTTGAAACGGGTAGAGCAGAGGGGCGGTGCCGAAAATTTTCGACGACAAGCCCGCCAACCCGACCAGCAGGGCCAGCAGCACCGAGTAGACCGTCTTGGTCAAGAACAGGTTTGAGACCCGTTCGATGTTGCCGATCACCCGACGGCCCTCACCGACCACATAGGGCAGCGTGGCGAACTTGTTGTCCAGCAGGACGATCTGGGCCACCGCGCGTGACGCCGGGCTGCCCGAACCCATCGCCACGCCGATGTCGGCGTCCTTGAGTGCCAGCACGTCGTTGACCCCGTCCCCGGTCATCGCCACCGTGTGTTCTCTGGACTGCAGGGCACGCACCATGGCCCGCTTCTGATCCGGGCGCACCCGGCCGAAGGTGGTGTATTCGGCCATCGTCTGGGCCAGCGCATCCGCGTCGGCGGGCAGTTCGCGGGCGTCGATCGTCTCGCCGCGAAGACCCAGCGAACCGGCCACTGCGCCCACCGACACGGCGTTGTCACCGGAGATCACTTTCACCGAGACATCCTGAGAGGCAAAATAATCCAAGGTGTCTCGGGCGTCGGGCCGGACCCGCTGCTCGAGCACCACCAGCGCCATCGGGGTCACCGCGCCGGGCGCGTCCGGGCTGTCGACCGGCCGGTCGGAGCTGGCCAGCAACAGCACCCGCAGTCCGGTGGCGCCGATCTCCTCGGCCTCCGCGGCGACCGCGGACTCCGGGTCGAGGAGCACGTCGGGGGCGCCGATCACCCAGTTGCCGTGCTCGCGGTACGACGCACCACTCCACTTGGTCGCCGACTTGAACGGAGCGCTGGCTGTCAACACCCAACCGGGCCGCGTCGGATAGGCCTCGGCGATCGCCTGCATGCTGGCGTTGGGGCGGGCGTCGTCGCCGGCCAGCGCAGCCAGCACCGCGCCGATCTGCTCGGCGGTGGCCACGCCGGGCGGTCCGTCCACCGCCTCGGCCCGGGACAAGCGCATACCGTTCTCGGTGAGGGTTCCGGTCTTGTCGGCGCACACCACGTCCACCCGGGCCAGGCCCTCGATCGCCGGCAGTTCCTGAACAAGACACTGCCGTCGGCCCAGCCGAATGACTCCCACCGCGAAGGCGATGGAGGTCATCAGGACCAGACCCTCGGGCACCATCGGCACCAACGCGCCCACCATCCGCAGCAATGACTCGCGCAGGCCGACATTGGTGGTGAACAACTGGGTGTAGATGATCAGCAGCCCGGTGGGCCAGAGCAGGTAGGTGATGAACTGCAGAATCTTGCTGATGCCGCTGCGCAGTTCGGACTTCACCAAGGTGAACTTGCTGGCTTCTTCGGCCAGTCGGGCCGCGTAGGCCTCCCGGCCCACCTTCGTCGCCCGGTAGGCGCCGGTGCCGGCCACGACGAAGCTTCCGGATAGCACCCCGTCTCCGGTGTGCTTACCGATCGGATCTGCCTCACCGGTCAGCAGCGACTCGTCGACCTCCAAAGTCGTGGCCTCCACCAGGTCACCGTCCACCACGATCTGATCGCCCGGGCCGATCTCGATGATGTCGTCGAGCACGACCGCACTGGGCGAGAGCGCCACGGTCCCGGATTCGCGCCGCACCGTCGGCCGAGCCTGGCCGACGATCGCCAGGTTGTCCAGCGTCTTCTTGGCCCGCAGTTCCTGGATGATGCCGATCGCGCTGTTGGCCACGATCAAGAGCCCGAACAATCCGTTGATCAGCGAACCGGTGGCCACCACGATCGCGAAGAGCACCCCGAGGATGGCGTTGATCCGGGTCAGGACGTTCGCCCGGACGATCTCACCCACCGTGCGGGAGGCCCGTGCGGGGACGTCGTTGGTCTTTCCCTCGGCGACTCGGGCGGCCACCTCGGTGGCTGTCAGGCCGGCGGCGATGGCACCGGTCATCGCGGGCAGTGGGGTCATCGGGGTCTTCCTTCTGCGCGCACGAACGTTCCCATCCCGTCTCCGTCGAGGAACTCGATCGTCATCTCGTCGCCGCGGAATCTGACCGTGGACGCCCCGCGCGACGGGACGGTCTCCGAGACGAACGTCATGGTGAACGTATCGCCGCCCGCATGCTTCAGCGGGTAAGGGTCCGGGCGTGGCCCGAGGGACAACGTCAGGCCGCCGGCGGCTTCGGCGACCGCGGCCGGGCCCCAGTAGGCACTGGCATACGTGCCGACGTACCGCGATGGCGGGCCGGCGGGCGCCGGGCTGACCGGAGGCGTCGTTGTGGACGGCTGATCCATTTGGGCGAACGCATCGGCGTAGAGCCTGCGCCAGTCCTGCCGCACCTCGCCGAACTCGACCAGGTCCGCGAACTCGGCGGTCAGCGCCTCGGCCACCCCGACCGGAGCGGCATTGGTGAGCGCGACGATAGCGACGTCGGCCGCCGGGATGATCACGAAAGTGGTGGCCGCGCCCAGTTCGAAGGCGCCGGAATGACTGAACCGGACCCGGCCGGCCGGCGAGGTGCTGATGTTGAAACCGTAGCCGTAGAAGCCTGAGCGCTCCGCCGGTTCGTCGGGCGGGTTGGACACCATCTGCGGTGTCAGAGCCGGCAGCAGGGCTTCGGGGTCGACGATCGTTTCGCCCTGGTGACTGCCGTCGGCCAACACCATCGCCAGCCACGCTGCCATGTCCTGCACCGAGCCACTCACCCCGCCGGCCGGTGACTGAGCGTCGGGGTCGCGGGTGTAGCGCGGCTGGTAGGCACCGTCGACCTTGACATGGCCGAGGGCCCGGTTCGCACGGGCCTGGAAGTCAGCGAAACGCGAACTCGCGGTGGACATTCCCAACGGCCGGTACAACACGCTCTCACTCAGGTCGGCCCAGTCGCGCCCGGCTGTGGCCGCCACGGCCTCGGCGGCGGCGGTCACCCCGAAGTTGGTGTAGGCGTATGAGGTCCGGAAGGGCGCGAGTGGGAGCAGGCGCAGCCGCTCCAGCACGGCGCGTCGGTCGTAGCCAAGGTCCTCGAGCAGGTCCCCGGCGTGGTCGGGAAGCCCGGAACGGTGGGCGAAGAAGTCTCCCACCGTCACCATCCGGGTCACAGCTGGATCGGACAACGCGAACCAGGGCAGCGCGCCGCTGACCGGGGTGTCCCAGGTGATGGCCCCGGTGCCGACTTGCTGCGCGACGACGGTGGCGGCGATCGGCTTGGAGAGTGAGGCGAGTTGGAATACCGTCTCGGCGTCCACGGGCTCACCGGAACGGACATCCCGAACCCCGAACCCCTTGGCGTACAGGTTCTTTCCGCCGTGAACCACGGCCACAGCGAGTCCGGGTATCCCGGTGGATGTCATCAGGTCGGCGGCGATCCCGTCGAGTCGGGCGACGGCGTCGGCTACGGCGTTGTCCGGCAGTGGCATCGCAGGTGCCAGGCCCGGCGGCTGGGCCGCGGGCTCAGGCCCGACGGTGTCGGCGCACGCGGTCAGCGCGGCGACCAGAACCAGCACCGCAACCCACTTCACGGCGACCCATCCCGCAGCCGCCACCATCGCTCGGCGGCGGCGACCCGATGATCGCCGGGGGCCACCCGGCCACCGGGGCGGGGAATCACACAGTCGACCCCGGCCTCCGCCGCGGCGACGAGAAGCCGCTCAGCCGGCTCGGCCCATGGATGCGGCGCGAGCCGGAAGGTGGCCCAGTGGATGGGCAGCAGGACTCCGCCCCCGCTGCCGGCGTTGAGGTCCCGGTGGGCTGCGACTGCCTCCTCGGGATTCATGTGGATATCCGGCCAGGCCTTGTTGTACGCCCCGATCGGCAGCAGCGTCACATCGAAGGGGCCGTGCTGCGTTCCGATCTCGGTGAAGCTGCCGGTGTATCCGGTGTCCCCGCCGAAGTAGGCCCGATGCCGCGGCCCGGTGATGACCCACGACGCCCATAGCGTGTTGTTCCGGGACAAGAATCGCCCCGAGAAGTGCCGCGCCGGGCTGCAGGTCAGTGTCAGGTCTCCGATCCGGGTGCTGGCGTGCCAGTCCAGTTCCCTGACCCGCTCCACCGGCGCCCCCCACCGCCGCAGATGCGCCCCGACACCGAGCGGGACGAGGAATGGCGCCCGTTGGGTGCGCAGAAGCGTGCGGATCGCCGCCATGTCCAGATGGTCGTAGTGGTCGTGGCTGATCACGATGGCGTCCAGTGCGGGCAGCCGTTCCAGTGGCACCGGCGGTGGGTGCAGGCGTTCCGGTCCGACGCTGCGGGAGGGCGAGCAACGCCGGCTCCAGACCGGGTCGGTGAGCAGCCGGTAACCGTCGATCTCCAGCAGGGCGGTGGCGTGGCCCAGCCAGGTCACCGCCAGCGAGTCGGTCGGCGGGTGGAACCGTGGTTCGGCGAGCGGGACGGCGGTTCCCGGACGGCTGTCGCCGGTACCGGCGAGAACCTCGAAGAGCACCAGCCGGTTCTCCTCCGCGTCGAGGCGCAGCGCCGCCGACGGCTCCAGATTGTGGAATACCCCACCGCGGTAGTTCGGTGAGCCCGCACAGGCCGTCCGGATCGCCGCGGGCCCGGCCCCCAGCGCCGCCGGCGCCTCACGCAGCGCCCGCAACACCCATCCGCCGGCTGCCAGCGTGGCAGTACCGGCGGCCAGCCGTAGGGCCGCCCTGCCACTGGGCAGTGGCGGGGTCAGGGAGAACCGACCGGGCATGCGGTCAGGCCCCCTGAAACCTCGGCGAACGCTTCTCCACCCGGGCCACCTGAGCTTCGATCACGTCCTGGCTGCTCCACGCGGCATCGAACATCTGCTTGTGCCGTTCGCCCTGCTCCTCGTAGGCGCCGTCGTCGTTGAGCACCCGTTTGGAGTGCGCCACCGACAACGGCGCCAGGCCGGCAATCTCCGCGGCCCAGGCCTGCGCGTCGGCCAGATCCCCGATCCGGTTGGCCATCCCGGTGATCAGAGCGGTCTGGGCGTCGAGCTTCTCCGCGGCCAGCAGCATCGCGCGGGCACGCCCGTGACCCGCCAACGAGGCCAACCGGCGAATACTCCAATTGTCCAGGGCCAGGCCGTATCTGGCTATCGGGAATTGAAAGTATGCGCCGGGGGCGACGACGCGCAGATCGCACACCATGGCCAGTTGCACACCGGCGCCGATCGCCGGACCGTTGAGCGCGGCAATGACCGGCACCGGCACCGCGTCGATGGCCTTGTTCAGCGCGATGGCCTTCTCCGGGAATTCGGCGGCGAACACATCGCCGGACAGGTCCGCCCCGGCGCAGAACACGGTGCCCTGGCCGGTCAGCACAATCGCCCGGATGCCGTCGGCGGCGGCGGTTTCCACCGCCTCGCGCAGCGCGTCGACCAGCATGGTGTTCAGTGCGTTGCGGCGCTCCGGCCGTTGCATCTCAATGGTCGTGACGTCGCCGACGCGCTCGATACCGATCATGGCTGGCAAGCCTACTGGGCGGGACTACGTGGCCAGGGATTCGATCCAGGCCCGGTGCAGGGCGGCGTAGCGCCCACCGGTCGCGGTCAACTCGGCCGGGCGGCCGTCCTCGATCACCCTGCCGTGCTCGACGACCAGGACGCGGTCGGCGATCTCCACGGTGGACAGCCGATGAGCGATGATCAGGGCGGTTCGCCCGGCCAGCACGGTGCGCAGCGCCCGTTGCACGAGTCGTTCGCTGGGAATGTCGAGGGACGAGGTGGCCTCGTCGAGGATCAGCACGGCCGGGTCGGCGAGGAACGCGCGGGCGAACGCGACGAGTTGACGCTGGCCCGCCGACAGCCGTCCACCGCGTTTGGCGACGTCGGTATCGAATCCGTCGGGCAGTCCGTCGATGAACCCTGCCGCCCCCACCGCGACGGCCGCTGCCCGCACCTCCTCATCGGAGGCCCCCGGCCGCCCGAAGCGGATGTTCTCCGCCACCGACCCGGCGAACAGAACGTTCTCCTGGGTGACCATGACGATGTGGCGGTGCAGGTCGTATCGGGACATGCGGCGCAGGTCGGTGCCGTCCAGCAACACCGCCCCGGACTGCGGGTCGTAGAAGCGCGCAATCAGCTTGGCGATGGTGCTCTTCCCGGCACCGGTGGTGCCGACCAGGGCGACGGTCTGACCGGCCGGCACCACCAGGGTCAGGTCGTCGAGCACCGGAACGTCATCGGTGTCACCGGTCCCCGACCGATAGCCGAAGGACACCCGGTCGATATCGATACGCCCCGCGACGGTGTCGAACCGGACCGGCTGGGCCGGATCGGCAATCGCGGGCCGGACCGCCAGCACCCCGGCGATCTTCTCCGCGGCTGAGGAGGCGGATTGGAAGGTGTTGAAGAACTGGGAGATCTCCTGCATCGGTTCGAAGAACATGCGCAGGTAGAGCAGGAACGCGGTGAGGGTGCCGATCGTCATCTCCGCGTTCATGACCAGATAGCCGCCGTAGAGGAGGACGATCCCGGTGGTGATGTTGCCCGTCAGTTTGACCCCGGGCATGAAGACCGCCAGCAACCGGAAGGATCGCTCGTTGTCGGCGCGGTAGGTGTCGGCCACTTCATCGAAGATCTGCTGGTTCCGGCTCTCGCGGCGATAGGCCTGAACCGCCTTGATCCCCGTCATCGTCTCGACGAACTGCACGATCACCAAAGCGGCGCTGTCGCGCACCGCGCGGTAGGTGGTCGCCGACTCCCGGGCGAACCACCGCACCAGCAGCACCAGGACCGGAAAGGCCGCCAGGCAGGTCAACCCGAGCCGGATGTCGAGGACGACCAGCAGCACCGCGGTGCCGACCATCGTCAGAGCGGCCGTGACCAGGCTGTCGAACCCGTTCTCGAGCATCTCCTGGATCGCCTCGATGTCGTTGGTTGACCGACTGACCACCCGGCCGGAGGTGTATCGGTCATGAAATGCGATGTCCAGTTGACCGAAATGGGTGAACAACCGCCGGCGAAGCTCCAGCAGAATCCGCTGGCCGATACGGCCGGAGACGTTGAGGAAGATCATCCGGCCGGATGCCTGCACGACCACCAGCCCGCACAGCGCCGCGACCACAATCGCCAGGTCGTGGACAGGGCCATCCTGCACCAGCGCCGGGATCGCATGGTCGATCCCACGCTGCACCAGCAGCGGAACCGCCAGCCGCGCCGCGTTCTCGATGATCACCACGACCGCCAGCACGGCCACCACCGCGCGATACGGCCGTAGCAGATCCACCAGCAGCGCACGAGCGTCCCGGCCCCGCGCCCGGTGCTCCTCGACCAACGGATCATCGGGCCGTTCCCGCAACCGCCCCCGCCAAGCGGCAGTCACCGGTCGGCCTCGTCCACGAAACGGCCTGCAGCCGCTTGGCTTTCGGCGGCTTCCTGATAGCGGTGCTCAAGTCGCCGGCGGGTGTCGTCGTCGGACCACGCCGGATGGGGCTCGCAGCCGTCGTCGAGTTCATCCTCGGCGGCCAGGAGATACCGGTACCGGGGAACCTGATTCAGCAGCTCCTCGTGGGTGCCGATGTGGGTGATCGTGGAGCCGCCCTCCTCGCCGGCGTCCAGCAGCGCGACCCGGTCGGCAAGCAGCACCGTGGACGCTCGATGCGCCACCACGATTCCGGTCACCCCGGCCAGGACCCGGCGCAGCGCCCGGGTCACCACGGCCTCGGTGTGCACATCCAGCGCCGAGAGCGTGTCATCGAGGACCAGAATGCGCGGTCGGGCGAGGATCGCCCGGGCCAGAGCGAGCCGTTGGCGCTGCCCCCCGGACAGGCTCATCCCCTGCTCACCGATCCTGGTCTGCAGGCCGAACGGCAGGTCGTAGACGAATCCGGCGGCCGCGACGTCGATCGCCGCGGCCAACTCGCCCTGGGTTACCGGATCGGTCCCGTCCCCGGCACGTCCGAGGGTGAGATTCTCGGCCACCGACATCGAAAACAGGATGGGATCCTCGAATGCGACAGCCACGACAGACCGGACGTGCGGCAGGCTCAACTCCCGGATGTCCCGCCCGCCGATGAGGATCCGTCCCTCAGTGACGTCGTAGAGTCGCGGCAACAACGCAGCCAGCACCGACTTGCCCGAACCCGTCGCCCCGACCAGTGCCAGCGTCTCACCGGGTTCGACCACCACCGAAACACCGCGCAGCACCCAGTCATCCGGTGCCGCGTCGGGGAAGCGGAAGCCGACACCCTCGAGTTCCAGGCGCCCGGAGGCGGGCCGTTCGGCTCGGGGGCCGTCGGTGATCTCAGCGGGCGAGTCGAATACTTCCGCTATCCGGTTCGCCGCCGTCATGGCCTCCTGCGTCATCGAAATCAGGTAGCCCAGCGAGGAGACCGGCCAGACCAGCGACAGCATCATCGTGATGAACGCCACCAGCGTTCCCATCGTGATCAACTGGCGTCCGGCGGCGTAGGCGCCCAGTCCGAGCACCGCGATCAGGGCGACGTTGGGGATGACCTCCAGCAGCGTCCAGAACCGTGCGGAGACGGCCACTTTGCGGACCTGGGTGTCGTGGAGTCGACGCGCCTGGTCGTCGAAGCGGGCGTAGACGTAGTCCTCGCGGCCGAATGACGTGATCGTGCGAATACCCAGCGCCGCCTCCTCCACGGCGGTGGCGAGGTGCCCCGCCTCGTCCTGCGCCCGACGCGAGAGGGTGGTGAACGCACGCTCGAAACGCAGTGTGGTCAGCGCGACCGGCAGCACCGACGCCAGGACGACGGCCCCCAACGGCCAGTACATCGCCAGCAGGATGGAAGTCACAACGACGATCTGGATCACGTTGAGCACCAGGAGGATCAACCCGAAGGACAGCAGTCGACGCACGGTTCCGAGGTCGTTCATGATCCTCGACAGCAGTTGCCCGGACTGCCAGCGGGCGTGGAAGCTCATCGGCAGGATCTGCAGCCTGGCGTAGAGGTCCTTGCGGATATCGGTCTCGACCCCCATCGTGGCGCGGGCGACCAGCCAGCGCCGGATGAACCACAGCATCGCCTCGGCCACCCCGACAGCCAGTGCCCCGGCGCCCAGCACCCACAGACCCGGGAGGTCCCGACGGTGCACCGGACCGTCAATGACCGCCTTGGTCATCAATGGAATGGCGATGGTGGCCACCAGGCTGAGCAATGCGACGATGACCATCGTGACCCAACGCGCCCGGTAGGGCCGCAGATAGGGCAGTAGTCGCACCAAGTCGGTGACCGGCCGGATCCGGCCCGGCCGACGGGCGATCGGCGCGACTCGCCCCGGTCCCGAAGTAACCCACGTCACAGTCGAATCGTCTCCTGCGTCAGCCGCCCGAGCAGCCGACCCCCTAGGGAAATCATGGCACGGCCACGCCTCCCGCCCGTCCGGGCGTCGATCCGGCACTATGGCAGACATGGATTCGGCCTCCCCGCGCGTCTTGGTGGTGGACGACGACCCCGACGTGCTGGCATCACTGGAGCGCGGGCTGCGGCTATCGGGTTTCGAGGTGGCCACCGCCGTGGACGGTGCTGAGGCGCTGCGCAGCGCCACCGAGAACCGACCCGACGCAATCGTGCTGGATATCAACATGCCGGTGCTCGACGGGGTCAGTGTGGTGACCGCACTGCGGGCCATGGACAACGACGTGCCGGTGTGTGTGTTGTCGGCTCGCAGTTCGGTCGACGACCGGGTCGCCGGGCTGGAAGCCGGTGCCGACGACTATCTGGTCAAGCCGTTCGTGCTGGCCGAGTTGGTGGCCCGGGTCAAGGCCCTGCTGCGCCGCCGGGGTTCGGTGGCGACCTTCTCCTCGGAAACCATCCAGGTGGGTCCGCTGGAGGTCGACATTCCCGGCCGGCGTGCCCGGGTCAACGGGGTCGACGTTGACCTCACCAAGCGTGAGTTCGATCTGCTTGCGGTGCTCGCCGAGCACAAAACCGCGGTGCTCAGCCGCGCGCAGTTACTGGAATTGGTGTGGGGCTACGACTTCGCCGCGGACACCAACGTCGTCGACGTGTTCATCGGTTACCTGCGCCGCAAGCTGGAAGCCGGCGGCGCCCCGCGACTGTTGCACACAGTCCGCGGGGTGGGGTTCGTGCTGCGCACCCAATAGCCCGGAGCGCCCGGCCGGATCAGGACTTTCGGATGTTCTTGTCCCACTTGGCGAAACCCGCCCTCTTGGCGGTCTCCTCATCGAAGAACCAGACCTCGGCGATGGTCTGCGCGTAGTACGGACTGTCCGGCGGGTGGTAGAGCATCGAGTCGGCGTTTCCCTTGATCAGCCACCCGGCCGGGCCACTGCCGTCGGCGCCGGCCAACGCAGAGCCCTTCCCATGCGGGCCGGGCGGGATGACATCGACGGACTCGGCAACCGCGGCACCGAGGAAACCCACCGCCGGACCGGGAACCTCCCACCGAACGAAACCGGCCGCTTTGGCGCTGTCTTCGTCGACGAACCACCATTCGGTCTCCAGCGCGTCGTACTCCGCACTGCCGGGCAGGTAGTACAGCTTGGTGTCCGGATCGAACTTCACCGTGTACCCGGCCGGGCCGACCTTGCGCGGGGTCAGCCGAGCCGACCCCGAACCATGGGTGTCCCGCTCGAAGAGACCCTCGATCTTGTCGCCGACCGCCTCGATGGCCGCGCCGACCTTGTCGGCCGCTTCGGATAATGCGGCCCCGGCGCCGGCTGCCACCTTGCCCAGATCGGGAGTCTTGCGACCGCGCCCCGAGACGTCCAGCACGCCTGCCTCCGAAGCCGACAGCGAGTGGGCCACCGGGACCTCCCGGGTGACCCGGCGGATCGTCAAGGCGGCGGTCACGATGAGGCCGCCCAGGAAGGAAAGCGCCATCAACCACCAGTTGACGTCGGACATCATCGCACTCCTAGCTCACGGGACCCGGCGGGGAGATCGGCGAGGGCCTCTTCCTCGCTGGCCCGATGAATCGTCACGACCGCGAACACCCACGCGACCCCGGAACCAACCAGGAAGGCCAGCAGATACCACAACCACTGCGCGATGAAACCCATGTCGCTACTCCCTAGTTGACCGTGATCTCGGTGCGACGGTTCTGTGCGCGCCCCGCCTCGGTGTCATTGCTGGCGACCGGTTCGGCCGAGCCCGCGCCCTTGCTGGAGACCGCACCGGCCGGGATGCCCTGTGCCACCAGATACGCCGCGACGGCCCGCGCCCGCCCGTCGCTGAGCGGGATGTTGATCGCGTCGGTGCCGGTGTTGTCGGTGTGGCCGACAACAGTCAACCGCACCTCCGGACAAGCCTTCAGCGACGGGACGATGGCCGAGAGTTGCTGCCGGCCGTCGGCGCTCAACTGGTCGCTGCCGGTCTGGAACTTGATCGGGGCGGCCAGCCCGGCATCGACGGTGGCCTGCAGGTTGTCACATGACAGTGCCGCACCCTTGATGGCGATGTTGTTGATGATCCGGAGGTTCGGCCAGCCGGCTTTGGCGGCTGCCTCGACGGCGGCTTTGACCTCCTCCGAGGGCGCGGTTCCGGTCAGCGTCAGGCCGTCACCCTCGACGACGAAGCGAAAGTCCGGGATGTCGGCGGCGGCTGTGAACAGGCCGGCGAACCCGCCGACATCGGGGGTCGTCGCACCGGCGGCGATATCCAGTTTGTCGATGAGGTTGACGTTCCCGCCGAGTGCCGCCTGGAGCGCGCCGAGCAACCTGTCCTTCGCCCGGAGGTCCGGCAGCAGACCGGTCAGGGTGAAATCATTGCGGTTCCGCAAGATCGACAGCGGGGAGAAGTTCAGCGACGGCAGTGAGACGCTGGGGGCGGTGACCGAGACGTCGGGGGCACTGACGGTGGCTGCGGGCTTCATAGCGCCCCAGCCCAGCCAGCCGAACAACAGCGGGATGAGAAGCAGGCCGATGAGCCACCCGACTCCTGGTGAACGCCGGTAATAGCGCGATTCGGTACGCCATTCGGTCGCGGTGACGCTGCCGCCCGCCTCATCGGAACCTGTCATCGGTTCCCTCCTCCGCCCGTGCCGGGCCCGTCGAGAATGTCACTGATCCGAGGAGTTCGGACGGGGAAAAGCTACCTGAGGGCCTTTCCGGGCGCACCCGATTGCCTTCCGGATGCCGGATCTTCAGGCTGTACCCAGCAGATCGATGACGAAAATCAGCGTCTTCCCAGACAGCCGGTGCCCGGCCCCGGCCGGACCGTACGCATGCTGCGGGGGGATGACCAACTGCCGACGGCCGCCCACCCGCATGCCGGGAATGCCATCCTGCCAACCCTGGATGAGACCGCGCAGTGGGAAGGAGATCGACTCGCCGCGGTTCCACGAACTGTCGAACTCCGCACCGGTGTCGTACTCGACACCGACGTAGTGCACGTCGACGGTGCCGCCGGGAACCGCTTCGGCACCGTCGCCGACCACCAAGTCGGTGATCGTCAGTTCGGTCGGCGCGGGGCCGTCGGGAAATTCGATTTCGGGTTTGGTGCTCACCGGATCACCGTAACCTCCCGGCGGCGGCCGGCGCGCTGCCTAGGCTGCCGGGTATGGGCGGTGAGGCGACCGAGGTGCTCGACGCCGTGGTCGTCGGCGGTGGCCACAACGGGCTGGTGGCCGCCGGTTACCTGGCTCGGGCCGGACTTCGGGTGCGGGTACTGGAACGCCTCGGGACAGTCGGCGGGGCGGCGGTGTCGGCACAAGCTTTCGACGGGGTCGACGCCCGGCTGTCCCGCTACGCCTACCTGGTCAGTCTGCTGCCCACCCGGATCGCCGAGGACCTCGGCGCACCGATCAGCCTGGCCCGCCGCCGCTATTCCTCCTACACACCCGATCCGGCCGACAGTGGCCGACGGGGCCTGCTGATCGGTGCGAGGTCGACGTTCGCCGCGGTGGCGGCGGCCGACGACGAGGCCGGGTTCGCCGATTTCTATCGCCGCTGCCGAGCGGTCACCGAACCGCTGTGGCCGACGCTGCTGGAACCGCTGCGCCGTCGCGGTCCGACCCGCCGTAACGTGCTCGACGCCGGCGGCACGGACGCCGCCGTGGCATGGGACGAACTGATCGAGCACCCGGTGGGCGTGGCCATCACCGCGGCGGTGCGTTCGGATCTGGTCCGCGGCGTGATGGCCACCGACGCGCTGATCGGGACGTTCGCCCGGCTCGATGATGCCGATCTGCGGCAGAACATCTGCTTTCTGTACCACCTAGTGGGTGGCGGCACCGGGGCGTGGGATGTCCCAGTCGGCGGAATGGGCGCCGTGACCGGAGCACTGGCCTCGGCCGCGGTGGCGCACGGGGCCGAGATCGTCACCGGGGCGGAGGTCGTGTCGATCACCCCGGACGGGGAGGTCCGCTACCGCCGCGGCGATGACGACGCGACGCTCGTGCGGGGGAGGTTCGTCCTGGCCAACGTCACCCCCGCGGTACTGGCCGGCCTGCTCGGCGAAACCGACTCGCACGTCACCGAGGGCTGTCAGGTGAAGGTGAACCTGATGCTGCGCCGGCTACCGCGGTTGCGGGATGCGACGGTCACCCCGGAGCAGGCCTTCGGCGGCACTTTCCACATCAACGAGACCTGGTGCCAGCTTGACGCCGCGTACACCGCAGCGGCCGGCGGCACCGTCCCGGACCCGCTGCCATGCGAGATCTACTGCCACTCGTTGACCGATCCAAGCATCCTGTCGCCCGCCCTGCGCGCCTCCGGCGCGGCGACGCTGACGGTGTTCGGCCTGCATGTGCCACACCGCCTGCAGACCGGTGCACCCGAAGCCGTTCGCCGGCGGCTGACCGCGGCGGTGCTGGACTCGATGAACACCGTGTTGGCCGAACCCATCGAGGATGTCGTGATGGACGACGCGCACGGCCGGCCCTGCATCGAAACCAGAACGACCGTCGACCTCGAGGAGAGCCTGCACATGACCGGCGGCAACATCTTCCATGGTCCACTGTCGTGGCCGTTCGCCGACGATGACGCCCCGCTGGACACCCCGGCCCGACGGTGGGGCGTGGCGACGAATCATGATCGGATTCTGTTGTGCGGCTCCGGATCCCGCCGCGGCGGTGCGGTCTCGGGGATCGGTGGCCACAATGCCGCGATGGCGGTGCTCGACTCGCTCAGATGACCTGAGGGCCGACGGTGCGCTGATGATTCAGTGGATGCCGCCCATCAGGGTGTGAATCCGTTTGACCTGGGTGCCGATCACCACTGCCAGTGCGAGTGCCGCCCCACCGATCAGACAGAAGTAGCCGGTCTGGCCGAGGGAGTCCTGAAGGGGCGCTGTCGTGCTACCGATGGCGTCGCCCACCGCGCTGGACAGGAACCACAGCGCCACCACCTGGCTCTCCATCCCGCGCGGAGCCAGGTGCGTGGAGGCGGACAACCCGGTGGGGCTCAGGAGCAGTTCACCGATCGTCTGAACGAGCACGATCATCATCAGCCAGACCAGCAGCACCTTGGTGCCGCCCCCGGCGAGATGAGACAGCACCGCCATGGCCAGAAACGACAGTCCGATGAGCAGCAGGGCCAGGACGAACTTTCCCGGCAGGGTGGGCGCTCGGCGGCCCAGTTTGTACCAGATCACCGCGAACACCGGGGCGAGCAGGACGATGCCGATCGGGTTCACCGACTGCAGCCAACTGGCCGGAACCTCGAACCCGCCGACGTGACGTTCGGTGTTCCGCTCGGCGAACAGGCTCAGCGTCGACCCGCCCTGATCGCTGATCAGCCAGAACATCGCCGAGCCCAGGAATATCCAGACGTAGGCCTTCATCCGGTCACGATCACGGGGAGTCAGATCCGCACTGCGGAAGATCCGGGCGAAGTAGGCGAACGGGGTCGCGACGGTCACCGCAGCCAGAAACCAGATCATGTGTTCGGCGCGGTAGTGGCCCAGGATCGCGTCGATGATGAACAGCACCGCGGCAACGGCCAGGAGCCCGGCGCTGATCATCGCGAGCTTGTTCAGTTGCCCGCGCGTCTCGGGGTTGGGCACCGCCCGGCCGATGGTGCCCAGTGTGCTCTTGGTCGCCGCGATGTAGACGACAACCGCAATCGTCATGCCGACGCCGGCCGCGCCGAACCCGACGTGCCAGCCGACCTTCTCGCCGAGGTAGCCGCAGATCAGCGGCGAGAAGAAGCTGCCGATGTTGATGCCCATGTAGAAGATGGAGAATCCGGCGTCGCGCCGCTCCCCCTCGTCGGGGTCGCGGTCGTACAGTTCGCCGACCATGGCCGAGATGTTGGGCTTGAGCAGCCCGGTACCGATGGCGATGAGCGCCATTCCGGGCCACACCGAGACGGTGGAGGGGATCGCCAGCACATAGTGACCGGCGGCGATGACGCAGCCGCCCGCAAGCACTGCGCGGTAGGGTCCGATCACTCTGTCGGCGATCCACCCGCCGGGCACGGTGAGCAGATAGATCAGTGCGCTGTAGACGCCGAAAATGCCGATCGCCGTGGTGTCCGACAGTCCGAGCCCACCGGCGGAGGGGTCGGCGGCCAGATAGAGCACCAGGATGGCGAGCATCCCGTAGTAGCTGAACCGCTCCCAGAGTTCGGTGGCGAACAGCGTCGCCAAGCCCATCGGATGCCCGAAGAAACGGCGATCCTCCTGCGCTGGCACGCGCAAGGTGGCGTTCATCCGCTGAAATTACGTCACCGGGAGCGGTTGCGTGGGCTGGTTGTCCGGCAACGGTGTCACAACGACGTTGACGCCGTTCGTGGACCGGGCCGTGCCGGCCCGTCAGATCGGCAGCCGCGACAGGATGGTGCGCAGCCTCCGCAGGTCCTCGTCCTCGAGCGCGACCAGCGCGGCGGGGGGTGGGTCGGACACCTCGTTGACGGCGTCGAGCATCCGGCGGCCGGCCGCCGTCAACGACACCACCTTGGATCGCCGGTTCCCCGGGTTGATCTCACGGACCACGAGACCACGGGACTCGAGGTCGTTGACGGCGACCGTCGCGGCGGGAGCGTCGATGGTGGCCGCCTCGGCGACCTGTTTGACCGTCAGCGGATGGCGGTCGAGTCGCTTGAGGATGCGAATCCTGCTGAACGGCAAACCGGTCAATTCGACGACGGCGCGCCGCCAGGCATCCTTGTTCTCCAGCACCAGCGCCGACATCGCCTTCCAGACGTCCTCGGCGATCGGGTTATCCGACACGGGCCACCGCGATGTCGTCGTTCTCGATCAGCGGCGCCAGTTGCTGTGCGGATCTGTCGGCCCGAGCCGATGTCGACGTCACGGCCAATACCGTAATCACCAGGCCCAGGACGATGGTGATGATCCACAACGGCCTGGCCGAGTCGGTGAATCCGTCATGGGTGGCCGCCAGCGCGGACCCGGCCACCGAACCGCACAGCGCCACACCGATACTCACGCCGACCTGCCGGCTGGTGGAGGTGATCGCCGAGGCTGCGCCGGCCCGGTCGCGGGGCATGCCGCTGACAGCCGCGTGGGTGACCGGGGCGTTGATCATGGCGAACCCGATCCCGTAGGCCGCGAAGATCGTCAGCAACGCCCAGACCGGTGTGTTCGGGGTCAGGAACATCAACATGGCCGCGGCCGCGGTGATCATCGTGCCGGCGATCAGCAGTGACGGGCGGTTTCCGAATCGGCCGACCAGGCGTCCCGACAGCGGCGAGAACACCAGCGCGCCGATGGCGATCGGCAGGTAGATCAACCCGGTGGCCATCGCCGAGTAGCCGCGTTCGCCCTGGAGGTACAGCGACATCATGAACAGGAAGGCCGCCCACCCGGCGAAGGCGCACACCGCGATCACAGTCGACGAGGCGAACGGGATGCTGCGGAAGTAGCGCAGGTCGATGAAGGGATCCGTCCGGCTCCCCTCGAACCGCAGGAAACCCAGCACCGCCAGCGCTGCGATCAGAGCGATGGTCAGCAGCACCGGGCTTGTCCAGCCCAGCACCGGACCTTCGATCAGGGCGAACACGATGCCGAACAGGGCCAGCACCGCGAGCGCTTGCCCGATCGGGTCCATGTCTCGCATGGTCGCCGACTTGGACTCCGGGACGACCACTACGGTCAGCAGGATCGCCAGAGCGCAGATCGGTAGGTTGATCCAGAACACGGCTCTCCAGCCCACCACCTCGATCAGCAGGCCACCGACTACCGGGCCCAGTGCCATCGAAATGCCCACCACCGCACCAAAGACGCCGAATGCCCGGGCCCGCTCGACGGGACGGTAGAACACCTGCGAAATGATGGACAGCGCAACGGGATTCATCATGGAGCCACCCAGTCCCTGGATCAGGCGGGCGCCGATGAGGGTATGGGTGTCGGGGGCGATGCTGCACAGCAGCGACCCGAATGCGAACACGCCCAGGCCGATCTGGAATATCTTGCGGCGCCCGAAACGGTCGCCGGCGGCACCGGCCATGATCAACAGGGCGGCCAGGACCAGGGTGTAGACGTCGACGATCCACTGCATCTGGGACGGAGTGGCGTTGAGGTCGGCACGGATCGAGGGAATGGCGACGTTGACGATGGTCGCGTCCATCGACACGATCAGCAGACTCAGACAGCAGGACCCCAGGATGACGGCCTTGCGCCGTGGGCTGAGCTCGTCAACAACGCTTGTAATCACACAATAATTGTGTAACTACAACTATCGGGTTGTCAAGAGTCCCCAGCGGACTCCCCGGTCGGTTACCTGCCGTCCAGTGCGAGGTAGTCGCGCTCGTGGTAGCCGGTGTAGATCTGGCGCGGACGGCCGATCTTGTTCGGCTCGGTGTGCATCTCCCGCCAGTGCGCGATCCACCCGGGCAGCCGGCCGAGCGCGAACAGGACGGTGAACATCCGGGTCGGGAATCCCATCGCCCGGTAGATGACGCCGGTGTAGTAGTCGACGTTGGGGTACAGCTTGCGTTCGATGAAGAAGTCGTCGGTGAGGGCGATCTCCTCGAGGGACTTGGCGATATCGAGCAGTTCGTCGTCGCCGCCCAGCTTGCTCAAGATCTTGTCGGCCTGCTCCTTGACGATGCGGGCCCGCGGGTCGTAGTTCTTGTAGACGCGGTG
>JAGQTS010000429.1 GCA_020438895.1 Mycobacterium sp.
GACGACCGACAAGGACGGCATCATCCTCGCGCTGCTGGCCTCCGAGATGCTCGCCGTCACCGGACAGACGCCGTCGCAGCGGTACAGCGAGCTGGCCGGCCGTTACGGGGCACCCGTGTACGCCAGAGTTGACGCGCCGGCCAGCCGCGAGCAGAAGGCCCGGCTGGCCAAGCTTTCGGCCGAGCAGGTCAGCGCCACTGAGTTGGCCGGTGAGCCGATCACGGCCAAGCTCACTGCGGCTCCGGGAAACGGTGCTCCACTCGGTGGTCTGAAGGTGACCACCGCGAACGGCTGGTTCGCCGCTCGGCCCTCCGGAACTGAGGACGTCTACAAGATCTACGCCGAATCCTTCAAGGGTGCCGAGCATCTGGCCGAGGTCCAGGCGGCCGCGCGGGAGCTGGTGAATACAGTCATCGGGTGAGCTCGAGCGCGCGGGGAGCCGATCGGCAGGAAGCCGATCGGCTCCCGCACGAGGTGTGGGCCCTGATCGGGGCGAACGCGGTCATCGCGCTCGGCTACGGCGTGGTGGCGCCGGTATTGCCCCAGTTGGCCCGCCACTTCGGTGTCAGCCTCAGTGCAGCGACCTTCGTCATCACAGCTTTCGCGGTGATGCGGCTGTGTGCCGCCCCACCGACCGGCCTGCTGATCCAGAGGTTGGGGGAGCGACGGGTCTACATCGCCGGTGTGCTGATCGTCGCGGTGTCGACCGCGGCATGCGCCTTCGCGCACAGCTACTGGCAGCTGTTGGTATACCGGGCGCTAGGCGGCATCGGCTCGACGATGTTCTTCGTCTCCGCTCTCGGGTTGATGATCCGGATGAGTCCGGCGAACGCCCGGGGACGGGTGGCCGGCATGTTCTCCGGGGCGTTTCTGGTGGGCTCGGTCGCCGGTCCGATCGTCGGCGCGCTGACCGCTGGACTGGGGCTCAGTGCGCCGTTCATGATCTATGGGGTGCTGCTGCTGATCGCAGCGGTGGTGGTTCTGATCAGCCTGCGCAAGTCCCCGGTTGCCGCGCCCGCGGCCGGTGATGAGCTCACCGTCACCGTCCGGGTGGCGTTGCGGCATCGGGCCTATCGGGCGGCATTGCTGTCCAACTTCGCCACGGGATGGTCGATGTTCGGGCTGAGGTTCGCCCTGGTTCCCCTGTTTGTCGCTGAGGGGCTCAGGCAAAGCCCGGGAGTTGCCGGCCTCGCGTTGACGGCCTTTGCCATCGGCAACGTCATCGCCGTCATCCCCAGCGGGCGTTTGTCGGACCAGATCGGTCGCAAGCCGCTGCTTGTCATCGGGCTGGTACTGGCCGGTTTCTCCACCGCCGCGCTGGGACTGGCGCCCTCGCTGCCGTGGTTCCTGGCCGAGGCGGTGTTCGCCGGCGCGGCGTCGGGGATCTTCAATGCGCCACAGCAGGCCGCCGTCGCCGACGTGATCGGCAAGGCCCGTGGTGGTACCGCGATCGCGACCTTCCAGATGATGTCGGATTTCGGTTCGATCGTCGGATCCATCGGGGTGGGAATGCTGGCTCAGCACTTATCGTTCAGCTGGTCGTTCGCGTTGAGCGGAGCGATCCTGCTGCTCGCGGCATTCGGGTGGAGTTTCGCACCGGAAACCCGCGACGAGTCGTCGGCAGGGCGGACCCCGGTCCGGGTGGAAGGGCTCGAGGCGGCCGGTGAAGTTCCCTGATTGCTGGCGAGATCACCGGCACGACCCTGGTCGAATGGATTCCGGCGATCCCCACGGGTGGTCTCGGTCCGGTCTCCTGGGGTTTTGAGGGCGCTGCCACCGTGGTGTAGTTTCAACACGCACTTGGGGCTATGGCGCAGCTGGTAG
>JAGQTS010000430.1 GCA_020438895.1 Mycobacterium sp.
AAACTGATCTGCGCCGACCCTGCTGAGGGCACGAATTTCATGGACCCCGCACAACTCGCCGATGCGATGGCGCTGGGTACTGCCCGCGCGCAAGATGACATCGCAGACCTCAGATCGTTCTGGGGCGATTGAGCACAGCCGATCCCGCGTGAGCCCGACCGATAGTCTCTGGCCGATGGCCGACCCGACGGTGACCGTCATGGTGATGCTCGCGCTGGCAGCACTGGCGGCGGGCTTCGTGGACGCCGTGGTCGGCGGTGGCGGACTGATCCAATTGCCCGCGCTGTTGGTAGGTCTGCCGAGTGCCGCGCCCGCCCAGATCCTGGCCACAAACAAGCTGGGCTCGATCTGCGGCACAACAGTGAGCTCGGCGACCTACTATCGGCGCATCAAGCCGGACCCGCGCACATTCCTCCCGATGATGGTCCTGGCGTTCGTCGGCTCATTCTGCGGAGCCCTGCTGGCCAGCCGGATTCCCCGGGAGGCCTTCGAGCCGATCGTGCTGATCGTGCTGATCGCGGTCGGCGCCTTCGTCCTTGTCAAACCGACGCTCGGCGAGGCAACCAAACTCCGATTTCAAGGACCTCGGCATCGGGTCGCAACCCTCCTGGTGGGCTTCACCCTTGGCCTCTACGACGGCGCGCTCGGTCCGGGTACGGGAAGCTTCATGGTGTTCGCGCTCGTCGGTGTGGTCGGCTACTCGTTTCTCGACGCCTCGGCGAAGGCTCGCCTGGCCAACTGGGCCACCAACCTCGGCGCACTTGCCCTGTTCGTGCCACAGGGTGTGGTGCTGTGGAAGATCGGCTTGGTCATGGGGGCCTGCAACCTGATCGGCGGGTACGCCGGCGCGCGACTCGCCGTTGCCCGGGGCGCACGGTTTGTGCGGGGCTTCTTCATGCTCGTCCTCGGCGCGTTCATCGTCCGGATCGGCGGAGACGTGTTGGGGTTGTGGTGATCCCATGCGTTACCGCAGTACATTCACGGGCGACGCATCGCTCGGAGTTTCTCGGCGATCTCGATCGCGTCGCCCTCGCCGATGTCGTCAGAGTGCCGATACGGATGCGCGGCGACCATATACAACAGTCCGGTGCCGACGACGATGGCAAGACCGACTGCCACCACCCACCGGTCGATGAAACTCTCGGTACCCGGCGGAGGTTTGATCAGGAGGATCATCGCGATGACGCCGTAGGTCAAGGCGCCGACGTTGACTGCCGTGCCCCATCTGCCCAGGCTCCAGTCACCGGCAGGGCGCCACCCCTTGGCGCGCTGTCGTAGCGCGGCGAGCACCACCGCTTGGAACGCGATATAGATACCCAAGACGGCGAAGGCCGTGATCCGCGGGAGCTGGTCCGGCGCGGTATAGACGTAGAGGCAGATCAGGATCGGGATGACACATGCCACAAGCAGGGCGTTGGCTGGAACAGCATGTCGCTGAGACATTTTCGCCAGCCAGCGGCTCCCCGGGAGCATCCGGTCGCGCGCGAACGCGTACAACAGTCGGCTGCCGGCGGCCTGCAGGGACAGGACGCAGGAAATGAAGGCCGTGATGGCGATGCACAAGAAGATCTTCGAGCCGACGACGCCGAGTGAGCTTTCCAGGATGCTGGGAATGGGGTCCGTGTCGTCGCCGTCAATGATCTCTTTCAGGTTGGGTGCCGCCAATACGTAACCGGCATAAGACATCAGGCCGGAGACGCCGCCGATCAGGATGGTCAGCATCATCGCGCGCGGAATCCTGACGGTGGGATCGGAGACCTCCTCGGCAACATCTCCGCACGCTTCAAATCCATAGAACAGGAACAACCCTGACAGCGCGGCACCCAGGAACGTGATCGCGTACGGCGTGCTGCCGCCGGCGCCCATCGAATCGAAGAACACGGAGAACGAGTTCGCTCGCTTGAAGATCAACAAATACAGCCCCAACGCGATGACCCCGATGAGTTCGGCGGCCAGGCCGATTCGGGCAATCCGGGCCAGCATGTGGGTCCCGGTGAAGTTGATGCCCAGTGCGAGCACCAGAAGCCCAACGGCAGTGAGCAGTTGGACTCCCCTGGTGGACTCGATCCCGAACAGGGCCGCGACGAAGTGGCCGCCGAACTCCGCGACCGCGGTGACGGTGACGATCACAGCCCACAGGTAGACCCAGGAGACCAACCAGGCGTACTTGCGGCCCCACAACCGTCGCGTCCACGGATAGATCCCGCCGGCGATCGGGTACTGGGAAACCACCTCGCCGAAGACGAGTGCCACCAGGAACTGCCCGCATCCCACGATGACCAACCACCAGATCGCCGGCGGTCCACCGATCGTCAGGCTGTAGGCGAACAGCGAATACACCCCGACCAGGGGTGACAAGTAGGTGAATCCGAGGGCCATGTTCGACCACAGGCTCATCGAACGGTGAAAGTCCTGTCCGCTATAGCCGAGCGCCTCGAGATGCGCATTCGCCTCGCGTGAGGATTGACCGTCGGACATGGTGACTCCGCTCTCCTGGTCTTTCCGGGGACTCACTGGTGGCGGTACAGATCCATGATCGTGGTGTCACCGACCGGTGAGTGCCGGCCAACCGTCGAGGTCCGCCACCCACGGACGCAGCGGTCCGCCACAGCCGAACAACGCGTCATCGATCAGATCGCCGCACGCTGGCTCGCCAACCGCCCCCAGGTGGATAGTGGGACTCTGCGCACCCGCGTGACCACTCTCTGCCCTGTCGAGGCGGCCGAGCTGGAGAACCAACTGAACGGAGACTGGCGAAGGATTCCCTCGCCCACGACATTCGGTTCATTCCACGAACATCACCACGTGACCACGCTCAACCGAAGAGCTGCAGCAATTCCGATTCGCCGCGGTGACACATCCGGTACCTGGCGTTATCCCTTTGATACCGGGCTGCAACGACGGGCGCCGAACTCACACCCAGATGGCGACGACGGCCATGAGAGTGAGGCCGATGACGGCCCACATCCA
>JAGQTS010000044.1 GCA_020438895.1 Mycobacterium sp.
ATGCCACCTGTGAGGTGTGGTTCGAACGCGACGGTCAGGTGATCGGGGCCGGCCGGTCGACCCGCACGATCGGCCGCCGCCTGCGTCGGGCGTTGGAGCACCGCGACCGCTGCTGTGTGGTGCCCGGCTGCGGGGCCACCCGCGGCCTGCACGCCCACCACATCGTGCATTGGGAAGACGGCGGGCCCACCGAGTTGAACAACCTGGTCCTGTTATGCCCCTACCACCACCGGTTGCATCACAGAGGCGTCATCACCATCACCGGCCCCGCCGATCGCCTGCGCATCACCGACGACGACGGCCGGCAACTGCACCCCGGATCACTGGCCCGACCACCCAGCACCCCACCACCAGCAGTGCCACCGTGCCCCGGCCCCCTCGGCGAACGCGCCGACTGGTGGTGGTATGACCCCTTCCAACCCCAAGCGCCACCAACCAACAACTGAGCCTTCAGGGGACCCGCGGCAGCGCGATGAGCGGACAGCCCCAAAGCGTTTCAGCAAGAACCGTATTCATTCAGCAAGAACAGCTTTCACCGAAAAGATCGATCCGTTCAGGGTGAGCGAATGCGGCTGCTCTGCGCTGACCCGGTGACGCAACCAGTTCAGCGGGCTCAAGGCCGAGGACGCCAAACGGCTCAAGGGTTTCGAACGTGAGAACGCCACCCAGCGCCACGAGGCGTGAATGCCTCGGGGGACGGCCCTGCCGGCATTCATCGCGCGGCTGCCAACCAACGGCTCCGTACCCTGCAGCAAATATCCACCAATAACGACTTTGGTTGTGTGCTCATGGTGCTTTTCGGCGGCGAACACGTTGGTAGTGGCGGGCCGCACGTGCACGGTTGCCGCAGGCTTCGGAGCACCATTCGCGGCGTGGGTGGGACTTGACGAAGTAGAGCACGCAATGGGGCGCGTTGCAGGCGCGCAAGTTGACCGCTGTGGGCCCGGTGAGCAGTTCAAGGGCGTCGTGTCCGAGCTCAGCCAGGGCGCTTCGGCAGGGCGAGGCACGTTGTTTGTCGACAGCCTGCAACTGGCCGTCATGCAACGTCAGTTCGGTGCGGGGCCGGTCGGCGAGCAGCGCGTTGACAGCGCCGACCGCGTCGTGGACCTCGGTCACGGGCGATTGTGCGTTCTGGCGCCCGTCTGCGGTGCTGTGGGCCGCCAGTCGACGAAGGCTGTTCCGCAGCAACAGGGCGTCATTGAATTCAGCCTGGCTCGGCGATTCGGTGCTGTCGTAGTCAGTGGCGGCGCGAAGCCAACCGTGCAGTGCGGCAGCGTCGGTCAATTCGTCGTGCACACCGCGGGTATCGGCCCAGATGGTGTTCATGAACCGGACCGGCGCTGGTTCGTCGGGCAGGAGCCAGGCGGGTGATCCGGCAGTCACGAAGAAATATTATCACGGATAGAAGGTGTTGCATCCATTAGAAGATCGTGGTACATCTTCTAATGGAAACAAACAGTCTGACCCGTTAGGTCGGGTCGGTAGGAGAAAGGCAACCACCGTGACCCACTTCGCCCCCGTCAACCCTGCAACTGCGACCGGCCCGGCCGCCGAACTGCTGGCACAGGTTCAGAAATCGCTGGGATCGACCCCCACCATGACCAAGGTGATGGCCAACAGCCCCACGCTGCTCCAGAGCTACCTCGCACTCGCGGGCGCGGTCGCCGGCGGCACCCTCAAACCTGCGGTGCGGGAACGCCTGGCGATCGCCACCGCTCAGCTCAACGGCTGCGAGTACTGCTTGTCGGCACACACCTACATCGGGGCCAACATCGCCCATATCGACACCGCCGAACTCGACAGCGCGCGTCGGGCCGAATCCACTGATGCTCATGTGGCCGCCCTGCTCAAACTGTCCAACACCATCGCCGAGAACGCTGGTGATCTCGACGACGCCGATGTCACAACGGCCCGCGAGGCCGGGGTCACTGACGAGGAGATCGGTGAGATCGTGGCCAATCTGGCGCTGAACATCATGACCAACTACTTCAACGTCTTGGCCCACGTCGATAACGACTGGCCCGTCGTGTCACTGTGAGCCCGAGAGAGCCGCAACAATGACCGACCAACGCCAGTTCGCCGCTGTGGGATTCCACAGCGGCGAACTGGAGGCCCAACGCCACGCCGGGGTGCAGACCCAGGCCGCCCGGCTGGCACGGATGGTCGGCCCCGCTGAGCTTCGCCCCGGAATCACCGCGATCCTTGCCGACACCACTTTCGCCGCCATCACCGCCCGTGACCGGACGGGTCGACTCTGGACCTCACCGCTGCTGGGAGCGCCCGGGTTCCTGCACGCCAGTGGGCCCAGAACCCTGCAGATCAACACCCTTGTGCCCAGCGCGGACCCCCTGCATTCGCCGCGCACGGGGCAGCCGGCCGGTGTCATCGCCATCGACTTCACCACCCGACGTCGGGTCCGGATCAATGGCACCCTCGCTGCATCCGACGACGCCGGACTCACCCTTCACGTCGACCAGGCCTACGGCAACTGCCCGCAATACATCCAACAGCGCCGCATCACCATCGGGAAGGAGTCGGATCACCGGGCCCGCACACCGCAGTACCGCGCACAGCTACTGCGCAGAACCGACATCCGCCTCATCGAGTCCGCGGACACCTTCTTCCTTGGCACCACCCACCCCGACTCCGGCAACGATGCATCGCACCGCGGCGGCCCGGCCGGCTTCGTCCGCGCCACCTCCGAGGGCATCTGGTGGCCCGACTATCCGGGCAACAACATGTTCAACAGCTTCGGCAACCTGGCCGTCGACCCCACCGCCGCCCTGCTGTTCGTCGATTTCCGCACCGGCAACACACTGCAACTATCGGGTCTCGCCGCCGTGGACTGGCGCGCTCTCGCCGAAGGCGACGACGGCGGAACCGGGCGCCGCGTGCACTTCATCACCCGCCACGTCGTCGCCAGCGGCATGCCCGACCTCGCAGCGCACGCGCCCCTACCCGAACAATCCGACCCTCACCGACCGTAGCCGATAGCAAGGGAAACCCCATGTCTGATCAACGCCCACCAGTGCCGCCGTTCGACCTCGACAGCGCGATCCAGAAAGTCCAAGCAGCCGAAGACGCCTGGAACACCCGCGACCCGCACCACGTCAGCCTCGCCTACACCGTCGACTCGGCCTGGCGCAACCGTGACCAGTTCCTCACCGGACGGCCTGCCATCATCGAATTCCTCACCGCCAAATGGGAACGCGAACTCGACTACGTACTGCGAAAGAGCCTGTGGGGCTTCCGCGGGAACCGGATGGCGGTGCGCTTCCAATACGAATGGCACAATGCCGCCGGCCAGTGGTACCGCAGTTACGGCAACGAACTCTGGGAGTTCGACGACAACGGCCTGATGCGCCGCCGCGAAGCCAGCATCAACGACGTGACCATCACTGAAGCCGACCGCCGCTACTTCACCCCCCGACCACAGAGCGAACGCGTTCCGGGACATGACATCCCCCTGCATTAGCGTGAGCGCGGCGTGCAACATCCGACCAGCCTCCGAGGCTGGCAGCCAGCCGCAGGCCCCAGTCACCCACGCGGAGAACGCCGTTGAGGCGCAGGTCGGCGTCATAGGTGAACGCCCATTTCGGAGTCTTTGCGGTCCTCACCGTCGTCACGTAGCGCGCCATCAACACCCCTTTCGATGACCTTCAGTGTGCGCGCGCTGCGGACGTGCTCCCCACCCAGACCGAGGTTTTCCGCACGCGCGACTCAAGCGCCATGAGACAGTGTCGATCATGTCATCTCCACGGAGCCATGAGGCGGACGTCATCATCGTCGGTGCCGGAATCTCGGGGCTGATCGCTGCGCGCACCTTGCTCGCCGCCGGCCTGACTCCTCTGATCCTGGAGGCCGACGAGCGCTTCGGCGGGCGGATCCTGACCGAAGAGGCGCTACCCGGCTTGCCGGTCGAGCTCGGCGCCCAGTGGATCGGCGACACTCATCACCGGATGTTCGCGCTGGCCGCCGAACTGGGTGTCGAGACCTACCCGCAATACGGCGAGGGTGAGACGTCCTACGATCTGGTCGGCTCGGGTGTATTGCGGGAGAACGAGTTCCATGCCCGATTCCAGGGCGAACTGAGCGAATTGGATCGCGTGTTCCGCCTTCTCGACGAGCTCGCCGCCGAGGTTCCGCCGGAAGCTCCTTGGCTGGCGCCACGCGCAGCCGAATGGGACGCCATCACCGCCGGCGCCTGGTATGACGCCCAGGGGCTGGCTCCGGTCGCCCGCACCCTGCTGGAGATCTGCACCGTGGGGATTCTCGCGGTTCCTACAGTCGAGGTGTCGTTCCTGCATCTGCTGTTCACCATCCAGACCTGTGGTGTCACCTCCGAGCTCTTCGCCGAGTCCGAGGGCGGTGCCCAAACCACCCGCTTCGTCGGCGGCACCAGTGAGATCCCGAAACGACTGGCCGCCATGGTGTCCGAACACATCGTGCTGGACAGTCCCGTACAGACGATCGAACACGGGGCAGACAGCGTCACCGTGCACTGCCGCGGCGGGGTGGTCGCCCGCGGCCGTCGGGTGATCGTGGCGATCTCGCCGACACTGGCCGGCCGGATCATGTACGACCCACCGCTGCCGGCGGTCCGCGATCAGCTGACGCAGCGGATGCCGAACGGGTCGTCGATGAAGGCATTCTTCATCTACGACGAACCGTTCTGGCGCGCTGACGGCCTCAACGGGCAGCTCATTTCTGACGTCGGCCCGGCCAGAATGTCCAATGACACCTGCCTGCCTGGCGACGACCGTGGGGTCATCCTGATGTTCCTGGAGGGCGAACAGGCCCGCACCTACGGTGCGCTGCCGCAGGCCGATCGGCGAGCGGCATTGACTGCAGAGTTGGTACGCCATTACGGCGACAAGGCGGCCAGGCCGGAGTGCTACATCGATGGCGAATGGGCGAGCCGCCAATGGACCCGCGGCTGCTACAACGCCAACATGGGACCCCTGGTGTGGACCGCCTATGGCCAGGCGCTGGTACCGCCCATCGGCGCGATCCACTGGGCCTCCACCGACACCGCCACCTTCTGGAGTGCCTACATGGAGGGCGCGGTCGAGGCAGGCGAGCGAGCCGCCCACGAGGTCATCGACGCGATCGCGTAAGAACCTCTGTCGGTGCGGCCCGTAGAGGACAACGGGCCATGGCCACGCCGGCCGCGCCAGCGGTGCCCCGAGGCGAAAGTGCGTTTGAGCTAGTGGAGTACGGGTTCCTCAGGCTCGACTGCGGGCCATGACGCCCTCGATGACCGCGATGATGTCGTCGGGGCAGTCCTCCTGGAGGAAATGCGCACCGTGCAGCGTGACGTGGGGCTGGTCGCGTGCACCCGCAATCCGTTTCTGGAAATGCACGTCCCCGCCCGCGGTGATCGGATCGCTGTCGCTGAACGCGGTGACGAACGGCTTGTCGTATTCGGTGAGCACCTGCCAGGCGGCCCTGTTCTCCGCCACCGACCCATGCTGCGGGGTGATGGGAACAAGCGTGGGGAACTGGCAGACGCCGGCCTTGTAGTCGGCGTCGGGGAACGGTGCATCGTAGGCGGCCACTTCGGCGTCGCTCAGTGAGCGCGCGGTGCCCATGGCCACGATCCGGCCGACGGGCAGATCCGGTGTGCTCTGGCTGAACTCCAGCCATCGATTGAAGCCATCGGAAGCCGGAGTCCCGATCGGCAGTCCGGTGTTGGCCACGACCACGCCGGCGAACCGCTCGGGAAATGCGGCCACCAGTCGCAGGCCCAGCAGCCCACCCCAGTCCTGGCAGAACACGGTCACATCCCTCAGGTCCAATGCGGTGAACCACTGGCTCAGCCACGCGACATGGCGTTCGTAGGTGTAGTCGTCCCGGTCGGCCAGCTTGTCGGAGCGGCCAAAGCCGATCAGGTCGGGAGCGAGGACCCGATAACCCGAGTTGACGAGCGTGGGGATCATGTGCCGGTAGAGATACGACCAGCTGGGCTCGCCGTGCAGCAACAGCACCGTGCGGCCATCGCGCGGGCCCTCATCCACGAAGGCCATCCGCAGCACGTGCCCGGTGGCGGCATCGGTGACGTCGACGTAGTGCGGCACGAAGGGCCAGTCGGGGAGGTTCTCGAAGCGATGGTCGGGGGTGCGCAGGATGTTCATGACGCCCTTCGTGGTCACGGCCGGGAGCCGAGATTGCTCGAGGTCCAGTCAATCACGCCGTGCGTCCCTGCTGAGCCGTGCGTCCATACTGATGGGCGTGGACGCGCTAGCCATTCAGGACCGGCTCTTTCCGACCATGACCTGCTTCGGCTGTGGACCGGCCAACCCTCGCGGGCTGCGCCTCAAGAGCTACCTCGGCGACGGATGCGTCACCGCGATGTTTGTGCCGTGTCCGGAGCACGACAACGGACTGGGTTTCCTCAACGGCGGCATCATCGCGACCGTGCTGGACTGCCACACCGCCGCGGGTGTCCTCCATGAGGCCTCGCTGCAGGGATGGCAGGCCTCCCCGGGCGCTGCGCTCCCGTTCGTGACGGCGGGCATCGACGTCCGATATCAGCGTCCCAGCCCGCTGGACAGTGCCGTCGAGCTCCGTGCCTTCGTCGTCACATCCACAGAAGCCGAGATCGTCTGCGATGCAGAGCTGCGATACGACGACAAGATCCGCGCCACGGGTCACGCGGTCTGGAAACGCTGGCGTTCGCGTTAGTCAAGCGGGGGCGATACTGGGGTGTGGTCAGAAATCCCCGCATCTGGATCTACTTGGTCGTTGGCCTGATGGCCGCGGGTCTCATCGGTTACATCCAGTGGCGCGACTCCGACGCTCAACGTCTGCAGCGCTGCATCGACGCGTCCATCCAGCAGATGAAGCGGGACACCCCTGCGCTGGAGGGTTTCGACAATGCCCAACCTGCCTTGGTGGCGATGTCGCGCGCAAGCTGTATGAGGCAGCTCGGGATCAAAACCGACAAGCAGTAGATCCCCGATACGCTCGCACCATGCCGGACACCGTGCGTGAGTTCATCGGTGTCTACGACGCCGACGGCACCCTGCTCGGCGAGGCGCGCTACTGGATCGGCGCCCGGCTCGGCCGGACCCACTGTGCACTGTGCGATATCACCCACGGGTTGTTCACCGAGCGTGCCGACTGGCGGAGCTGCCGAGAACAACTCGACGTCGCATTCCGCACCTATCACCGCGATGACGCTCCCGAGGATGTCCTCGCCGCCGGTTCACCGGCGCCGTTCGTGGTCGCCCGCAGCGACCGTGGTCTGGTGGCCGTGCTCGGCCCCGCCGAGCTCGACTCCTGCTCCGGTGACGTCGAACGGTTCCGCCGGACGCTGAGCCGGGCGTGCGCCGACCGGAACCTCGACGGGATCTGAGTCGGCTCGCGCCATTCACTCCCGTCATCGACGCATCAGCGCAGCTTCACCAGCCGGGTGGTGGAGCTCTCGTCGAGTTCGACGGTGTCGGAGCGTGAGCGCAGGAAGTCGCTGAATGACTTGAAGCCCAACGCCTTCTCCGAGAACGACGGGTCCATC
>JAGQTS010000045.1 GCA_020438895.1 Mycobacterium sp.
AGTGCATCGGTGGATCGAGGCTAAGCGCTATGAGAACGCACAGACAAATCAAGTGGTAAGGGATCGTCGGTCGCTAGTCGACCGCGCCACCGCGTACCGCCAACAACCCTTCAACGTCACCAGCACAGTGGAACTGCTGGAGTGGGTCGCCGGACAACTCCAGCTGGTGGGCAGCGACGTCGCCCACGAGGCGGGCAAACTCGCCCAGCAACTCACCTACAACCTGGGCGCGGTATCTGCGCCGAAGGCTCAAGTATTGGTCGCCACACGCGCCCGTCGTCTCAGATCGACCGCCGAGTCCTACTCCGACGATGGAACGCTGACGGCCCGACAAGCCTATTCGACGCAGGCTGTATTCAACCTGCTCGATGACCACCAGCGCGACTTGCTGGAAAGCCGCTGCAGTTGGTGAAGACGCTGATTTGGCCGCTGAGCACCTCGCCGCCATCAAACGCAGCCTCCTAGATCGACTGCTTGACTCGCGGGCACGTGAAAGTGTCGTGGCAACCATGCCAGCCGTTGAAGCCCTGCTCGATCGTGCTCGGCAGGCGGCTGACAGAGAAGTAGAATTAGCAACTAGCCCAATCGATCTCGCAGTCGAACACTTCCGCGATGCAGTGAACCATCAACCTGCCGCTGTGCGGAAGTCGCTCCAAACGCACACACGAGCACTTGCGGCGACCTGCCAGCAGTCCGTATCAGGGGCCATGCGCAACGCCCAGACAGTCCCATTCGAGACGGTCATCGTCGATGAGGCAGCACGCGCAAACCCTCTCGACTTGATGGTCCCGCTCAGCATGGCCCAGGAACGCATCATCCTCGTGGGAGACCACAGGCAACTCCCGCAACTCCTGGACGAAAGCCTCGTCCCGAATCTCTCCAAGAGGCACGACGAGATGACTGTCTCCACCGTCCTCAACAAGTCGATGTTCGAACGACTGTATGTGAAGCTTCGCGAGAATGAGCGCCTTGACGGAACCAAACGCGTGATCACGCTGGATCGTCAGTTCAGAACCCACCCGGTCCTCGGTACCTTCATCAACGAACAGTTCTACGAGCCGTTCGGAGAACAACTGGGCAACGCCAATCCAGACCCCCAGGCGTTCTCCCACGGTCTCGAAACATATGGCACGGCGGCATGTGGGTGGATTGACGTCCCACCTGCGCATGGATCCGAGAAGCGGGCAGGAACGAGCATATGTCGGCCCGCGGAGGCGGAGACGATCGTGCGGGAGTTGAGCTCCGGACTCCAGGCCTGCGCGCACCTCACCTTCGGTGTCATCACGTTTTACTCAGGCCAGGTGACCGCCATCTGGGAGGCGATGATGGACGCTGGACTTGCATCGAGGTCATTGTCCGCGGCTGGGGGAAACGGCTTCGAACTGAATCCATCGGTCCCGTGGCTGCACAGTGAGCGAGGACTGCCTCGTGTGCGCATCGGTTCCGTTGACGCCTTCCAAGGGCGTGAGTTCGACGTCGTCTATCTATCAACGACCCGCTCAAGCAAGCCTGGCAAGCGAAGCGCCAACAGGTTCGGATTCCTAGTGCTGCCGAACCGGCTCTGCGTTGCCATGAGCCGTCAACGAAAGTTACTCGTCGCGGTGGGCGATGCGGCCCAGATGACCTCTCCCGAGGGTCGGGAGGCAGTTCCGGCTCTCGCCGCCTTCTATGACCTGACGGGGGGTGACCATGGCTTCCGTCGCCTGGCATGACCGACCCGCCTACACCCTTGCCCCGCTGCCGACCCGATCGCGGCACGTCGTTCTCACCCCCGCTATTCGCTGGCGAGTCATTGTCGAAGAGGTCATCGAGATCACGCACGATGTGCTGCTCGACGCCGTTCTCAGGATCCGGGCTGCCGGCGAGACGTCACCGACGAGCATCGCCGATTTGCTCCAGATTCCTGAAGACCTAGTGCGGCACTTGTTGTTTCAAGCAGCCGCTACGCGCATTCAAGTAACCCACGATGGGCGGGTCGAGGCTGGCACATCGGCGGTCTCCTGGATCTACCGCGACCTCGAGACGGGTGAACTTTGGCCGCATCCCGCTAAGGAAGTGCCACCGATCGCACTTCGCTTCAGATCCCGAAATCGCGCGCGGTTCGATCGCGGCACTGCTGGCCGACCAATCCCGGTCGAGTGCCTATTGATGGACACGAAACACGCCACGGCCGCTGATCCAACGAGTATTGAACTCGCCAGATTCAGCCGCGCGTCAGCCGACCCAAACCGGCGTACAGCCCTCGTCAGCGCCGGCGAACCCTGCATGATCGCCAGTCCAGTCGTTGCGCTGACTTCGGGGCACGCTGTCTGGACAACACGCGGAGTGCCCCACTTAACCCTGAGTCAACGCCTCACGGAATTGGCGCGCCAACACGAGTCAGTCAGAAGATGGCTGGCGACTGTGCCCAAATCCGCGGCGGCGCCTCAGGCCGACCTGCCGTTGCGACAGGCCATGGCCGAACTCAGAGAAGTTTCGGCCGAGCGCAAGTCCACTCACCAAACAGTCGACGATCGAACGGTCTTGAGTCGTATTGAACTGTGCCTCAGCCGCTTCGTTGACCAAATGCGCTACGCCGCCGGCATCAGTGGCGCAAGCGTTATGGATGCCGCCGCCCTGGCAAGCGCCGGCGAGCGGGCTGGACTCAATAGAGACTTGGCTCGAACATGGGCACATTCGGATCCGGGGACTGCCGGCCACAAAGTGTTGCGGTTGCTTGCTGTTACGCCAGACATCGAGCAGCCGATGCTCTCCGAACTGGTCACGTGCGCGTCCGACTTCACCGCCATCGTGCCGGAATCCGTTCATGCGGGCGCACTCGAAAACCTCGCCAACAGAACACTTGACTTATGCGATCGTCTCATAACCACATCGGAGGGTACTGGTGTCCAGCAAGCAGGGTAGAGATCGCAAGGCGGATCAAGACCAAGCAAGGATCGACGAGGTGGAAGCAGGCCTTGCCTCAGCTGAATTGCCCGAGGGGATGGCCCTTGAGGACGAAACCGTTGAGGTCGCTGAGGCCGAAATCGACAACGCGACAAAACTCAAGAACGCCTGGTTAACGGTCCGGCAGTTCGAGAGCGTCTGGAAGAAGGCGCGGGAGAAGGCCGAGAACGAAGCGAAGGCCCTCAAGGCCGAGCGCACGTCACTCGAGACTGACAGAGCGGCGATTAAAGAGCAGTTTGATCGGCTGGCATCCCGCGAACAGGACTTGGCCCAAGCCGAATTGGAGCTGGAGAAGCAGCGCTCGGATGCCAAGGCCGGCTTCGCTTCGGAACTCCGGACACTGACTGCGGAGGCCTCGAAGCGACGCGATGAAATGCTCGAAGAAGCCGCGCGCCTTCAAGAAGACGCCCACGTGCGTGCAAACGAGATCCTGGCTGAGGCGAAGGCGGAGCTTGATGCGGCTAGAACGGCGCTGGAAGAAGAGCGGTCCAAATTGCAGAGCGATTCGTCTGCGCTCCGCCTGCGGGAGGCCCAGATTGAACAGGATCTTGAGTTCGCCAAGAACAAAGCCGCTCTAATTGAGGAGCGGTTCCGCCGGCAACTCGACGAACAACTGGCAGACGTCCACCAACAACTCGACGACGCGAATGCCCTCCTGACTCTGGAGCGGGAGCGTGGAGGAAAGCGCGACGAAGAACTGCGCGCCCTCCGCGCCGAACTCGCGCGGCACGGGCAAGACCCAGAGGCGGCCAAACGACGAAACGATGAACTGGCCCAGCAGGTTCAGGAACTGAAAGACGAGCTCTCGCGTCGACCGCCAGCAGCCGAAGTATCTGAACTTCGTACCAAAGCTAAGCAAGTGTCCGAGGCAACGGCGGAGGCCGCACACTGGCGCCAACAACACGACCAGATCGATCGCCAGCTCCGCTATCAACTGACCAACGTCGGCGAGGTAGAGGTCCTCCGCGACGAACGCGACGCCTTGGCCGCCCAGCGCGAAACGCTCAGGCAGGCTATCGAGCAACAGCGCGCGGATTGGGAGGAACTCCAAGCCAAGGAAGGATCAAAGGAGCCCTTCCCAGCCTGCTCGGCCTACGACGTCGACGAGGCGCTAAACCAATCAGTCGACACGCGGGACTTCGCATCTCTTGCCGATCTGGTTCACGAGATACGACACCGAATGGCCACCGACTCGGCGACGCCCTTCTTTTACTCGGAGTCAGATGTGCGGCTATTCCTGGCCGGACTGGCATCCAGCCGCCTGCATCTCTTACAGGGCATCTCAGGGACCGGGAAGACCAGCCTCCCTCGAGAATTCTTTAAAGCTCTGAACAGTGGTCAACCAGGCGCGGCGCAGATCATTGAAGTCCAGGCCGGATGGCGTGACAAGGATGACCTGTTCGGCTTCTACAACGCCTTCGAAAAGCGATTCGCCGAAAGCGAGTTCACCAAGGCTCTCTACAGGGCCTTGCTGCCGGCGAACATAGACCGACCGATGGTCATCGTTCTCGACGAAATGAACCTCGCCCACCCCGAGCAGTACTTCGGCACGATGTTGTCTGTTCTGGAGAATGCGGTTGGCCAAGGTGCATATATCGATCTGCTGACGAGTGAGATTCCCGGGCTACCAAAGAAGTTCAGTGGTTCGCGTCTGCGGCTGGCGCCGAACGTCTGGTTTGTAGGAACGGCCAATCATGACGAGACGACTGTTGCCTTCGCCGACAAGACGTACGACCGCGCCCACGTCCAGGAACTCCCAGAGCGGCACAGCGCCTTTGAGGCTCGGAGGCAGGGAGCCGCGGATCCAATCTCATTCCAGGACCTTGAAGCCGCCTTCGACGCGGCTTCGCAGGACCTTCGCGATGAGGTCCGCCTCGTGCGGGCGTTCCTCAACGAGAAGCTCCGGGATCCTTTCGCCAGATTTGGGGTTGGTTGGGGCAATCGATTCGAACGGCAACTCGAGCGATTCGTCCCGGTGGTCCTGGAGGCCAACGGCAGTTTCACCGAAGCTGTTGACCACCTCGTCGCGACCAAGCTCGTGCGAAAGCTTGAGGACCGCTTTGGGGTGAGACCTGAAGACCTCGATGCCTTCGCCGACAAGATCGAAAGGCTCTGGGAGGGGCTCGATCAAGAAGCTCCGAGCAAGACGACCAGCCGTATTCGCAAGGAGGCGAGCCGTCTGCGCGGCGGGTACGGAGCGTGAACACACCCCATGACCGGCTCACCGGAGAACCCGGGTCGCAGTCTCCCGGATGGACTGGACGTTGGGCGCAAGGCGGACGCCATCTGATTGATCGGGACCTCGGAAGCGCTAGCCGTGACGCTGCCGAGTCAGATGACCTCGACGCGCTTAAATCCTTGAAGGATTCCCTGGACGCAGCGGTGCAGTCAGGTTCATGGCACGAACTATTGGAAGCGCCGCTGTTGGCCGGGCATGACAGTGACGCACTCGAACTCGAGAAGCGAGAGCGCGTCCTCGCGGAGAATTTCCCCTCGATTGCTCGCATCTGCGAGCGATTTGTGACTCGTCTCGGTGAGCGGTCGGAACTGCTTCCTGTCTCCAGAGTTCGAAGGCCGGCGCGAAGAGCTCTAGAACGCATGGCGTCGCATACCGAAGATTGGGCTGGACGCACGCTCTCAGGACCCGTCCCGCGACGTGCGCTGGCAGCCATGCGGGAAGAAAATGCGGATCTCTATGAGAACCGAATGGTGAACGAGCTAATACATCCGATCTTGTCGTCGGCACTCTCCGAACGCATCCGACGCATTCGGCGATTGACGGCGGACCTTGCTGATCTGGAAAGGGCGAAAGACGAAGGCACGCACTACCGAAGACACCGACTCTATTTCTTTTGGGGAGCTGACGCGGCACGGGCGGCTGAATCGTCGGGACGTGCCCAGGGCACCCTCGGGAGGCTTGAGGCATTGGCCGCTTCGGTCCAAGCGCTCCGCGGCAGCACGCTTGCCGCCGCCTTAGGTGGGCGGCGGACGGGGCAGCGTAGCCTGCGAAATACGAACGTCATTGCGAATGACCGCCACTATCGCGCGGCCGGAATCGTCTGGGGAGCTTTCGAGAGAGAGGCGGAGGCTGAGGAATCTGCAAAAGAGCGCGCCGAACGACTCTTGGCGCGTCACCGAAGCTTCGACAACTACGCCTTCGGTCTAATCGCTCGGGCGTTGTTCGACCTCGGCTATGAGGCCGCTGAAGACCGCATGCCCGCCTCTGGCGCGCCGTTCATCCTCCTTGGCCCTTGGGGCAAAGCCGAACTCGTACGGAGCCCGGATGGAACCATGGTGCTTTCCGCGCGCAGTACGAGCACGCGATTCGTTCCCCTTGCCGACGTGGTCGGACCGAACGACGACCATCCCGAGATCCTGACTCGATGGCAATCCATGGACGATGCCGTCAAGACTCCGACGGTCGTCCTGTATCTGGCACCGAGCCAGGCAATACGAAGTCTTCCCCAAGATGCGGCTCGCCCGATGATGTCGGCCGGCCGCGATGCGCCTTCCCAGGGCCTGCTCCTCACGGGCGTACCAATCTCGCCCCTGGAAACGACCAGCCTCGAACGCGTCGCGCGGGCGGTTGCCGTCGCCGTCCAGTCGCCAGCCCTGCTGGACTATCCCGCTCAGGTGCGTATCGACGGGGAACGGGTTCCGAGGCGCTTGATCGACCATCTACTCAGTTCCGGACTCTCACGAGGGGAACCAAGCCCGTTGTTCAATCGGGCTGGCGTTGACGCAATAACTGTTCGACGACCCCTTACACCTCGTGAGCTGTCTGAACTCGACAATCTGGTTCGACAGCTGAAGGACCGCACAAAGTCACCAGGCTGGGAACGAGACTTCGTTCGGGAAATCGATGGCCTCTCAGCGGCTATTCAAGAAGCCGCGGAATTAGTTGCCCCGCTGCTCACGTGCCCCCGATGCCTCACCCGGGCAGCGCCCACAGACGTCCGTCGTCATGGAGATGTCTTTGAAATAATCTGCCATTGCGGAACCCGATGGGGACACGATCGATGCGGTTCATGTGGCGAGCGCATTCCTGTCTTTGAGCCGGAACGCCCAATTCGAAATCCAGATGTGGTCGGACCTGGCTGGGTCGAACGAATCTACGGCCAGGACGCGCTTGCCTCACCTTGCTGGGCCAGAACAGCTCCGGGTAAGTATGTGTGCACGGAGTGCGGATCCTGCCCTATTGCTACTAGCGCTGGAGATCAATGTGTCCGCTGCAGAACTGAAGCAATGGGCTCGCTTTGAGGCCGCTCGATTCTCGAAGTCCGCGCAGAGGAAGCTCCTTCCCACGGTTCGGCCGCTGGGGATTGGTCACAGATTTGGTCACCAATTGCCCCGAAACAGGTGAAAATCATGCGACTCGATATAAACCAGTTAGGAACCTGAACCAGCACTGACCAGCACGAAAGAAGTTATAGAAACCTCTGTAGCACAACGGAATTCAGCTCATAACCCAGAGGTCGCAGGTTCGAATCCTGTCCCCGCTACCAGGTAAAACGGCCCCCGGAGGACTCTCCGGGGGCTGTTTTCATGCGATTTGCGGCGCTTCGGATTCTGCCGGGTGCTATTGGTCACCGGAACACCATGGACGGGGTCCGGTACGCCCGCTAGCCCCAGAAGATGCCGGTGGGGTCTTTGTCGATTTCGGTGAGTAGGTCGGCGGTGTGGGTGGCGGGGCCGAGTAGGTCGTAGCGGTGGAATCGCTCGTGGCGGTCGAGCCATTAGAGATCCCAGGACTTGGTGGTGGCGGTGTCGCGCAGTCAAGCGATCGGGAAGCCGATCCAGTCCGCGGACTGCGTCGTTGTGGTGCGCGCTACCTCTCACCCTGCCAGTGGCATGCGCCGGCCGAACACCGGTTGGCGGCGCCGACCGTGTGCCCAGCCGCGGTCCCATGGCCAGCGGCGACGGTCGTCGGCCCAGACCAGTTGCAAGGCGCGGATCTGGGGGCCGCACAATGCGGCCGCGAACTTCAGATGGACGTCGGGGTGATCGACTTCGACCACTTCGAGCAGAAACTCATTCTGGTAGTCGATGTGCATTGCCGGGTGCAGTGCAACGCCGTCGTCGACGATCTGATGGGCGATCGAGTTGAGCAGCCGCGCCGAGGTCTGCGGTGGTAGTCCGGTGATGAGCAGCTCGGGCAAGCCCTTGTCGTGCAGGCCGGCCGTATAGGCGAACGGCCGTTGCTCGCTCTCGACGAATTGAACCGCCCACCCGTGGTCACGGACGATCTCCCGGAGGATCTGTAAATAGTCGTCGATGGTTCCCTGCGGGTTGTCGCATTGCCAGCACATGTCGCACTCTTTCCTGTCGGTGTTTTGCCGTCGGTGTTTTGTCGTCGGCGTTGCGCCAAGCCTGCACTCACCCCCCGACAAACTCGTCGCCGGTCGATCCACCGGCTTGGGGATGTCGCCGCCCGAGATCGACGGCCACCGCGGCGATCAGCAGGTCGAAACGGCGCAGCTTCGGGTCCCTGCCAACTGCGCGCACATCGGCGCATCGCGCCCCATAGATCCGCGCGGCCCCCGTACTGGCGGTATCGGCTCGAATGTGTGGGAAATCCAGTGGTATCGCTGCTCGCGCGCGGCATTGCGGAGCGGGTTCTCGGTATGCAACCCGTAGGTCAGTTCAGCGAGGGTGACCGTGCTGGATTGCGACGGTCTATTGCACAGCTGCCGGCGGGCTGGCTGGGGGCTGTTATCCGCGGCTGCCGTGAATTTCTAGAATCCACCTCGACGTATATAATCCGTACCATGGCGTTGAGCATCAAAGACCCCGAGGCTGATCGTTTGGCCAGGGAGTTGGCGGCTCGCACGGGGGAAACCCTGACCGAGGCGGTTGTGGTCGCACTCAGGGAGAGGCTGGCCCGCGAGGCGGGACGAACGAGGACGACCTCGCTCTGTGAGGAACTGGCAACGATCCGCCGCCGATGCGCGGATTTGCCGGTATTGGACACCCGAGCCGCCGACGAGGTCATCCGCTATGACCAGCACGGGTTGCCTACCTGATGGTGCTCGACACCTCGGCGCTCGTCTCGATGCTCAACGACGAACCGGAGGCGCCAGGGTTCGAAGCTGCCGTGGCAGCTGCCCCGGTCCGGTTGATGTCGACCGCGTCGTACCTCGAGGCCGCCATCGTTATCGAAGCGCGGTTCGGTGAGCCGGGTGGACGCGAACTGGACCTGTGGCTGCATCGGGCCCGCGTTGATCTTGTCGCCGTCGACGCGGATCAGGCTGAGGTGGCGCGGTCCGCCTACCGCCGTTACGGCAAGGGCCGGCATCGGGCCGGTCTGAACTACGGGGATTGTTTCGCATACGCACTGTCGAAGGTCAGCGGTGAGCCGCTTCTCTTCAAGGGAGACGATTTCGGGCACACCGACATCGATGCGGTTAACGCTGACGAAGTCACCCCGGAGTAGTGCGCGCTACCGCTCCTCGTTGCGATCAGCGGCCACGAGCACGGTGGCGGCGATTTCCCGGGCGCCGGCAGGAGTCGGGCTGCTCGGGTTCCCGGTCGACGTCATCGCGACGATGTGCCTCCGTTGGCAAGCCAGCTGCGGTGCCGCAGCGCCGCCTTGCGGGCCTGCTTGGCCAGCGCCCGGTCGGGCAGGTGCTGTCCCAATGCGTCGAGCACCGCCGGGGTCGTCCATCGGGCCGCGCCGCGCGAGGATCTCCCGGGCGGCAGCAGCCGGGGCCTCTCGGCGGAGGGTTCGGGCACAGGACGACGGTGACTGCGCGCTCCGGTCGATCACCGAGCATGTGCGCCGGCCCGTGCCCACCCGGGGACATGCATCACATCGGCGGCACTATCGGCATCACCGGTATCGGGAGCGGGGATACCGGAGGGGGTGGCTGGGGAATGTACGGACTGCCCTGACACGCGGCGTTGGCCGGCATCTGCATGCACTGCGTGTCGAGTGGCCCGGTGGGAAGTTGCGGTAGTGGCGGTGGCGCCGGGGGTGACGGCAGCGTCGGCGTCGCCGGCGCGTACGGACTGCCCTGGCACTGGACCGTCTCGGGCATCGTCGCGCATCGTGGATCGTCGGGACCCGTGGGAATGCCGGAGTCAGGGTCAGCCAGGGCGGTCGGGGCAGCCGACAGCGCAAGAACAACCGTGGCGACGGCAACACCCTTCAATAGGCCCATAGTTGATGGTCCCACCCTCGCGGTCGGACAGCGGGTGGATCCGCGCGCTGCGCCGCGCGGGGGACGTCGGTGCCCACGGAGAACCTGGCAAGGCTGGGTGACTGGGGGATTCGATGACGGATCAGCAGGATTATCCACGCCCACCAGCCGCAGAAGTGGATTTGCTACCTGTGCAGATATTCCGTACAATTGCAGTACAGAAATACCGTACGATAGAGGTGTTCGGTGACGATCAGCGCGAGTGAAGCCCGACAGCGCCTCTTTCCTCTTATCGAGCAGGTCAACAATGACCACGAACCCGTGCGCATCGCATCGCGGGCCGGTGAAGCGGTTCTGATGTCGGCCGCCGATTACGACTCATGGCAGGAAACGGTGTATCTGCTGCGTTCTCCGGAGAATGCCCGCCGACTCATGGAGGCTGTCGCTCGCGACAGGGCTGACCATCCCGGTCATGGGACCACGGTGAAGCGACTCGCGGAGATGGCCGGCGGCCAGGATTGAGAAGTATTCACTTCGACGTGGATGCGTGGGAGGACTTCCTCTTCTGGTTGGGGGCCGACCGCAAAATCGCGCGGCGGATCACTCGGCTCATCGCCGAGATTCAGCGGGATCCCTTCGTGGGCATCGGAAAGCCGGAGCTGCTCAAGGGCGAGTTGTCCCGGTACTGGTCGCGGCGCATCGACGATGAGCATCGGCTCATCTATCGAGCCGACGACATTGAAGTGAAGATCCTCAAGGCGCGATACCACTACTGAATGACGCGCAGCGACACCCCGGCGAAGGGGTGCGGACGGCGGCACATCGAGGACGAGGTCAGCGATGGCGACGGGCAGGACAGCGTGGCGCCGCACCTGTCGGCACGCTTTCCTAAGCTCTCCTGGTGGACTACGCGACGATCGCCGCCCTGCGCGAACGGCACCCCGCCTGGCGGCTGCTGCGGGCCGGAAACGCCGTGCTGATCCTGTCCTTCCTCGGCGGTTACTTCGTCGAGGGCAACCGGGGTGCCTGTTCGGCCAGCGAGCTGGCCGGCGCCCTCGATGACCAGCTGCACGCCCTGAACGCCGAAATCGTCACCGACACCGGCGAGCCAAGATTCCCGAAGGAGCCGCGGGCGTATCTGGAGGACTGGGCGGCCACCGAGTCGGGGTATCTGCGCCGGTTCTACCCGCCCGGTGATGACGAGGTGCACTACGAAGTCACCGCCGCGTTCGAGAAGGCCTACGCCTGGGTTACGGGCCTGCAAGAGCGGTCCTTTGTCGGCACGGAGTCCAGGCTGCACACCGTGGTCGAACTGTTGCGCCAGATCGTGCACGGCACCGAGGCCGAACCCGAGGTCCGGCTGGCCGAACTGCGCCGGCGCCGCGACGAACTCGACGCTGAGATCGCCGCTGTCGAGGCCGGCGTGGTGACGGTGTTGGATCCCACCGCGGTCCGCGACCGCTACCAACAACTCTCGGCGACGGCGCGGGAACTGCTGTCGGATTTCCGCGAGGTCGAGGAGAACTTCCGCCGCCTGGACCGCGCGGCCCGGGAGAAGATCGCAGCGTGGGAGGGCTCCAAGGGTGACCTGCTCGCCGATCTGGTCGGGAGCCGATCGGAGATCGCGGGCTCGGATCAGGGCCGCAGCTTCCAGGCCTTCTACGACTTCCTGCTCTCCGAGACCCGTCAGGCCGAGCTGGCCGGTCTGCTCGCCAAGGTCTCCGCCCTCGACACCGTCGACGCCGACCGGCGGATCCGCGGCATCCACCACGACTGGTCAGAGGCCGCCGACCGCGCCCAGCGCACCGTCCGGCAGATCTCCGAACAACTGCGCCGCTTCCTCGACGACCAGGTGTGGCTGGAGAACAGGCGGGTGCTGGACCTGGTCCGCGCCGTGGAGAGCGCGGCCCTGGAGTTGCGCGGCAACCCGCCGGACTTCGGCCTGCAGGTCGACCTGTCGGGCATCGAGATCGCCCTGCCGTTCGAGCGTCCGCTCTACCAGACTCCGACGGCGGTGGCGGTGGAGAGCCAGATCCCCACCGGGACTGAGGAAGTCGACAGCGAGGTGCTCTTCGCGCAGAACTTCATCGACCAGACCCGGCTACTGGGCGTCCTGCGGGAGGTCCTGCCGGAGAACTCCTCGGCGCTGCTGTCCGATATCACCGCGATTCACCCGATCGAGCAGGGCGCGGCGGAGATCGTCGGCTACCTCGCCCTCGACGACGAGGACCTGACCGTCGAGATGGACGACGCCGACGAGACCGTCCTGGAGTACGCCGACCCCGACGAACCGGGCCTCACCAAGCGGGCCCGGCTGCCCAGGGTCACGGTGCGACGCCGGTGACCGACAAACCCGTCGCCAGCGCGATCATCCGGCTCATGCAGGGCGTCGTCTACCGGGAAACCGACGAGGACACCTGGATCACTCTGGAACGCCTGGGCGGCGGTGTCCGGGACCACTTCGCCACCATCGGCATCGACGTCGTCGTCGATGACGCCGAGGGCTACGCCTACCTGCGGTCCCAGCCGGCCGAGGACGGCGAGGAGGCCCTGCCGCGGCTGGTGCGCCGGCGCGCACTGACCTACAACGTCAGCCTCCTGCTGGTGCTGCTGCGCAAACGGCTCGTCGAATTCGAGATGACCGGCGGTGAAGGCCGGCTGGTGCTGACCACCGATCAGATCGTCGAGATGCTGCGGCTCTTCCAGGCGGAGTCCACCAACGACGCCCGCGCCGTCGACCAGGCCGAGGCCACGATCAAGAAGGCGGTCGAACTCGGGTTCCTTCGCCAGCTGCGCGGCCAGAACGACCACTGGGAGGTCCGGCGCATCCTCAAGGCCTACGTCGACGCCCAGACGCTGTCGGACTTCGCGGCCAAGCTGCGCGAATACGCCGGAGGCGATGATCAGACCAAGGTCGCCGGAGCGGCGGACCCCGATGGGTGAGGGCCTGTTCGCCGCGACCGAACTCGGCGCCTCCCCGCGCGCGGGCTACCGCCTGCAGTACGCCGAGGTCTACAACTGGGGGACCTTCGACAACCACGTCTGGCGGTTCACCCCCGGCACCGATACCGCCCTGCTCACCGGCGACATCGGCTCGGGCAAGTCGACCATCGTCGACGCGCTGACCACCCTGCTGATGCCCTCGCACAAGGCCGCCTACAACAAGGCCGCCGGGGCCGACGCCCGGGAACGCACCCTGCGGTCCTACGTCGAGGGCCACTACAAATCAGAACGCAACGAGGCCACCGGCCGCTCCCGTGCCAAAGGCCTGCGGGAGAACCGCCGCACCTACTCGGTGATCCTCGGTGTCTTTCACAACCACGGTTTCGACCAGACGGTCACCCTCGCGCAGGTCTTCCAGCAGCGTGAGAGCACCGGCCAGCCCTATCGCTTCTTCGTCACCGCCACCAAGGCGCTCTCCGTCGACACCGACTTCGCGCACTTCGGCTCAGACTTGCGCGATCTGCGCAAGCGGCTGCGCGCCTCCGGGGCGGAGCTGTTCGACGAGTTCCCCAAGTACGCAACGTCATTGCGGCGCCTGCTCGGCATCCGCTCCGAACAGGCCCTGGAGCTGTTCCACCAGAACGTGTCGATGAAGTCGGTCGGCAACCTCAACGACTTCGTCCGCGACCACATGCTCGAACTCAGCGACGCCAGTGCGCGGGTGGCAGAGATCATCGCCCACTTCGACGACCTGACCAAGGCTCACGACGCCGTCAAGCGGGCCCGGGAACAACTCGACGCCCTCGAGCCCGTCGCGCAGACCGCGGCGAAATACGATGCCGCCCTTGCCGAACGACAGTCGCTGGAGCGCCAGCGATCCGCCGTCCGGCTGTTCATCGCCGAGCTGCGCTCCGGGCTGCTCGCCGGGGAGATCGCCGCCCTGGCGGACGAGGGTGCGCGGCTGTGGAAGGAGCAGGACGCCGCCAAAGCCCGGCAGCGCAGCCTCAAGGACGAACACGACGCCCTGATCGAGGAGCGCGCCAGGGCCGGCGGTGACCGCATCGGGGAGTTGGAGCGGCTCGCCGGCGAGGCCCGCGCCCAGGCGCAGACGAGGAGCGACGCCCGGGGTCGCTTCGACACCGCCGTCACCGACGCCGGCCTGGACCCGGTCACCGACAGCGCCGCCTTCACCGCGCTGTCGAGCCGGATCGGCGCCGAACGGCCCCGCCTGAGCTCGCGAAAGTCCGAACTGGACGCCGTGGTCGCCGACGCCCACGGCCGGCAGAGCGACTTCAAACGAAGGACCGAGGCCGTCAACGACGAAATCGTGAGCCTGGAGCAACGCACCAACAACCTGCCCGCTGAACAGGTCGAGCTGCGCGCGCAACTGTGCGCCGCGCTCGACCTGACCCCCGAGGCCCTGCCGTACGCCGGTGAACTGCTCGACGTCACCGACGAGCACGCCGAGTGGCGCGGCGCCGCCGAACGGGTGCTGCGCGGATTCGCGCTGTCCCTGCTGGTGCCGCAGCAGCACTACGAGGCCGTCGCACGCTGGGTGAACAGCCGCCGGCTGGCGTTCGGAGGCCGCGGAGCCAACCCGTTGGCGTCAGGTGGCAGAGGCGCCAAGCTGGTCTACGAACGGGTCCCCGCGCACCGGGTCGCGCTGCAGCCGACCCGTCACGACGGCCTGGTGCTGGCCGACTGCCTCGACATCAAGGACGGCCCGTTCCGCGCCTACCTGGCCCACGAGCTGACCAAGCGCGCCGATCACCGCTGCGCCTCGGGCCTCGAGGAGTTCCGCAGCCACAAGCGCGCCGTCACCCGCGAGGGCCAGGTGCGCTCCGGTGAGCGCCACGAGAAGGACGACCGGCACCGCGTCGACGACCCCCGCCGGTGGGTGCTCGGCTGGGCCAACGAGCGCAAGATCGCCGCGCTGCGCGACGAACTCGCCGCGATGCAGGCCGACCTCGCCGCCGTCACCACCGAGTTGACCGGCCTCTACACCCAGCGCGACAGCCTGCAGGACCGTCTGCAGGCCCTCGCCCGGATCGAGGAGTACCGCTCCTGGGCCGACCTCGACGTCGACGAGGCGCAGGCCCGCGCGGCCGCGCACGACGCCGAACGGCAGCGCTTGCTGGCCGGTTCCTCCCGGCTGGACGAGATCGCCCGCGCGATCGCCGACAACGACGCCCAGGCGGCCGCGGTGGGGGAGTTGATCGACAACCTCACCGGCCGGCTGGCGACCACCGCCAAAGCCGCCAACGACGCCCGCGACGCCAAAGCTCGCGACGACCAGTTCGTCGCCGCCCAGCCGCCCGACGACCTCGCGGCCGCCCGATCCGCCTACGAGGCCCTGGAGGTGCGCGTCGGCAAGACCCGCCCGACCCGAGCCCTCGCCTGCGCGGAAACCGAGGCGGCGCTCTCCGACGATCTCTACCAACGCATCACCCGGCTGGGCGGCCAACTCAACGGACACGCGCTGAACCTGACCCAGCACATGTCCGACTTCCTGCGCCGCTGGCCCGAACTGCGCGCCGACATGGATGCCAACGTCGAGGCCCGCGGAGAGTTCCTGGCCTTCCGCGACCGGGTCGCCAACGACGACCTGCCGCGCTTCGAGGCGGAGTTCAAAGAGCAGCTCAACAAGAACGCCATCCAGGAACTCGCCGGGTTCAACAACTGGCTGAACCGTCAGGGCTCGGCCATCGACGAACGCGTCGAGCGCATCAACGAGGCGCTGGGAGCGGTGCCCTACAACCCCGGCCGCTACATCCGGCTGGAGAAGGAGCCGACCACCAACCAGGATGTGGCGCAGTTCCGTTCGGATCTGCGCAACCTGACCAACGACACCCTCGCCGTCGACGGAGACCAGTACTCCGAGCAGCGTTTCCTCGACGTCAAGCGGATCATCGAGCGGTTCCGCGGCCGCGAGGGTTACGCCGAAGCCGACAAGAACTGGACCCGGCGGGTCACCGACGTCCGCAACTGGTTCGTCTTCTCCGCCTCCGAGCGCGACGCCGAGACCGACGTCGAGTGGGAGCACTACAGCGACTCCGACGGCAAGTCCGGCGGCCAGAAGGAGAAGCTCGCCTACACCATCCTGGCGGCGTCGCTGGCCTACCAGTTCGGCCTGGAGTGGGGAGTCGAGAAGTCCAAAGACTTCCGATTCGCCGTCATCGACGAAGCGTTCGGCCGCGGCTCGGACGTCTCCACGCGTTACGCCCTGCAGCTGTTCGCCACCCTCGGTCTGCAGCTGCTCATCGTCACACCGCTGCAGAAGGTCCACGTCATCGAGCCCTACGTGAAAGCCATTGGCTTCGTGGACAACCCGACCGGCCAATTCTCCCGGCTGCAGACAATGACCATCGAGGAGTACCGCGACCGGCGGGACGGCCGGCGGTCGTGAGCGCCGGGTGGACCACGCCCACCGACATCGCCGCCAAGGTCCGACGTCGGTGGGACGACGGGTCGCTGCTGCGCGCTCACGCTCAGGGTGAGCCCTTCGAACCCATCGAGGTGGTTCTTCGCGGCCCGCGGCCATCTCAGATCGGTGACGATATCGCCGCCGCCCGGGAGTGGGTCGCGGCTCTGGATGCCGGCAGTGGCGATGGCACGCGGTACGCACTGCGGTGGCAGTCGGTCGGCGGCCGGCGGATCGGGCGCAACCAGCTTCCGGTCCGCGCGGTGGTGTCGTCGTTCGAGCAGGCCTGGGCGCTGCTGGGGGTCTCGGCGGCGGTGGGCCGGTTCGACGCGCTGCTGGAGCTCGCCGACGGGCATCCGCCGGTGCGGGCCTGGATCGTCGGAAACCCGCACCGCGCCATCGCACTCGGCTCGGAGATGCCGCGACTGATCGCCGCCTACGACTGGCTGGACGGGCACCGGGATTCGAGAAAGTACCTGCGGGAGATCAGCGCCCCCGGGGTGGACACCAAGTTCGCCGAGCGCCACCGGCCGGTACTGGCCGCCATGCTCGGGGTGTCCTCCACGGCCCAGGGGTTCCTCGCCGATCTGGGCCTGCGGTCCAAGCCGGGGCTGGTGCGGCTGCGCCCGGCACCCTCGCTGGGATTCCCGGCCGCCGTCACCGAACTGGCGGTGCGCGCCGAGGAGTTGGCGCAACTGACCGTCGAACCCCGGATCGCGGTGATCGTCGAGAACGAGATCAGCTACCTGTCCGTCGACGTCCCCGCGGACGGCTGCGTCATCTGGGGCAAGGGCTTCGACGTCGACAACGTCGGCCGACTGCCGTGGCTGGCCGATGCCGAGGTCATCTACTGGGGCGACATCGACACCCACGGCTTCGCCATCCTCGACCGGCTGCGGGCTTGGCTCCCGCAGGCCCGCTCGGTGCTGATGGACCGCGAAACCCTGCTGGCCCATCGCGACCGCTGGGGCACCGAAGACCGGCCGGCGCGCTCGGTCCTGACGCGGCTGACTGCTGAGGAGGCTGACTTGTATGCGGATTTGGTCGGGGACGGCTTGGGGGAGCGGGTACGGCTGGAGCAAGAGCGGATCGACTGGAGGTGGGTCGAGGAACGGATGCGCTAGCTTGCTGGGAATTGACTGGTAGCGTAATCCCTATGGAGGCTGTCGTGGACTCGGTGGGGAGGGTCGTCGTCCCGAAGGTGCTCCGTGATGCCCTTGGCCTCCGGCCTGGATCTACGGTGGACATCTCGCCCTACGGCGCCGGACTGCAAATCCTGCCGACCGGTCGGACCGCCCGTCTCGCTCGTGAGGACGGTGTCTTGGTGGCGACGGCAGACACCGAGATCGGTGACGACGACGTCTTCGGACTCTTGGATGCCGGCCGACGTTGACCGCCGTGATCGCCGTGGACACCAGCGTCGCGGTCCCGCTGGTGGTGAGCAATCATCGTTCCCATCTCGGGGTTGTCCGATGGTGGAACGGCCGGCCGGTGGCATTGAGCGGTCACGCGCTGGTCGAAACCTATTCCGTGCTGACCCGGCTACCCGGTGATGCCCGGCTGACTGCAGCTGACGCCGCCACTTTGCTCGCGGAGCGCTTTGAGGCTCCGTTGCTACTGGCAGCCAACGACGCTGCTCGATTGCCGGAGCTACTGGCGGCCAAGGGCGTTGCCGGTGGTGCCGTGTACGACGCGATCATCGCGATGGCGGCACTCGGCAACGGCAACGTCCTAGCCACCCGCGATGCTAGAGCTGCGGGCACCTACCAGTTGATCGGCGCCACCATCGAAGTGGTGGGCTGACAATCGTCCGGGGGGTCGGTCTGAGCAAGGCCCGATCACCGAACGCCGCATGGCTCTATGGATACGCCGCCCACGGGTTCAGATGACGGTGAGATTCCGCGCTTCGGCGTGGCGGACGGCGTCGACGGAAATGGACTGATCCAGGGTCACGAATCGGCCGTTGTTGGCGGTCGCGAGCGCCAGCAGGTAGGCGTCGGTCACCTGGCGGTGCCCGAGCAACCGGGAATGATCGATCAACTCTTCATCGAGCCAACAGGGCACGAGTCACCCGGCTTCCTCGTCACGGAGTCGGTCAACCAATGCGTTGGACACCGCCGGCCCCCGGTGCTCGAACGGCGCGAAGCCGTAGGTATCCGCTCCCCGCCCAGAGTCCGTGGAACCCTGCTGTTGGGTGAGTGCCTGGCGGGCAAGCTCGGGGAGGACTTCGCCGGCGGTGCGGTTCTCCCGCCGAGCGCGTTCATTCACCGCGAGCAGCACGTCATCGTCGATCGATAGTGTGGTACGCATGCATCCGACGCTATTGCATCAGATGCATGCGGGTGATGCGCCGGTACACCGGGGTGGGCCGCTGCGCAATCAGTTGATGCGGCGGTCTTCCGCGTTCCTCGTCGATGTTCCCCAAATCTGGAGCTCACAGAATTCCAGAAATTGAGCGATGTGAACCGGGTTGCTCCAACCGGGAAGTTCTAGGCAGGCGGCACTGATCTCGCGTCAGTTTCTTCGCCTGCGTTTCGCGGGAATCAACGTATGCGTACCGACCCACGCTCCTAGTTGAAGCGGCGAACGAGCGGCCACAGAGCCCTGAAAATCAGGTCGTCTCGCGCTCGCCGTTTCGCCTGAGAACCAACGAAGTCGGTGCACCCCACGCCTAAGATAACGATCGCGGCCCGACGGACTTCCCCGCCACCTGCCGCGTGGCGCGGATATGTCCCCACCCGCACGACTGTGTTCGTGCTGCCCTGGGGACCCCGAAGTGACGTTGATCCGGACGACCGCGGCCCGCGTTTGCGAGACGCCGCCGGAGTCGCTTGTCGAGCAGTTGCTGGAGCAGATGCTGTACCGGACTGGCCGCAAGGCGGCGCCCGCTGAGCAGAGCTCATGGAGACGCAGTCTGCCGGTTCTGGCTGCGGACCTCGCCGACGCCGGCCTGGGTGACATTGAGATGCTCGTCGAATATCACCTTCCCCTGACATCGCAGCGCGCAGATGTTGTTCTGGCCGGCACCCACCCGGACACCGGCGAGGCCTCGTACGTGATCGTCGAGCTGAAGCAGTGGTCAGCGGCCTACACCTTCGAGGGTGACCCGGAGATCGTCGAAGTACCCGGCATGCCGGGTGGCCCGCGGCTGCATCCGGTGATTCAGGTCCGCGGGTACTGCGACTACCTCCTCGATTTCGCCCGCGTGCTGGCAGACCGGCAAGGTTCTCTGGCCGGAATGGCCTACCTGCACAACGCTGCCGATCCAGCCCACGTCAAGGACCTGCTCGCGGTTCCGGTCTCCACCACCGGCCGGCTGTTCACCGCCGCCGACAAAGGCGCCATGCTCGACTTCCTACGGTCAAGGCTCGCGCCGTTCCCCGGTCGGGAGGCCGCTGACCTTCTGATCAACTCGCCGGTCGCGCCGTCGAAGCAACTGTTGAAGCTCGCCGCCGCGGAAATCCGCGACCGCCCGCAGTTCCGCCTGATCGGCAACCAGCATCTGGCAGTCGAGTTGGTGATGCACGCCGTCGAGCATGCGCGTGCCGGTAACACCAAGCGAGTGATCGTCGTGACCGGCGGGCCGGGCAGTGGCAAGAGCGTGATCGCGCTCTCTCTCGTCGGCGAACTGGCACGGCGTGGACGCACCGTCCTTCACGCGACGGGATCCCGCTCGTTCACCCAGACGCTGCGGAAAATCGCCGCCGTCCGCGCGCCCAAGATCCGGGCGTTGTTCAAGTACTTCAACCAGTTCATGGCGGCCGACCCGAACGGCCTGGATGTCTTGGTCATGGACGAGGCGCACCGCATCCGAAAAACATCGGTGGACAGGTACACCCGGGCGGCGCTGCGGACCGACCGTCCGCAGATCGATGAACTGATCGCCGCGGCCCGAGTCCCGGTCTTCTTGCTGGACGAGCATCAGGTGGTGCGCCCCGGTGAGATGGGCACGCTTCGCCAGATCGAGCAGCACGCAACGCATCTCGGACTTGAGTTCAACCACATCGAACTCGGCGAGCAGTTCCGCTGTGGGGGTAGCGAAGAATACGTGCACTGGGTGGTCCGACTGCTTGGACTGGATGAACACCACCCGCCGACGGGATGGTCCGGCGATCCGCAGTTTGAGGTCCGTATCGCCGAAACTCCGGAAGAGATGGAGCACTACCTACTTTCCCAGATGCAAGAGGGCTATTCGGCACGAATGACGGCCGGGTATTGCTGGCCCTGGAGCGACGCCCGACAGGACGGAATGCTGGTATCCGACGTTCAGATCGGGGCCTGGGCTCGTCCATGGAACAGCAAGAGCGACAGGCGGATCGGAGATGTACCGCCCAGCGCACTATGGGCAACCGACGACGGCGGCTTCGGTCAAGTGGGCTGCATTTACACGGCCCAGGGTTTCGAGTACGACTGGAGCGGTGTGATTATCGGACCCGATTTGGTCTGGCGAGACGGCCGGTTCGTCACCGTCCGTAGCGCGAATCGGGATCCGGATTTTCGGAACGCGAGGGCCGTCTCCGACGAGCGATTCGATGTGCTGGTGCGCCATGTCTACAAGGTCCTTCTCACCCGCGGAATGATCGGCACGGTGATCTACTCGACCGATCGGGAAACCCGGGAAGCGCTTCGCATGCTGATCGGAATCGGAGAGCAAGTCGGGGTGCCGTAGCGCGGGAGCGGAACCCCCGCACCGGCCGCGCCTCCCTGCGAGACTGAGCGCGTGCACCGCGACGAGTTCCTCGGCAAACTCGCGTCTCTGCGCATGGCACCCCGGGGCGGCGGTGAGCGTTACCCGCACAAGCCGCTGCTGCTGCTGTGGCTGCTCGGCAGGATGCAGCAGCAGGGCACTTCGGCGTGCATGTACGAGGAGGCCGAAAAGCCGGTTAGTCATCTTTGGACGATTTCGGGCCGCCCTCCAGACAGCGGTACCGCGCGGCGATGCCGTTTGTGCACCTGGAGTCCGATCTGTGGGAGCTCGCCGGTGGTGAGGGCGAGCCGCTGATGGATTCCCGGGCCTCGCTATGTCGGGCTCACGCCAGCGGCCGTCTGCGTCCGGAGGTCGAAGAACTCCTGCGCGCAGATCCCGCCCTGATCGGCGAGTCGGCGCGCCTGTTGATCGACCTCAACTTCACCCCGACCTACCTCGAGCCGATCTGTGCGGAGGTGGGCCTGGATCTCGAGGCTGCCGAGGACGCGTCGTGGCAGCACCGCAACCCGGCGCGTGCCCGTCGTCGTCCCGGTTTCCGGCGCGAGGTGCTGCACGGCTGCCGCAACCGCTGCGCGATGTGTGGTTACGACGGTGCCCTCGGTCGTGACCCCGCGGGTCTGGATGCCGCGCATGTGTTGTGGCATTCCCAGGGCGGACCCGACGAACCAGACAACGGGCTGGCGCTCTGCTCGCTTCATCACGTGCTGTTCGACCTGGGTGCCCTCGGCCTCAACGAGGACCTCTCGGTCCGAGTCTCACCGCACTACGTCGCCCGCAGCGAGCAGGGGGAGCGACTGGTCTACCACCTCGACGGCCGGGCGCTGCTCGACCCGGCACCGAGACACCCCGCTCCGAGTGCCCGTCATGTGAAGTGGCATTCCGATCAGGTGTTCAAGCGCTCGGCATGAGGCAGCCTGCTATGAGGTGAGCACGACGACGTACTGCCCGCCGCCGGCCTGGATCCGCGATTCCAGCGCAAGGCCCGGGGCCAGGCGACTCACGCGGTCGATCAACCACTGGGAGGCGGCGACGGCATCGGCTTCGGTCGGGCATCGGCCCATCGCCTCGCTGCCGCGCTTGCGGGCCAATCGCTCGACGCTGGTGACGATGACGGCCGGATCGGACACGAACAGCCCGGGTGTCCAATGGACGACGGGCGCGATGGCGCCCTTGCGGGTGTTACATGCCCGGTGGGCGAGTCGTTCACTGCCGAACACCGAGTCCGCTTTGCCTTTGGCTTTGCCCTTGCTGCTCATGCTGTCGATGCTCGGCCCGCGATCGTCGTTGACCGACTTGTTCGGGTCGACCGCCTCGTCGCACAGCCAGCACCGCCACCCGTCGGCCGTCCCGATATCGTCAAGCCGACTCATGCCCCGCACCCTTCTTCGCTCCGCCTCAGTACCGGACAGTCAACACCAACGACGGCCACCGTTTCCGCGGAGCTGACACACACCAGCATCCAAAATGTCAGACCCCGGTGGGATGGTCGTGTCATGTCAACGACGGCTACCACGACGGTTCCGGAAGTCAATTCCAAGGAGCGGTTGGCGGAGTTGTTCGACGAGCTGGCGGAGTTGACGGGTCAGCGCAACGCGATCGACGGCCGAATCGTGGACATCGTGGCCGAGATCGACCACGACGGGATCTGGGGGAACACCGGGGCGCGATCGGTTGCCGCGCTGGTGGCCTGGAAGACCGGCACTTCGCGGGCCAACGCCGACGCGATCGCGACCGTCGCCCACCGGGCTGTTGAGCTTCCCCGCTGCACCGAGGGCCTGCGCGAGGGTCGGCTCTCGTTGGACCAGGTCGCGGTGATCGCCCAACGTGGCGGTGAGGGCTCCGATGAGCACTACGCCCAGCTGGCGTCGGTGGCCACCGTCAGCCAGTTGCGCACCGCGATCAAACTCGAACCGCGCCCCGATTCCGGCCAGCGTCCCGACCCGGCCGCCTCGATCAGCAAGACCGGCGGCGACGGGTTCGACCTCTGGCGAATCCGCCTGGCCCACAACGAATCGGCGGTGTTCGAAGCCGCGCTTGCCGCTCATCGCGATGCGCTGTTCGCCGAGTGGAAGCGCGACCGCGAGGACGGCCCTGCCACACCGACTGATCAACACCCGCCGATGCCGACGACCCTCGACGCCTTTCAGCGGCTGGTCGAAACAGGCTGGGACCTCGAAGCTGAGCGCCGCCCGCACGGCCAGCGCACCACGGTGGTGGTCCACCTCGACGTCGAACGCAAGATCGGCGCCCTGCACCTGGGTCCGCTGCTGACCGACTCCGAGCGGCAATACCTGACCTGCGATGCCACCTGCGAGGTGTGGTTCGAACGCGACGGCCAGGTCATCGGCGCCGGGCGGGCCACCCGCACCGTCAACCGGCGGTTGCGCCGCGCCCTGGAACACCGCCACCCCACCTGCGCGGTCCCCGGCTGCGGGGCCACCCGCGGCCTGCACGCCCACCATGTGCGGCACTGGGAGGACGGCGGCCCCACCGAGTTGGACAACCTCGTTCTCCTTTGCCCTTTTCATCACCGACTTCACCATCGGGGCGGCATCACCATCATTGGGCCCGCCGAGCGCCTCGTTGTCACCGACGAGGACGGCCAACAACTGCATCCCGGATCGCTGGCCCGACCACCCAGCGGATCGCCGCCAGACGTCCCGCCTTGCCCCGGACCGCTCGGCGAACGCGCCGACTGGTGGTGGTACAACCCCTATCAGCCACCGGACCCGCCGAGCGCCAACTGACCGCTTTCTCGTTGGGTCGGAGCGACCGAAAACGGAACGCCCGCTGCAAGATCAGACGCGTCCGCGGGTGTACCACCAAACTCCTTGGTGGTACACTCGGCGACGTGCCGACAACGCGACCCCGCTACCAGGTGACGGAAACACCCGAGCTCGCCCGGGCGCTAGACCGCGCCGCCAAGCGGTGGCCGGGGGAACCCCGGTCCCGGCTGCTCGTGCGCCTCGTCCAAGCTGGAGCGGACACCCTCGCCGATGATGAACGCGGCAGGGATGCCCAGCACAGGGCCGCCGTGTTGGCCGTCGCCGGCCGCTACCCGGAGGCCTTCGGCACGGACTACCTGGTCGAGCTTCGGGCGGATTGGCCGGCGTGATCGCTCTGGACGCCAGCGTCCTCATCGCCTACCTCAACCCGGTCGATGCGCATCACCAAGCGGCCACCCGGATACTGCTGACGGGTACGCCGGGGGAGATGCTCGTCCACACGATCACCATGGCCGAGGTGCTCGTCGGCGGCGTACGTATCGGTCACGGAGCGGCAATGCGCGACGACCTCCATGCCGCCGGAATCGCCGTCGCGCCGCACGATGACGGGGAGTCACTTCGGCTTGCCGAACTTCGTGCCACCAGCGGCCTGAAGTTGCCCGACTGCTGTGTGCTGGATATCGCCCTGCGCCACCGGGCCAGCCTCGCCACCTTCGACAATTTCCTTGCCGCAGAGGCCAGGAAGCGCGGCGTTCACATCGATGACAACTGCGGGCACCTAACCTGACGGCGGAGCAGCGGCATTGGGTGCCGACCTGTTGTTCTCACCGGCGCGCAGAGTGAGGACAGCGCCACGGTCTCGTCGCCACGCCACGTGCACTCTGGCGCCACCAGTGCCAAAACGGCGCCATGCCGAGTACGCAGATCAAGGACGTCCCGGAGGGAGACCCACTCGGTCCTGCGGCAACGCGCGGCGCGCGCCCACCAGTCGCTTCAGGAGTACCTGCCCAGCCGGCTGATCGAGGAGGCCGCCATCCCCACCCTGGAGGAAGTGCTCGAACGGGCCGCCAACCGCACCGGAGGCTCGGTGCCGCTGTCGGCGGCGGCCAAAGCCGTCCGTAGCGACCGTGATCGTCGTTGACGCAAGCGTTCTGGCGGTCGCACTCGGGGACGACGGCGCCGACGGCAGCAGCGCCCGGGGCGCTGTCGCCGACGAGGTGCTCGCTGCTCCCGATCTCGAAGTGCTGTCGGTGTGGCGCCGACAGGTGGCGTTCCGGAAGATGACGTCCAGGCGGGCCGCGCTGGCGGTTTCGGACCTGGCGGCACTGCCCCTGCGCCGGATGTCGCATCGGCTGGTGCTGCAGCGTTGTTGGGAATTGAGGCGTGCCGTCACCGTGTACGACGCGGCGAATGTCGCCCTGGCGGAAGCTCTCGCGATCCCGCTGTTGACGGCCGATGCCCGACTGTCCCGCACGGCGGGCCTGCGTTGCGAGATCAAACTGGTCACGTGAGGTCGGAGGGATTGCCTACGCTTGCCGGGGAACAACGACGGGGGAATAGCGGCGTGATCGAACCGGGCCTGTACGAGCAACTCGTCACCGAGGCACTTCGAGCCGAACTCGAATCACTCGACGAGCGACTCAGACCCAGTCGTCACCTCCACACTGCCGAGGCGGCCGACCGCATCGCCCTGCACCTGAGCCGGCGCATCCAACGAACCCTGGAATCGGTCGGGGACAGCGACCGGGTCCGGGTCGGTATCGAGGTGGCCCGCGACCTCATCGCCAGGCTCGCCCAAATCGTCGAGGCGGAAGCTGAAGAGGCGCCTGTCGAACCTGGGGAGGTCCTGCACGCGATCCTTCGGCGCCGGCCCGACGGCACACCCCAGCCCATCGGCGGGCCGCTCATCCCACTGCTGGACACCACCCTGCTCACCAATGCTCCCGGCGAACCAGGCTTGATTCATCAACTCGACGCCGAGATTGAGTCTGCCGACGAGATCGACGTCCTGATGGCGTTCATCCGCCGCAGCGGCATCAACCCACTGATCGCCTCCCTGCGCCGGCACCGCGACAACGGCAAGAAGTTACGCATTCTGACTACGATTTACACCGGCTCCACCGAGCAGGCGGCGCTGCAACAACTCACCGACCTGGGCGCCGACGTCCGCATCTCCTACGACGTCAGCACCACCCGATTGCACGCCAAGGCGTGGATTTTCCACCGCCGCAGCGGATTCTCCACCGCCTACGTCGGCTCCTCGAACCTCACCCATTCGGCGCAGGTCACCGGGCTGGAGTGGAACGTCCGCGCATCGGCGGCCCGAAACCCCGACATCCTCGCCAAGTTCGAGGCCGTGTTCGACAGTTATTGGCACAGCGCCGACTTCGTGCCCTTCGACGCCGAGCAATTCGAGGCAGAGAGTCGCCGTGCCGGACGTATCGACACCGGGCCGACCGTCATCCTCAGCCCCATCGAACTTCGCCTCGAGCCCTTCCAGGAGCGACTGCTGGAGAAGATCGCCGTTGCGCGCCGCCAAGGTCACCACCGCAACCTGCTCGTCTCGGCGACCGGCACCGGCAAGACCGTCATGGCCGCCGTCGACTACGCCCGTCTGCGTCAGAAGCTGCCCCGAGCGCGCCTGCTGTTCGTGGCCCACCGCAACGAAATCCTCGACCAGAGCCTGGCCACCTTCCGGCACGCCATCCGCGACGCGTCTTTCGGCGAGAAGTGGATCGGCGGGGCCCGGCCGCAACACTTCGAGCATGTCTTCGCCTCGGTCCAGAGCCTCAACGCCGCCAACCTCGATGACCTCGAACCCGATCACTTCGACGTCGTCATCGTCGACGAGTTCCACCACGCGGCCGCCCCGTCCTACCGCAAGCTGCTCGACCACGTCCAACCCCGAGAACTGCTGGGACTGACCGCAACGCCCGAGCGCAGCGACGACCTATCGATCCTGCACTGGTTCGACAATCGCATCGCCGCCGAGCTTCGGCTCTGGGACGCCATCGACCAACAACGGTTGTGCCCCTTCATGTATTTCGGCATCCATGACGGGCTCGACCTCACCGACATCCCCTGGCGCCGCGGCCAGGGGTATGACGTCCACGCCCTGAGCACCCTGTACACCAGCACCGACGCCTGGGCCCGCACGGTCGTCCAGGAGGTCTCCCGCCTTGCCGATAGCCCCTCCACCATGCGGGCACTCGGCTTCTGCGTCAGCGTCGAGCATGCCAAGTTCATGGCCGCGCACTTCACCAACCACGGCCTGCCGTCCGTGGCGATCTGGGGTGACAGTCCGCGGGCTGACCGGGAAGCCGCGCTGCGCGACCTTGCTGCCGGAACGGTGCGCGTCGTCTTCTCCGTCGACCTGTTCAACGAAGGTGTCGACGTGCCGACCGTCGACACCCTGCTGATGTTGCGGCCGACCGAGAGCCCGACGCTGTTCCTCCAGCAGTTGGGCCGCGGGCTGCGGCGCTCGAAGGACAAGAGCTTCTGCACCGTCTTGGATTTCGTCGGCACCCACCGCCGCGAGTTTCGCTTCGACCGCCGCTACCGCGCCCTACTCGGGGGAACGCGGCGCGATGTCGAACGTGCCGTACAACAGGGCTTCCCGTTCCTACCCGCCGGCTGCTACATGAATCTCGACGCGAAAGCCTCCGAGGTTGTGTTGCGCAGCCTGCGGGATGCGATCCCGTCGCGCTGGCCGACCCGGGTTGAGGAGTTGCGGTCGGTGCACGCCACGTATCCGAACGTGACGCTCTCCCGGTACCTGGATGAGTCCGGCCTGGATCTGCCGGATGTGTATGACGGGAACCGGGGCTGGTCGGATCTCTGCCAGGCGGCCGGTGTGCCTACCGCGCCGGACGGCCCGCATGAGGCGGCGCTGCGCAAGGCGATCGGCCGCCTGCTGCATGTGGATGATGACGAACGCATCGAGGCCTACCGGCAGCTGATGGATTCACCGGTAGCGCCCGACGTGGCCGCCATCACCGAGCGGGAACGCCGCCTGGTCCGGATGCTGGTGGTCAGCCTCGGCGACCAGGTGCTCACCAAAGCGCAGTCGCTACAGGACGGTGTCGACCTGCTGTGGTCACACCCCCAGGTCCGCGCTGAACTGGCGCAACTGCTCGTGGAACTCGATGAGCGTGTCGACCATCTGCACGGCGCGCTGCCGATGCATCCCGATGTGCCGCTTCAGGTCCATGCCCGCTACACCCGTCTGGAGATCCTGGCCGCCTTCGGCGTTGGGGGACAAGCCAAGACGCCGGATTGGCGGGAAGGGGTGCGTGAGGTCAAAGACGAGCGCGCCGACGTCATGGTGTTCACCCTGGACAAGAGCACCGGCGCCTTCTCACCGACGACCCGCTACCGCGACTACGCGATCAGCCCGACGCTCATCCACTGGGAGAGCCAGTCGACGACCAGGGCCGACAGCGAGACCGGCCTGCGCTACCGCAACCACGAACGCGACGGCCACTCGATCATGCTGTTCTGCCGGCTCAACGACGCCGACCGCTCATTCTGGTTCCTCGGACCCGCCACCTACCGCAGCCACACCGGCGAGAAGCCGATGGCCATCACCTGGGAGTTGGCCACGCCACTGCCGGGGGATCTGTATCAGTTGTTCGCCGCGGCGGTGGCCTGACGACGGCGGGTGCCCGCCCTCACAGGCACGTCTGGTCGGGAACTCATTCGGCGGCCTGGCCGTCATCGACCCGCACCGCTCTCGGTAGGCATCTCGACACGGTCACGAACCCATACCCATTGACTCCTGACCCGTCACATCGATCACATCCGCCCCTAACGTCACATCGACCGTCGCTGTCGATCAGAAGGGTGCGCCGTGTCGCCAAGCTCCCGAAGGACCGTGTCCTGGACGGCCACCGCGCTGATCCCGGTGCTGTGCGCGGTGCCGGTCGCCCCGCCGGCCGCCGCCCTGGGCTGCGCCGGCGCCGCCGGTGCGGCCCAGCCCGGACCCGGGCAGGCGGTCCAGATCCCCAACCCGGGCAAGATCGCGCCGTTCACCCGCCCGATCGGACACCGGCCGGTCGGCGCCAACGACCAGGCACCGCCGCCCACGATCGGCCAGCTGCTGGCCCAGGCGCTCGGGGTCACGGCCGCCCCGATCCAGCAGCAGGCCGCGGTCGCGCCGGTGGTCCCGGTCGTGCCGACCGCCCCCGCACCCAACGCCGCTCCCGCCCCGGTCATAGACACCGCACCGGTGGCGGCCCGCCCGACGTCCCCGCTTACCCCGGGCACCTCCGTCGTGGGCTGGGTCACCGGGCCGGACAGCCCCAACAAGACCATTCAGAACCTCGCGGTCACCGGGACCGACCTGGGCATCATGTGGGACAACGGCGACCCGGCCAACAGCCAGGTGCTGATGGCCTTCGGCGACACCATGGGCTTCTGCGGGATCCCCGGCGATCAGTGGCGCTACAACGTGCTGATGCGCTCGAGCGACCGCGCCTTGTCCAACACCGTGGCGGTCTCCAGCGCGCCGGTATGGCGGCCGGGCATCGCCAAGCAGATCATCAACACCATCAACGCCGCTCCCGAGGAAACCGCCATCATCCCCACCTCCGGAGTCGGCTACGGCGGCAAGCAGTTTCTCAACTTCATGTCGATCAAGACCTGGGACGGTGACGGGTCGTGGACCACCAACTACTCCGCGCTGGCCGTCTCGTCGGACAACGGTGAAACCTGGGGGGTGTACCCGGGCACCATCCGAAAACCCCAGGGCGGTAACGAGAAGTTCCAGATGGGTGCGTTCCTGCGGCCCGGTCCGGGCGATCCCTACCTCTACACTTTCGGAACTCCCGGGGGCCGTAGCGGTTCGGCTCACGTGGCGCGGGTGGCGCCGTCGCTGGTGCCGGATCTGAGTAAGTACGAGTACTGGAGCGCTGACGCCAACGCGTGGGTGCCGGCCAACCCGGCGGCGGCCACCCCGGTGATCCCGGGCCCGGTGGGGGAGATGTCGGCACAGTTCAACACCTACCTCAAGCAGTACCTGGCGCTCTACACCAACCGGTCCAACGATGTGGTGATGCGCACCGCGCCGGCACCGCAGGGCCCGTGGGGGCCAGAGCAGATGCTGGTGTCGTCAATGTTCACCCCGGGCGGGGTCTACGCGCCGTTCCTGCATCCATGGTCGGCCGGCAAGGAGATCTACTACAACCTCTCGCTGTGGTCGGACTACAACGTGATGCTGATGCACACCACGTTGCCGTAGAGCCGCAGAGAAGCCCTCAATCCCTGGGTGTTTCGCCGTGCGGTGCAGCGGGATCGTCCCCAGCCATGCGAACGGTCCGTCGGGTGTTGATCATGGTGCCGGGATTGTCGGAGCCGGCCCGTCCCCTGGGTCATCGCGAGCCTTGGGGCGCCGCTAACATCGTGGTGTGGGCATCCACCGTGCGAGCAGATCCTGCCGACCGGTAACTCGGCGCCACCGGTCCCGGCGTTCCCGCTTGCTGTCCTCCGGCGCCGCCGCGCTGACGGCCGTCGCCCTCGCGGTCGCGCCCGCCGTGTCGGGCCTCGGACTTGCGTTCGCACAGGCCGCCGGCTGCCCCGACATCGAAGTGGTGTTCGCCCGGGGCACCGATGAGCCACCGGGAGTCGGCCGGGTCGGCCAGGCGTTCGTCGACGCGCTCCGTGGTCGGGTCGGCGGTCGGTCGGTCGGGGTATATGCGGTCAGCTATCCGGCGACGTACGAGTTCCTCGCCGCGGGGGCTGGCGCCAACGACGCGAGCCGCCACATTCAGTACATGATGGCGAACTGCCCGAATACGAGGCTGGTTCTGGGTGGCTACTCCCAGGGTGCAGCGGTGATCGACATCATCGCGGCGGTGCCGTTTCCCGCCGTCGGGTTCGATTCGCCCCTGCCCCCCAACGCGCCTCAGCACGTCGCCGCGATCTCCGTGTTCGGCAACCCGACAGCCAAGATCGGCCTGCCACTGACTGCCAGCCCGGTTTGGGGCGCGGTAACCATCGACCTCTGTGAACCGGGTGATCCGGTCTGTTCGAACGGCGACAACTTCGAAGCGCATAAGTGGTACGTCCCGGGAATGACGGCCCAGGCGGCCGACTTCGTGGCGGGTCGATTGTGAACTGACACCGCCGAGTCGCCTGCAGTTTCGAAATTGGTCTATTGATCCTGCGGTGGCCGCGGCGTGTCATTGCCCGGCGATACATGGTTCATTCCCTCGGCTGAACATGGTCCGTGGTACCTGACGAGTGACTCAGCCCGTATGAGCGATACCTGCCCGATACCCCAGCGGCCTTTCGAAACGTAGAACTGATGCGGTCGGGGCATTCCCAACCTCGCCGCCCTGCTGCGCCTGGCCGACTCAGCCCTCGTCGAGGCCCACGACGACGCGATCTGGACACGCTTCTCGCTCAGCGTTCATCGATGCGGGGCGGGTTGTGATCGGTGTCAGCCCTTGGTGATGCTGTTACCCTCACCGAGGTCTTGGACCCAGGGTTCGCCGTCGCGGTAGGTGATGGTGTTGTTCAACCCAGCGACGATGAGTTCGGTGCCGATCGTGTCGAAGGTGATCGTGTTGTCATCCCCGCCGACGATGACCGAGTCGCACCGGCCCCTCACGGTGAAGGTGTTCTGCGATCCGCCGATGTTCAGCGACTTGCCGTCGGCGCAGTCGCGAGTCTCGGTGGCACCGAAAGTGCCGTCGTTGATGGTGTTCCCCATCTCGGCAACCGGCGGGCCGGGGGCGGCCTCCTGCTTCTTGGACCCGCAACTGCTGACGGCCACGGTGGTCAGGAGGACGAGGGCACCCGCTGTGACCGTGGTAGCTACCGAATTGCTGACCATGTGGCGGTTCCCTCCACCACGGCGGTTGTCCCGGAATTGGAACCCGAGCAACTGCCGCTGAATGTTGACTGTCTTTCGTTGGGCCCCGCGGTGAACGTCGCCCCGCCGCCAGGGCTGAAGATGTAGGTGACGGGACCGGTATAGCGTTCTTCGATTGCGCATCCGGGATCGTCTGGGGCATGGCCACTGCGGTGCGTTGTCGTGGTGCCCGCCATGGTCATACCGGACAACGTCCCGGTGAACTCGGCGTTGTAGGAGTCGTTGGCGGTCTTCCAGTTCGCCGTGCAGGTGGCGGAGTTTTCGGTGATGCGGCAATCGCTGACCACACCATCGCCGTGGTCGATTCCGAATCGACTGGGCAGCGATGCGGCGCTGGTGCCGGCGCCCGACGCGGCTGACTGCGGCGGGTTGGTACTTCCGCCGCCTCCGTCCCCGCCCGAGATGCAGGCGCGGAAAGCCTCCATGCACATCGCGACATCGTCAGCGCTGACGTACCTACCGCCGAAGGTCGTTTGGTTCAGGTCGGCGCTCTGTCGCAGGCACGCGCGCAAGTCACCGCCACAAGACGGGGCAGGAGCTGCACCCGCCACGCCGATGGTGTGCAAGCACGAACCTGGCAGGGGCGAGCCGTAGGGCAGAAACATCCCGATGGCCGCGAGGGCGGCCAGGACGGTTCTGGAGACTCGGTGGCTCACGAACGCCTGCCCCCTCACCGTTCCGGTGTTCCTGTCGGGGACGACGCTAGCTGCCCCTGATGCCCGGCAGATAGGGACTTCGGGCCTGTTTCAGTGCGACGACGCACGATGATGGACACCCGGATGCGGGTAAAGCCGCTGGGTCGGCAGGCTGGCGGCGGTGTCCCATCCGACCTGTTCAGAACGTCCGCATGGTGGTCACGACTGATGCCGCGGTCTGTGCCCAGGCTGGCGGACCCACGCCTGGGAATCTCCCTACCGCACAACACAACTCGTAGGACGGAGAGAGGTCAATCTCGTTGGCGTTCGTCCAGCGACACGTACCGAGGATGCCGCGGTTGGGATCGAAGCGCCGGCCTTGTTGACGATCACGGGCCAAATCAGACTGTCATGGCCAGCCCCTCGGATTCGGACTGCCCATCACATTAACGCGAAAAAACACTGCCTTTTTGATTAGCCTGGCTTACCGACGAGGGGTTTCGTGGATGGCCGCAACGGGGTCCTCTGGCGAGGAGGGGTCCGGTGGAAGTCAACTCGGGTGAGAGCACGGAGCGAGCCGCACTGGCCTGGCTGATTCGCGTCATGGTGGTTGTCGCGTTTGTCGCAGCCGGGGTGGACCTGGTGGGCTGGGCTACCGGCGTCGAGGAGTTGACGCGCATTCTGCCGTCGTCTCTCGCCATGAGGCCGTGGACTGCTCTGCTCCTTCTCGTGCTGGGCGTAGGGCTCGTCATGCAGTGGGGACAATCCTCACCGGTTCGGACGCAGCTCGGGCGAGGGCTGGCGGCGGCCGTCGGTCTATGTGCGGTGCTGTTCCTCGCGGATTCTGCGACCGGCGGGTCCTTTGGTCTGGGTGACTTCTGGTTGTCCCATCCGACACGCGCCGAAACGGCGGATTCGTTGTCTCCGGGCCCATCGGCGGCGCTGTCGATCCTGCTGCTGGCGATAGCCGTCGGTTTGGTTGGCATCGATCGCCGATGGACCAGGCGTGTGTGGCCTTTGTGCCTGGCTGCGGCTGTTTTCATACCGTTAGCCACCGCCTTCGCCCGCATCAGTAGCGTTGTGCCGTTCGTTGACCAGGCGACCTTGTCGGTATTGAGCCTGCTGTTGCTGTTGGCCGCGGTGGTCAAGTCGGGACCCGAGCGTTTCCCGCTAGCCTGGCTTCTGGCTGGGCCAAGGCGCTGGACTGCGCTTCGGCTGGTCGCTTTCCTTGCGGTCCTTCCGCTCACGACCGGGTTGCTGCGCTGGGGTCTCCGGGAAATCGGACTCAGCGCCGAGGCTGAGCGAGTCGTATCGATAGTGGTGGGGGTATCTCTGTTCGCCGCTATTGCGTTCCTCTTCGAGAGGCGAAATCAGTACCTGCAGTCCGAGAACGAACTGCTCGACGGATTGCTCGCCCAGGCCGAGTCACGTTACCGCCAGATCGCTGAGAACTCCGTCGACATCATCGCTCACCTGCGGGGAACTGAAGTTGTGTGGATCTCTCCATCGGTGGAGGCGCCGTTCGGATGGACTGTTGAGCAGTGGGTCGGCACGGATTTCACCCGCCGCATCGTTTTCGCAGACCTCGACCCAGTGGTCTCCGGCCTGCGGCAGGTCGAAAGCGGGCAGGAAGTTGGCGCGCGAAGCCGGGTATTGACCGCCGACGGTGGTTATCACTGGGTGGAGGCCCGGGGAAAGCCTTATGTCGACGCCAAGGGCGCCGTTGATGGGCTCATCGTTTCGGTGCGCATCGTTGATGACCAGGTCGATGCGGAGCTGAAACTCGCAGCCCACCGACAGCGATTTGAGGCTGTTGTTGCCCATTCGCCCTCAGCGATTTCGGTGTGTGATCTCCAGTTCCGGTTCACGTTGGTCAACGAGTCCTTTTGCCGGATGTTCCGACAGACGTCAGTGGCAGATGTTCTCGGCCGGACCAAGGAGGAGATCTTGCCGACCGAACTTCTCGCGGGGTCGCGTGGCGCCATGGATCGGATCCTTGCTGGAGATCCCTACTGTGAGAATGAGTTCTTCAACACTGGAACCGAAGAGATGGTCGTTCTTACTCAGCAGTTCCCCCTGCTGGATTCCACTGGGGCAGTTTCGGAATTGGTGACCGTTAGGACGGACATCACTGACCGAT
>JAGQTS010000431.1 GCA_020438895.1 Mycobacterium sp.
TTGAGCACGCCGGCCGGCAGGCCCGCCTCGTCGAAGGCGCCTGCGAGGCGCATCGCCAACAGGGGAACCGTACTGGCGGGCTTCCACACCACCGCATTCCCGTAGATCAGGGCGGGCGCGATCTTCCAAGCCGGGATCGCAATCGGGAAGTTGAACGGGCTGATCACGCCCACGACGCCGATCGGCTTGCGGGTCACCAGGATCCGTTCACCGGCCCGGGGGGAGGCATAGATCTCCCCGGCAACCCGGTCGCCCTCGGTGGCGTAGTAGCGCAGGATCTGCGCGGCCCGGCGCACCTCGCCGACACCCTCCGCCTTGGTCTTGCCCTCCTCCGCGGCGAGTTCCAGACCCCACTGCTCGGCATGCCCGTCGATCACCGCCGCCGCTGCTGACAGCACCGCCCCGCGGGTGTGAGTGGGCGTCGCCGCCCACCCTGCACGTGCGGATCGCGCGGCGGTGACGGCAGCGTCGACGTCTCCGGCGACAGCCGAAATGCCCTCGGCGACAAGTTCATCGGGGCGCGTAGGATTGACGCTTCGTAACACCGACCCGGTACCGGTCAGCCATTGCCCGTCGATCAGGTGGCGCAGACGCGTTGTCATCACCGGAACGCCGCGTGGCCGGTGAGCGCCCGGCCGATGGAGAGCAGGTGCATCTCCGAGGTGCCCTCGTAGGTGAGAACCGACTCCAGGTTGTTGGCATGCCGCAACGGGGAGTACTCCAGGGTGATCCCGCTGCCACCGAGCAGGGTGCGGCACTCCCGGGCGATGGCCAGGGCCTCGCGGACGTTGTTGAGCTTGCCGAGGCTGATCTGCTCGGGGCGTACCCCCTCGGCATCCTTGATCCGGCCGAGATGGATGGCCAGCAGCACACCCTTGCCCAGTTCCAGAGTCATGTTCGCCAGCTTCTCCTGGGACAACTGGAAACTGGACAGCGGCCGGTCGAACACATCGCGGTTCTGGGTGTAGGCGATCGTCGTCTCCAGCGCGTCCCGGGCGGCGCCCATCGCACCGAATACGATCCCGAACCTGGCCTCGTTCAGGCACGACAGCGGAGCGCCCAGGCCGTGCGCGCCGGGCAGTTGCGCCGCAGCCGGAAGCCGGACGTTGTCGAGCACCAATTCCGATGTCACTGAGGCGCGCAGGGAAAGCTTGCGGTGGATGACGTTGGCGGAGAACCCGGGTGTGTCGGTGGGCACCAGGAAGCCACGAATACCGCCACTACCGTCCTCGGTCTGTGCCCAGACGGTCGCGACGTCGGCGAGGTTGCCGTTGGTGATCCACATCTTCGTTCCGTTGAGCACCCAGTCGGATCCGTCACGGCGAGCCCGGGTGCGCATCCCGGCGGGGTTGGATCCGAAATCGGCCTCGGTCAGACCGAAGCAGCCGATGGCCTCGCCGGCGGCCAGCCGCGGCAGCCACTGCTGCTTCTGCTCCTCCGAGCCGTAGCGGTAAATGGAAAACATCGACAACGATCCCTGCACGGAGACGAAGCTGCGGAACCCGCTGTCACCGGCCTCGAGTTCCATGCAGGCAAGTCCGTAGGAGACCGCGTTGGTGCCCGCGCAGCCGTAACCTTCCAGGTGCATGCCCATGACACCCAGCTCGCCGAACTCCCGGGCGAGTTCCTTGGGCAGGGTCGCCGATTCGAACCATCCCTCGATATTCGGTCGCAGTCGGGTTTCGACGAACCTGCGGACCGTATCGGCGATATCGCGTTCGTCCTCATCGAGGAGCCGGTTGATTCCGAACAGTTCGAGCGGTGCGTACGTGTCCTTCTTGGGCGCGGCGACGGTGGTCATGGGAATCCGATCACGAGGTGGGGAAGCGCTGAAACCATGGTAGTCGCAGCTCACTGCGGGCTGCTGGGTTCATGCTCCGCCCGATCGGCGGGCTGCTGGGTTCATGCGCCGCCCGATCGGCGGGCCGCTGAGTTCATGCTCCGCCCGATCGGCGGGCTGCGTAGGGCCACGGCTCATTGCGCTCCGGGATCGAGACGGCGCGAATTTCCTTGAGCCGCATCCGAAGGTGGGCGCGCAGCTCGTGCAGGTCCGGGTCACGCCACCGGTTGCGCGACTCGGCGGGATCGGTGTCGAGGTTGTACAGCTCCCACTGGTCGTCCAAGGGGCTGGCCCGGTACACGTCGCCGCCCGGGCCGTTCGCGGCCAGGTGACGAACCCCCGGTTCGGTCCAGGTCGACGGGTCGTCGAAGCTTCGCACCAGCTTCCACAACTGCCCCGCACCGCCAGGCGCATCGGCTTCGCCGACCCGCAGGACCAGGCCCTCGAAGTTGGCGGCGGTGTGCGCGGGAAGCCGGATACGCAGGCCCGGCGGAGGATTGTCGGTGCGCTTGAGCATCCTGCCGAGTCCGGAGGCGCCCGAATCTCCTTCCAGCATGTTGTCGCGGGTCATCAGGTAGACCGCGCGACCGTCGTCGGCGTCGGCACCATCGACGATGGGCATCAGATCGCGCCCCGGCAGTGGGTGCACCTCGGAGAACGACTCCCGAAGAGTTGACGAGGCTGCGGCGACGTCCACCCCCGCGGCGGCGAGCAACGTCGGTACCAGGTCGACGTGCGAGGTGGGTGCGTCGATCGTGCGGGGTCCGGTCG
>JAGQTS010000432.1 GCA_020438895.1 Mycobacterium sp.
GGCGCTTCGCCTCAGCGGCAGCGGCCTGCCGGTCACGCTCCACGCGCTGCAACACGTAGGCGGCGTAACCACCGTCGAATGGCTCCACGCGCCCGTCGTGGACTTCCCACGTGGTGGTCGCGACCTCGTCGAGGAACCAGCGATCGTGGGTGACCACCAGCAATCCGCCGGTGTTGCGCGACCAACGGCGCTTGAGATGGTCAGCCAGCCAGGTGATGCCCTCGACATCGAGGTGGTTCGTGGGTTCGTCGAGGGCGATGACATCCCAGTCCCCGATGAGCAGGGCCGCCAACTGAACCCGTCGTCGCTGGCCGCCCGACAGCGAGGCGATCCTGGCACGCCAATCGATATCGGCCACCAACCCGGCGACGACATCGCGAACCCGCGAGTCCCCTGCCCACTCGTGTTCGGGCCGATCTCCCACCAGCGTGGGGCCGACCTCCGCGGCCGGATCGAGAGAGTCGGCCTGGTCCAGAGCGGCGACCTGCACACCGCCGCGGCGGGTTACCCGCCCGGAGTCCGGCACGAGGTTGCCGGTGAGCATGCCCAGCAGGCTGGACTTCCCGTCACCGTTGCGTCCCACGATGCCGATCCGGTCGCCGTCGTTCACCCCGACGGTGACGTCGCCGAACACCACGCGTGTCGGAAACTCAAGGTGCAGCGCCTCAGCGCCCAGCAGGTGTGCCACTGCTGACGACCTTAACCTCCGGTCAGGACCCCGCTGACAGGCGCCGAAGCAATCGGTCGCCACCTGTCGATGTGCCATGATGGGCGGCTGTTGGGGTAGAAGCAGCGGAGATTCGGGAGCCATGGTCGATCTGAACTTGTCGGGGCTCACCAAGCCTCTGGAGCGGTTGGTGGCCACCGCCCAGAACGGCTACGAGGTTGCCCGGTGGGGCGGCCTGGAGACCGGTGTGGTGCCCTCGCCATTCCAGATCTTCGAGAGCACCCCGATGTACAAACTGCGGCGGTACTTCCCGCCGGACAGCCGACCGGGCCGACCGCCGGCCGGGCCACCGGTGCTGATGGTCCACCCGATGATGATGTCGGCCAACATGTGGGACGTCACCAAGGAAGACGGTGCGGTCGGGATCCTGCACGCGGCCGGACTCGACACCTGGGTCATCGACTACGGCTC
>JAGQTS010000046.1:0-16903 GCA_020438895.1 Mycobacterium sp.
GGCAGGCCGCTGACCTGCGAAAACATGGTCGGGGTGACAGGATTTGAACCTGCGTCCTCTTCGTCCCGAACGAAGCGCGCTACCAAGCTGCGCCACACCCCGCGTGAAGCGTCGTCAGCCTATCGCACCCCCAAGGCCTGAGGCCAAGCGGCTGGGGGCGGCGCTTTCGAGGGCCGGCCAGGAACCAGAACGCTCGAACTCCTCCAAGACGTTCATGTACCGGCCGGGGTCCAACCCCTGCTGGGACAACCACGCGGGTTTGAAGTAGGTGTCGGAGTAACGCTCACCGCTGTCGCATATCAGGCTGACAACAGACCCGCTGATCCCCGCGGCAATCATCTCGGACAAGAGTCCGAACGCTCCCCAGACGTTCGTTCCCGTCGAGGGTCCCACCCGTCGGCCCAGCACCCGTGACACCTGTTGGGCGGCGGCCACTGAGGCGGAGTCGGGCACCCGGATCATCCGGTCAATCACCCCGGGGAGGAAGGACGGCTCGACTCGCGGCCGGCCGATACCCTCGATGCGTGACGACGCACTCGTGACCACGTCGCGCCGCCCTTCGACGAAGGCGCGGAAGAAGACTGAGTCTTCCGGGTCGACCACGCACAACCGACTGCTTCGGCGTCGGTAACGGATGTACCGGCCGATCGTCGCACTGGTGCCGCCGGTGCCGGCGCCGACCACCACCCAAGCCGGATCGGGATGACGTTCGAACTCCATCTGGGCGTAGATCGATTCGGCGATGTTGTTGTTGCCGCGCCAATCGGTGGCTCGTTCGGAGTTGGTGAACTGGTCGAGGAAATGACCGCCGGTATCCTCGGCGATCTGCTCGGCGGTCGCGTACACGTCGGCCGCCCGATCGACGAATTGGCAACGTCCACCGTGTGATTCGATCAGTGCGACCTTGGCACGGCTGGTCGAGGCGGCCATCACCGCGACGAAGGGAAGGCCGAGAAGCGCTGCGAAGTAGGCCTCCGACACCGCCGATGATCCCGATGATGCTTCCACCACCGTGGTGTTCTCGGTGATCCAGCCGTTACACAACCCAAAAAGGAACAGCGAGCGGGCTAACCGGTGTTTGAGGCTTCCGGTCACGTGGGTGGACTCGTCCTTCAAATACAGCGCGACGTCGGCGTCAGCCGACCATGCGGCTGGCAGCGGGTAGCGCAGCAGATGGGTGTCGGCGCTGCGTCGACCGTCCGCCTCCAGACGGCGCACGGCCTCGTCGGTCCAGGTGCCGATTCCGCTCAACGCCGGTCAGCGTAGCGAGGCGGTAGGACTGGACCGCACCTCGACTCGGCCGCGGTCGCGCCCACCGGTCGGACTGGCGACGAGGGTGAGCAGTGTGGCCTCGGGGCGGCAGCAAAAACGCAGCGGCGCGAACGGGGAGGTGCCGATTCCCGCTGAGACGTGCAGCGCCGTGGCCTCGCCCCAGGCGGATGCCCCCTTGGCTCTGCTGCGGTCGAGATCGCAGTTGGTCACCAGGGCGCCGTAGAACGGCAGGCAGAGCTGGCCGCCGTGGGTGTGGCCGGCCATGATCAGTTGATAGCCATCGGCCGCGAAACGGTCGAGGACGCGGGTGTACGGGGCGTGGGTGACACCCAGCCGTAGATTTGCGGTCGGGTCCGCCGGCCCGGCGATCGTGTCGTATCGATCCCGCTCGAGGTGGGCGTCGTCGACACCAGCAGCGGCTATCGTCAGGCCGGCGACCTCGAGTGCCCGGGTGGTATGGGTCAAGTCCAGCCAGCCGCGCTCAGTGAACGCGGCGCGCAGATCCTGCCAAGGCAGCGGATTGCCGTGGGCGCGGTGGTCGTGATCAGTGAGGTACTTCGCCGGGTTCTTCAGCGTCGGAGCGAAGTAATCATTGCTACCGAAAACGAAAAGGCCTGGTAGCGAGAGCAAGTCGCCAAGAGCTTGAACCACCGCGGGAACCGCTTTCGGATGCGAAAGGTTGTCGCCGGTGTTCACCACCAGATCCGGCTCCCAGCCGGACAGTTCACGCAGCCAAGCCTGCTTGCGCCGCTGTCCTGGGCGCATGTGGATATCGCTGAGATGCAGGACGCGCAGCGGAGTCGAGCCCGGGCTGAGGACGGGCATCGTCACTTCGCGCACCACGAACGCATTACGTTCAATCACGCTTGCATACACGACCGCCATCGCGGCGAACCCGACCGCGGTCGAGGCGGAGGCCTTCAATGCAGGAGCAGCCATATAGGCAGACTACTTCCAGATCACGGCGGTGGTGGAGGTCCAGCCGGGGGCGGTGGGGGGCCAACCGGGGGCGGCGGCGGAACCAGGACCGGAATGGTGATCGGGGGCAATCCCGGAATCTCCACTATCGTCGACCCGACCTCGGGCATCCCCGGCAGCGGCGGGGGCGGCACCATGCGGGGAGGTAGTGCGGGGGGCGGTGGTGGTGGCGGGGCGATGCCGTTGCTTACCAGCAGCGTGACGATAATGCCGGGCACGATCTGCCCGCTTGGGCTGGTACCGACCACGGTGCCTGCCGGGGACGTGCTGTTGACGCTGCTCACCTCGTCAGCCACCTGGAATCCGGAGGCCCGCAACTCATCGCGGGCGGTGTCCTGGCCGAGTCCGGCGACGTTGGGTACCCGCGACCCGGGGGCGCCGTCGACGTAACGCGACTCAGTCGGCGGCAGGGTGACCTCGCCGAAGTCCTCGCCGATCGGCGTCATCGCCGCGAACCATGTCGCGGCAGGCTCGTTCCCGCCGAACAGGTTGCCGTCGTAGCACTGCCGCAGCGGGTACGAACAAATGCCGGTGGGGTCGGGGGAATCGTCATAGATGTAGTTCACCCCTGCATACCGGTTGGTGTATCCGAGAAAGGCGGCAGATCGGTGAGCTTCGGTGGTCCCCGTCTTTCCTGACATCGGCAGTGACCAACCCGCGTTGGCGGCGGCCGCCGCGCCGGTACCGCTGATGGTGTCCCGGGCCATCGCGTTGGACAGTGTGTTGGCCAGCCCCTCGGGAACTACCTGCTCGCAGGCTTCGGTGGTGATCGACACCTCGTTGCCGCGGCGGTCGAAGACCTTGTCGATGGGGTTGGGTGGGCACCACATTCCGCCGGACGCCAGCGTCGCGGCCACATTGGTAAGTTCCAGTGGGTTCACTTCGAACGGTCCCAGCGTGAACGACCCGAGGTTCTGACGTTTGATGAAATCGGCTAGGCTCTCATTGTTGTCGGGTTCGTACGCACGCGCGGTTCCAGGATCGGCGTAGGACCGCAAGCCGAGACGAACGGCCATATCCACGGTGCGAGACACTCCGACCTGTGAGATCAGCTTCGCAAAACCCGTGTTCGGCGACTTAGACAGTGCCTCAGTGACATTCATCGTCAGGTTGCGGGGGTCTAGATAGTTTTCCACGCACCAGGTCGCCCTCGGGCAACCCTTGGCTCCGCCCTCGCCGAGACCTTTGGCGTTGAACCTTCCAGGTACGTCCAGAGCAGCGTTGATACCCAGACCGAGGTCCATCGCGGCTGCTACGGTGAAGATCTTGAAAACTGATCCGGCACCGTCGCCGACGAGTGAAAACGGTTGCGGTTGAACGGTTTCGTAAGCGTCGGTGTTCAAGCCATAGGTCCGGTTGCTCACCATCGCGACGACCGGATGGCCGGTCTTTCCGGGCAGCACGACGTTCATCACACTGGCGATTCCGTTGACATCTGGGTCCGCTCTGGAATCAACGGCGGATTTGGCGGCGGCCTGCACCTCCGGATCCAGGGTGGTCTTGATCAGATAACCACCCCGCGCGACCTGTTCCTTGGACAGTCCGGCCCGGGCCAGGAATTCCTGCACGTAATCGCAGAAGAAGGCACGATCGCCCGCGGCGATGCAACCGCGGGGAAGTTCGTTGGGTCTCGGCAGGATGCCGAGTGGTGCCTGCTTGGCGGCTCGCAGTTCGTCGGCGAGGTCCGGAAGCTGCTCGATCATGGTGTCGAGCACCAGGTTTCGTCGCGCCAGTGCGCCATCGGGATTGGTATAGGGGTTGAGTGTGCTGGTGGACTGGACGAGGCCCGCCAACAGCGCGGACTGTTGCCAGTTCAGGTCGACGGCGTCGATCCCGAAGTACGTCTGGGCTGCGTCCTGAATCCCGAACGCCCCGTTTCCGAACGACACCAGGTTGAGGTAGCGGGTGAGGATTTCCGGTTTGGTGAGGGTCTTGTCCATGGTCAAGGCCATCCGGATCTCACGCAGCTTTCGGGCCGGCGTCGGGGCGATCGCTGCCCGCTTCTCGGCATCGGTTTGCGCGACAACCAGAAGCTGGTAGTTCTTCACATACTGCTGCTCGAGTGTCGAACCACCCCGAGTGCCCAGGTCGCCGGAGGCGTACCCGGCGAGCCCGGTGAGCGTGCCCTTCCAGTCGACCCCGTTGTGCTCGGTGAACCGTTTGTCCTCGATCGCCACGATCGCCAACTTCATCGTGTCGGCGATCTGGTCGCTGGGAACCTCGAAGCGGCGCTGAGAGTACAGCCAGGCGATGGTGTTGCCGCGGGCGTCGACCATGGTGCTCACCGCCGGCACATCGCCCTCGAGGAGTTGCGCCGATCCGTTGGCCACGATGTCGGAGGCGCGATTGGACATCAGGCCCAGCCCGCCCGCCACCGGGAAGAGCATGCCGGCCAGGATCACGCTGGCAAGAAGGCAGCACCACGCCAGCTTGAACAGCGTTCGACCGGCCGGGGGGCGTTCCGACATGGGGTATAGCGTACGCAGCGGCCATGGTGGGCCCCGGTCGCCCTCCATCCGTCGGGGCCGAAGCCCTGAGGCGGGCGGGGCGGGAGTGATTGTCGGCGTAGATGTGGCGAAAACCGCAGTTCACGCCGTGTCTGGACGGTTGTCCCAAAAAACCTGTGATTTACCTGTTGCGCAAATGTGACCTGACCACCTAACTTAAGCACACGGTGCGACGTAGATAACACTCCACTCGCATTGTGGCGCAGGTCGCAGCGGCGGCCTCACCGAAGGAATCGCCGTCCTTCTGGGCGGCTCGTGACGAAGGGATCGCCCGTGTCGGGGACTCGGCCTGCCGCCCGCAGAACTATTCCAGCACCCAATCAGGGACCGGACGGGGAAACCCGGATCGCGTGGGTTTCCAAGGCGCTCTGTCGCTCGGCCGATCCCGACCAACTCTTCGTCCGGGGCGCTGCGCAACGTCGGGCGGCGGTGATCTGCCGGCACTGCCCGGTGATTGCGGAATGCGGTGCCGATGCTCTGGACAATCGGGTGGAGTTCGGGGTGTGGGGCGGCATGACCGAGCGGCAACGGCGCGCCCTGTTGAAGCAACATCCCGACGTGTCGTCGTGGGCCGAGTTCTTCGCCGGCCAGCGCAAGCACCGCATCGTCAGCTGACCATCGCCACAACCGGAGCGGCGTTCAGGCCTCGCCGGTGATCTGATCTGCGATTGCCTGCAATGCGGTGAGATCGGAAACGTCGAACGGCAATGACGGAACTCCCACCAGGCGCACAGTCGGGTTGGCGCCGGTGAATCGCGACAGTAGTCGGATCTCCCGCTTCGCGGTCTGCCCCCGGTCGGCGTGGATTCGCAACACCCCAGCCGTCAGCACGTTTTCGGGGGTACCGGCGTGGTTATCGGGTAGCGCCTCGAGGTCGGTCGCGCCGTCGATAGCGCGCTCGACGGTCAGGCTGCACAGCATGGGATGCGTCCGGTTCAGGATCAGGCCGGCGAGAGGCATCCCCTCTGTTGATAGCCGGTCGACGAAGAATGTGGCTTCCCGCAGCGCGTCCGGTTCGGCTGCTGACACAACCACGAACTGTGTGCCGCGCCGCTTGAGAAGTTCGTAGGTGCGGTCCGCTTTCTCGCGGAATCCGCCGAATGTGGAGTCCAGGGACTGCACGAAGGCCGAAGCGTCGGAGAGCATCTGCGAACCGAGGATTGTCGACATGGCTTTCATCGCGAGTCCCATGACGCCGGTCACCAGTCGACCGATGCCGCGGCCCGGTGCCAGTAGCAGCCGCCACAGTCGTCCGTCCATGAAGCTACCGAGCCGCTTGGGTGCGTCCAGGAAATCCAACGCATTACGCGAGGGCGGGGTGTCGACCACGACGAGGTCCCAGCGATCCTGAGCCAGGAGCTGGCCCAGCTTTTCCATCGCCATGTATTCCTGCGTGCCAGCTAGCGACGTGGCCACCGTCTGATAGAATTGGTTCTCCAGGATCGCTTGTGCGCGTTCAGGTCCCGAGTTTTCGATGACCATCTCGTCGAAGGTCCGGCGCATGTCCAGCATCATCGCGTGCAGTTCCCCGGGGATGTCGTCGCCCAAGTGGACCCGCTGCGGTTCGTTGCCGAGTTCCTTGATTCCCAGTGCCTGCGCCAGGCGTTTGGCGGGGTCGATCGTCAACACGACGACGGACCGGCCGTACTCAGCAGCCCGTAGCGCCATCGCGGCGGCCGTCGTGGTTTTTCCGACGCCACCCGCACCGCAACACACCACGACTCGGTTCGATCGATCGGTCAGGATCGATTTCATGTCCAGCGGGGGAGGCGTGGCGCTCATCGTCTGGTCCTCTTCATCGGGCTCAATGCCGGCTCATCGAACGCCCTGCTGGGCGAGCACTTCGGCGAGTTCGTACAGGCTTCCCAGATCGACACCATCGGCGATGGACGGCAGGTCCAGCCTGGGCACATGGAGGTCTTCGAGTTGAGCGGCGCTCTCGGCGCGAGCCGCGACCCTGGTGGCGTGTTCGATGGTTTCGGTGAGCAAGCCTGCGAAATCCGCGTCGGTCAGCGTGATTCCGGCGCGAGACAGTCCGGCGCGAACCCCATCGGCGTCGACGGTGCCTGTCGCGGCGCTCGCCAAGTCGGCTGCCGGCAGGAACGGGGGGATGTTTCGGTTGACGATGACACTGCCGATCGGGAGATCCAGCTGTTCCAACTCCTCGATCGCCTCGATCGTTTCCTGGATCGGGAGCGCTTCGAGCAGGGTCACCAAATGGATAGCTGTTTCTTCGGAATGCAGCAGGCGCACCACACCCTCGGCCTGAGAATGCACCGGTCCACCCTTGGCCAGGTCGGAGAGCGCCTTGGTGACATCGAGGAAACGGGAGATCCGTCCTGTCGGGGGCGCATCGACCACGATCGCGTCGTAGGCGGGTCGGCGGTTGGCGTCCAGCCGCACCGCCGACTCTTTGATCTTGCCCGTCAGTAGCACGTCGCGCAGGCCCGGCGCGATGGTCGTCGCGAACTCGATGGCGCCGACACGGCGCATCGCGCGGCCTGCGAGCCCGAGGTTGTAGAACATGTCGAGGTACTCCATGAAAGCAGCCTCGATGTCGACGGCCAGTGCGTTGACGTGGCCACCACCGTCGGCGGTGGCCACCTTCACCTCTTGGTACGGCAGCGGCGGAACATCGAAGAGCTGCGCAATGCCCTGGCGCCCTTCGACTTCCACCAGCAGCACGCGCCGTCCCCCCGCCGCCAGCGTCAGTGCCAGCGCCGCGGCGACCGTGGTCTTTCCGGTGCCGCCCTTCCCGGTGACGAAGTGCAGGCGTGCCTTGGTCAGTCGCGACGGCCAGCCGACCGGGTTCGAATCACGGGAATTGGTCGCCACCCGTGCACTCTATCCAAGGCTGCACCCGGTCAGCCGTATTGCGCGGTGGTGTGACGTACGAGGCTACGCTTCAGCCATGAGCGAACCGAAGACATGGGAGTACGCGACCGTACCGTTGCTGACCCACGCGACGAAGCAGATTCTGGATCAGTGGGGCGCCGACGGCTGGGAGTTGGTGTCGGTGTTGCCGGGGCCGACCGGTGAGCAGCACGTGGCCTACTTGAAACGGCCGAAGTGACTGCTCGATCGCGGCTGCACGAGTTGGGTATTCGAATACCCAAGGTCCCGGCACCGCTGGCCGTCTACGTGCCTGCCGTGCGCACCGGCAACCTTGTCTACACCTCCGGCCAACTGCCGTTGGTGGATGGCGCACTTACCCACGTCGGCAAGGTCGGGGCCGAGGTCACTCCAGAGGATGCAGCAGCCGCTGCGCGGACCTGTGCGATCAACGCGCTGGCGGCCGTCGACGCGTTGGTGGGCATCGACACGGTGACCCGCGTGGTCAAGGTTGTGGGCTTCGTCGCCTCGGCACCCGGATTTGACGGCCAGCCCGGCGTGGTCAACGGTGCTTCGGAGTTCTTCGGCGCGGTGTTCGGTGATGCGGGCGCTCATGCCCGCTCGGCGGTCGGGGTCTCCGAACTCCCGCTGAACGCCCCGGTAGAGGTCGAGCTGATCGTCGAGGTCGGGTAGCGACTGCGCTCGTGGTGTGCAGCGAACCGACCCATCCCGCCTACGGAGTTCTCCGGCCGGTCACCGAGGCCGCGTCGGTGCTGCTGTGCGAGAACCCGGGGGTGATGACCCTTGACGGCACCAATACCTGGGTTTTGCGTGGTCGTGGCAGCGATGAGATGGTCGTCGTGGATCCCGGACCCGATGATGTCGCGCATATCGAACGGGTGGCCGCCCTGGGTCGGATAGCGATGGTGCTGATCAGCCATCGGCACGGCGACCACACCGACGGTATCGACCGGCTTGTCGGAGCCACCGGCGCGGTGGTCCGCTCGGTGGGGAGCGGCTTCCTGCGTGGGCTCGGGGGGCCGCTATCCGACGGCGAGGTGATCGACGCCGCAGGGCTGCGGATCACGGTGCTGGCTACGCCGGGGCACACCGCGGACTCGCTGTGCTTCCTCGTTGACGATGCCGTGCTTACGGCAGACACCATCCTCGGCCGTGGGACCACCGTCATCGACGCCGAGGATGGAAGTCTTGCGGCGTATCTCGAATCGTTGCGCCGGCTCGCCGGAATGGGCCCGCGGCTGGTGTTGCCGGGCCACGGCCCGGAGGTCGGCAATCTTGCCGTTGTCGCCCGGATGTATCTCTCGCACCGAGAGGAGCGCCTCGAGCAGATCCGTCGGGCGTTGAGGACCCTCGGTGAGGACGCCAGCGCTCGCCAAATCGTCGAACACGTCTACGCCGACGTCGACGAAAAGCTCTGGGATGCGGCGGAGAGCTCGGTGCGTGCGCAGCTTGCGTATCTGCGCCGAGATTGACTGCGCGAGTCTTACCTCGCGCTGATGCGTTACTCGCTTGGGTTGCGCCTCGCTGGCGCGAGTCTTACCTCGCTCGGCGCGCGAGGCGCTCAGAGTCGCAGATCAGCACGCTCTTGCCCTCAAGCCGGATCCAGCCGCGATGGGCGAAGTCAGCCAGCGCCTTGTTGACCGTCTCCCGGGACGCCCCGACGAGTTGGGCGATCTCCTCCTGGGTGAGGTCGTGAGTGACGCGCATCGCCCCGCCCTCCTGGGTGCCGAAGCGCTGGGCGAGCTGGAGCAGCTGCTTGGCCACCCGGCCAGGAACGTCGGTGAAGATGAGATCGGCGAGGTTGTTGTTGGTCCGGCGCAACCGGCGCGCGAGCACCCGCAACAGCTGTTCGGCGATCTCGGGACGGTCGGAGATCCAGGCCTTCAGGGCATCGCGATCCATCGATACGGCCCGCACCTCGGTGATCGTGGTGGCGCTGGAGGTTCGTGGGCCCGGATCGAAGATCGACAATTCGCCGAACATGTCGGACGGGCCCATGATCGTCAGCAGGTTCTCCCGACCGTCGGGGGAGCGGCGCCCGATCTTCACCTTGCCGCTGATGATGATGTACAGCCGATCACCGGGCTCGCCCTCGGCGAATACGGTGTGCCCCCGGGGGAAGTCAACCGGCTGGAGTTGCTTCGTCAGTGCCGATACCGCGCCGGGATCGACTCCCTGGAAGATTCCTGCCCTGGCCAGGATCTCGTCCACGTTGCCTCGCTTAGCTCATCAGTTAGCGGCGAGCACTTCCCGACCCCAATCCGATTACTGGCTTGGCTGATCGGCCGCTCACGACTAGCCCACGCTACACACGATTCGCGATTTGGTAGGGCCGAACTTGTGGATTGGGGCGGGTGGGCAGTCCCGGTTCGTCGGCGAGCAGCAGATGCGCGGGCTCGATGCGGGAGTTGACGCCGGAGAACTCATGCAGCGTTCGCTGGGCGGCGTTCTCCCGCGCCGTGCGGGCCGCGTCCTCGAGGCGAGCGACCAGCTGACCGGCGTTGGGGTGCTCACCGTGCAGGATGCTTTCCAGCCGCTGCAAGCCGACGGTCGCGAGCATCAACATCCCCGGCATGCACGCTGCGAGCAACCATGACATAGCGGGGAAGTTAACCGGGGGCAGGTCTCATCGGGATCACGAATCGTCACCGGTCTGTCGGCGGTCGTGAGGCCACCCATGAGTACCCTGAGGGCCGTGACGGCGCGTTCGAGCAAGTGGGATCGCGAGACTCACCTGGGTTTGGTACGCCGCGCCCGGCGGATGAACCGGAAACTGGACGTGGCTTTCCCGCATGTCTACTGCGAACTGGACTTCGCCAACCCCCTCGAATTGACGGTGGCCACCATCCTGTCCGCGCAGAGCACGGACAAGCGGGTCAACCTCACGACTCCGGCGCTGTTCGCGAGGTACCGCAGTGCCCGTGCGTTCGCCGAGGCGGATCGTGGCGAACTTGAGGGGTTGATACGCCCAACCGGCTTCTACCGAAACAAGGCCGACTCGTTGATCCGTCTCGGGCGCGAGCTCGTCGAGCGGTTCGACGGTGAGGTTCCGCGCACTATCGACGAGCTGGTCACGCTACCCGGCGTGGGGCGGAAAACCGCCAACGTGATTCTCGGGAACGCCTTCGACGTGCCGGGAATCACCGTCGACACGCACTTCGGCCGCTTGGCCCGGCGGTGGCGGTGGACCGCGGAGACCGACCCAGTGAAGGTCGAGCATGCAGTGGGAGCTCTGATCGAGCGTAGCCAGTGGACATTGCTGAGCCACCGGGTGATCTTTCACGGACGACGGGTCTGCCACGCCCGGAAACCGGCCTGCGGGGCGTGTGTTCTGGCTCGGGACTGCCCCTCCTTTGGCGCCGGTCCGACCGACCCGGTGCTTGCTGCCCCACTGGTCAAAGGTCCGGAGCGGACGCACCTGCTGGCGCTGGTCGGACTGGACGACGAGTCCTAACCCAACCGATGACGACGCCCAACCGATGACGACGCCCAACCGATGACGACGCCCAACCGATGACGACGCCCAACCGATGACGACGCCCAACCGATGACGACTTCGACGCGCTGGACTCTGGCGATCGTCGCTGTGCTGGCGGCGCTGGTAGCCGGACTGGCATTGCATTTGATCGCCGACCCCCCGATGTCCGGCGAAACGGATTCGCAGTCTGCTCGAGCCCACCGCGAGGCCGACACCGACCAGGCACTGGCCGGGCCCCGGCAACTAGCCGCTTTGCCGCCGTGCCCGGCGCCTGACGACGGCCCCGGACCGGCCAAGCTGCGTGGGCTCGTCGTGGAGTGTGCGGCCGACGGATCGGCCGTCGAGGTCGCCCCCGCTCTCGCCGGTCGGGTCGTCCTGCTCAACCTGTGGGCGTACTGGTGCGGACCGTGCGCCGAGGAGTTGCCTGCGTTGGCGAAATATCAGCAGCAGGCCGGGGACTCAGTGACCGTCGTCACGGTGCACCAGGATGAGAACGAGACTGCGGGCCTGCTGCGGATGGCCGAACTCGGCGTGCGACTGCCGATGTTGCAGGACGGCCGCCGGGACATCGCGGCAGCACTGTCAATCCCGAATGTCATGCCAGCCACCGTCGTTCTGCGCCCGGACGGTAGCGTGGCTGCAGTGCTGCCGAAGCCCTTCACCAGCGCTGATGACATCGCTGCCGAAGTGGAATCAGCGCTCCGATGAACCCGGATTTTCTCGCGCCGGATATGTCTCCGTCATGGTTGGCGCCGCTGATGACAAACATCCATCGGGTGACGGACGCCTATCGGCGGCGCGTACCACCGGATGTGTTGACGGCGCTGGCCGGTGGGCCGCTCACCGGCGACGACGTCCGGACGGGCCGCGACGCCGCGGTTCTGGTGTTGTTCTCCGGACCGGACGCCGAGCATCCGTCCGGATCCGTGCCCGACGAAGCCGATCTGTTGCTCACCGTGCGCGCCGGCACGCTGCGCCATCATGCCGGGCAGGCCGCATTCCCCGGTGGAGCCGCCGATCCCGCGGATACCGGGCCAGTGCACACCGCGTTGCGTGAGGCGCGTGAGGAGACAGGCATCGACCCCGGCCGTCTTCGGCCGCTGGCCACCCTGGACCGGATGTACATTCCGCCGTCGGATTTCCACGTGGTTCCGGTCCTGGCCTATTCGCGTGACCCCGGTCCGGTGGCAGTGGTCGACGAGGCCGAGACCGCGGTCGTCGCGCGGGTGCCGCTGCGTGCTTTCGTCAATCCCGCCAACCGGTTGATGGTCTATCGCAGCGGCGGTTCGCCGCGCTTCGCCGGACCGGCGTTCCTGCTGAACGAGATGTTGGTATGGGGATTCACCGGTCACGTAATCTCAGCGATGCTTGAAGTGGCAGGGTGGGCGCGTCCGTGGAATACCGACGCGGTTCGCGAATTGGACGAGGTGATGGCTCTCGTCGGCAAGGCCACCGATGAAAACGACGAAGCAGGTGTCGTCGACGACAGTGAGGAACGGCCGTGACGAGTTCGCACTGGCTCGACGTCGCCATCATCGGGGTGGCTTTCATCGCCGCCTTGTCCGGGTGGCGATCGGGCGCGCTGGGCTCCGTGCTGTCGTTCGTCGGCGTCATTCTGGGGGCGATCGCCGGGGTGATGCTTGCACCGCACCTCGTCAGCTATCTCTCCGCGCCGCGGGCCAAGCTGATCGCGGCATTGATCCTGATCCTGGTGCTCGTTGTCATCGGAGAGGTCGCGGGAGTCGTCCTCGGCCGTGCGGTGCGAGGCTCGATTCGCAGCGCTCCGGTCCGGGCGCTGGACTCGGTCGTGGGCGTCGGTCTCCAACTGGTGGTGGTGGTGGTCGCGGCATGGTTGTTGGCCAGCCCGCTGACATCGTCGGGCCAGCCGAACCTCGCCGCGGCGGTGAAGGGATCCAAGATCCTCAGCGAGGTGGACAACTACGCACCGCAGTGGCTGCGAGCGGTCCCCGAGCGGATGTCCACGCTGCTGCGCACGTCCGGTCTGCCCGATGTGCTCGAGCCGCTCGGGCACACCCCGATCCAGGTCGTCGAACCCCCTGACGCCTCCCTGGCGGACAGCCTCGTCGTCGGGACTGCGCGACCCAGCGTCGTGAAGATTCGCGGGGTGGCCCCGGCCTGCGAGAAGGTCCTTGAAGGAACGGGGTTCGTTGTGGCGCCCAACCGGGTGATGTCCAATGCGCACGTCGTCGCCGGGTCGGACACGGTGTCGGTGGAGGCCGAGGGCCAGAAATACGATGCGACGGTTGTCTCCTATGACCCCGACGCCGATATCTCGATTCTCGACGTGCCGAATCTCCCGCAGAAGCCCCTGGTCTTCGCCGATCAGCCGGCCAAGAGCGGAACCGATGCCGTCGTGCTCGGCTTCCCCGGCGGCGGCGACTTCGTGGCCACTCCGGCGCGCGTCCGGGAGATCATCGAACTCAGCGGTCCCGACATCTACAAGAGCACGACCGTCAACCGAGAGGTGTACACCATCAGAGGAACGGTGCGTCAGGGTAATTCAGGCGGGCCGATGATCAACCGGGCCGGCCAGGTGATCGGCGTGGTTTTCGGTGCCGCGGTCGACGACGATGACACCGGTTTCGTGATGACAGCCAACGAAGTCTCCCGTCAGCTCGCCAAGATCGGTAACTCTGCGAAGGTGCCTACCGGTTCGTGCGTCAGGTGAGGTTCGGGCGCGCCGCGTCCAGGAACGCCCGCAAGTGGCGATTGACTTCCTCCGGCGATTCCTCGTGTGCGTAGTGGCCGGCGCCGCCGATGTCCACGAAGTGGCCTGCTGGTGCGTAGCGTCGGGTGGCGTGTACCGGGCCGGCCAGGACGTAGGGATCGGCGTCGCCGCGGAGATGCAGTAATGGAATCCCGAGCTGACGGTTCATCAGCTTCATGAAGCGCCTGCCCTCATTGCGGGCCTGGCTGCGCACGGCCCAGCGCTGATACTCCAGGGCCGAATGGGCCGCCGACGGGATTTGCATGGCGCGTCGCAGGTGTGGGATAGCAGCCCGGAAATCGTCCGTCTCCGGCCATCGTGGCCCGCACCGGCCGCGGATGAGCAACTCCAGTTCCTCGGCATCGTGGCGGGTGAGGACGTGTTCCGGCCACCGAGGAATCTGCCATCGCAGCAGGCTCGGTAGCAGGGCTCGGCGCTGCGCCGGGTCGGAGAGCACCCCCTTGCGGAGCGCTGCAGGATGCGGGGAGCTGACCAGCGCCACCGCGCGCACCGCCCGAGGGTGCAAGACCGCCGTGGCCCAACACACGAGGCCGCCATCGGCGTGGCCGACGAATGTTGCCGACCGGTGTCCCAACGCGCGCACCAAACCCGCGGCATCCCCCGCCAGCGTCCATCCGTCATAGCCGCGCGGCGGCTTGTCGCTGCCGCCGTAGCCGCGCAGATCGACCGCCACAACGCGGGACGGGGACAACCCCCGAAGCTGATGCCGCCAGGAGAACCAGAACGACCCGAATCCGTGCAACAGCAGGATCAGCGGTCTGGCTGTGGGCGGAGTGTCGTCATCGGGGTCGGCAAGAGCTTCGACGCACTGGAATCGGATGCCGTTCGCGTGAACATCGTGGTGGCGCCAAGGGCCCGGGATGCGGGTGACCGACGGGTCCGGACGCGTCGTCACCACCCGGATGGATCGGTAGCCGGCGGTTCCGGCTTCGACCCTGCGCCGGGCACCTGCGCGGCGGGCGAGGGGGACGATACGGGGCCCTTCAGGGCCGCCGGGGTCAGTGCCGCGGTGGTCTCACGCACCGAGGCGATGGTCTCCTGCGGCCCGCGGATCCTGCGGACGCGAAGGTAACCGATGAGGGCGAACACCGCGGTGGTCACCAACATCAGGATGAACACGATCAAGAACGCAGCCCAGCGATAGAACCAGGTATCCAGAAGTTCGGCGAGGAAGAAGAACATGAAAAAGGTCGAGTAGACCAGTACCACCAAGGCGAGAATGAAGAAGACGCTGCCGGTCAGGCCCTTCTTCACGTCCCGTGTGATCTCCGCTTTCGCCAGCTCTACCTCGGCCCGCACCAGGGTCGAGACCTGGGTCGTGGCATCGCGCACGAGATCGCCGATAGAGGGATCAGCGGGCATCGCATGAGGGTCGACCAGCGGGATTGATGTCGCACTGGTGGGCACCCCAGTCTTGCGATCCCGATTGCTCACGGTCCTCCTCCAACGGTTCGGTGTGGTCGGAAGTTTATGGTGCGGGCCCGAAATGCACGCGCATACCCGTCGCGCTGTTACAGGAGTTGCATGTGTGCCCACGATAGACTCGCACGCGGGTGGGAAATCGATGGAGGTACCTGTGGCCAGCGCCAACCATGTCAGACGACTGTCGGCTTCGGTGCTCGTCGCCGGCTCAGTCGCGGTCGGCGCCCTGCTTCCGACGAGCGCTCCGGCCGCAGCCGATGAGCAGGTGACGTTGGGTGGTGGTGCCGGCATCGTTGTCGACGGGGAGACCTACTGCACCCTGACCTCGATCGGGACGGACAATTCCGGAGCGCTGGTGGGGTTCACGTCGGCGCATTGCGGCGGCCCGGGGGCCCAGGTTGCAGCCGAGTCGGACCAGGACCGCGGTGTGGTCGGCACGATGGTCGCAGGCAACGACGGTCTGGACTACGCCGTGATCCGGTTCGACCAGGCAAAGGTCAATCCGGTCGCGAACTGGGGCGGCTTCGCGATCGACGGGATCGGGCCCGATCCCGTCCTGGGCCAGGTGGCCTGCAAGCTGGGCCGTACCACCGGGTACTCCTGCGGTGTGACGTGGGGGCCGGGTGAGGAACCAGGCACCATCGTCAACCAGGTCTGCGGACAGCCGGGTGACTCCGGCGCCCCGGTGACGGTCAACAACAAGCTTGTCGGGATGATCCATGGCGCCTTCACCGACGGACTGCCGACCTGCATCATCAAGTACATCCCACTGCATACCCCGGCGGTGACGATGTCGATGAACGCGATCCTCAGCGACCTTGCCGAAAAAGACCGACCGGGGGCCGGATTCGTCCCGACATCCAACCGCGCACCCGGCCCGGCCTGAGCGGGCGGGACGTCCGGCGCTCAGATCGCCTTGCTGGCCCGGATCGCCTCGAACACACCTGGGTCCAGCAGTGTCGACGTGTCGCCGAGCGGGCGGCCCTCCGCCACGTCCCTCAGCAGCCGGCGCATGATCTTGCCGCTCCGGGTCTTTGGCAGTTCCGGTACAACATGGATCTCTCGTGGTTTGGCGATCGGCGAGATCTCCCGCGCCACCTCGGCCCGCAGTTCGTTGACCATCTCCGCGGTCGAGAGGCCGGGATTGTTTTCCTTGAGGATCACGAATGCGCAGATCGCTTGACCGGTGGTGTCGTCGGAGGCCCCGACGACGGCGGCCTCGGCGACCCCAGCATGGCCGACGAGCGCTGATTCCACCTCCGCGGTTGAGATGCGGTGTCCGGAGACGTTCATGACGTCGTCGATGCGGCCAAGTACCCACACTTCGCCGGAACTGCCGTAACGGGCTCCGTCGCCGGCGAAATACCAACCCTGATCAGCGAACCGGGACCAATACGTCTCCCGGAACCGCTCGTCATCGCCCCAGATCCCGCGCAGCATTGCCGGCCATGGTTTATCGAGCACCAGGTAGCCGTTGACCTGCTCGCCATGTTCGGGGGCGGGTTGGAGTTCGTCACCGTGGTCGTCGACGATCGTGGCCGAAATTCCCGGCAGCGGCCGCATGGCAGATCCGGGCTTGCAGTCGGTCACACCCGGAAGTGGAGCGATCATCGCCGCGCCGGTCTCGGTCTGCCACCAGGTGTC
>JAGQTS010000046.1:16944-17201 GCA_020438895.1 Mycobacterium sp.
CCTCGGGATTGATCGGCTCACCCACAGAGCCCAGCAGTCGAAGGCTGGAAAGGTCGTGCTGGTACACCAGTTCCCGGCCCCACTTCATGAACGTCCTGATCAGGGTGGGGGCGGTGTAATATATCGTGACGCCGTATTTTTCGATCACCTGGAAGTGCCGGTGTTCATCCGGGGACGCCGGGGTCCCTTCGTAGACGACCTCGGTGGCGCCGTTGGACAGCGGTCCGTACACGATGTAGGTGTGACCGGTGACCCAG
>JAGQTS010000047.1 GCA_020438895.1 Mycobacterium sp.
AGTGGGGGCGGAAGATCTCCGGCTGGAAGCTTCCGAACAGCCGATCCCAGATGATCAGAATTCCACCGTAGTTGCGATCCAGGTACTCCGGATCCATACCGTGATGAACGCGGTGGTGCGACGGCGTATTGAAAACGAACTCGATCGGCCGCGCGAGTCTGCCGATGCGCTCGGTGTGAATCCAGAACTGGTAGATCAGACTGATCGAAAAGCTGAAGAAGACCATCCAGGGCGGCACACCGAGCAGCGGCAACGGGGCCCACATGATGAGTTCACCGCTGTTGTTCCACTTCTGACGCAGCGCGGTCGCGAAGTTGAAGTAACGACTGGAATGGTGCGCCTGATGGGTGGCCCACACCAGCCGGACCCGGTGCGCGATCCGGTGATAGACGTAGAACAACAGGTCGACACCCACCAAAGCGATGACCCACGTGTACCAGTCCCGGGCCGAGAGCTGCCAGGGCGCCACGTACACGAACAACGCCGCATAGCCGAGCAGACCGAGGAACTTCCAGACGCCCATCGTCAGGATCGAGACCAGACCCATCCAGATCGACGCCCGCGCATCAGGGGACAGATAGGCGCCGACGGCGGGCCGGTCCGACACGGCACCGCCATCGGTGGCCTCGAGTTTGCGCGCTGCCGCCCATTCCAGCGTCAGCAGCAGCAGGAAAAACGGGATCGCGAAAAGCACCGGGTCGCGCATCGGCGACGGCATGGCCGACAGAACGTCTGCGATCCGATCCACGGGCACCTCCCGACCGGATTCTAGCCCTGGCTATTGTCCTCAACCGACCCACATACAGAGAAGGCGCAAGGTGATTCGGAGTTGGGCGCTATTGCTCGGTGCGATCGGCACCGAGGTGGCCGGGACGCTCTCGCTGCGGGCCTCCCAAGACGCGCGAGCCTGGCTCGCGGTGGTGGTGATCGGCTACGTCGCCTCCTTCGTGTTGCTGAGCCGGGTACTGCGGGCCGGGATGCCGGTAGGCGTCGCCTACGGGATATGGGGCGCCCTGGGCACCGCCATCACCGCGGTGGCCGCAGCCATGCTGTTCGGGGACCCGTTCACGGCGCCCATCATCGTCGGGATCGGGTTGATCGTCGCCGGGGTCCTGTTGGTGCAGTTCGGTGCGCACACCGCACAACGGGCGCGATCGTGAGTTGGCTGGCCCTGTCCTCGGCCATTCTCCTCGAGGTGTTCTCGACCCTGGGACTTCGCGCCTCGGATGGATTCCGGAAAAAGCGCTGGATCGCGCCGGTGCTGACCGGCTACGTCGCCTCGTTCGTCATGCTCTGGGTCACGCTGCACCTGGGCATGCCGGTCGGGATCGCCTACGGGGTCTGGTCGGCCTGCGGGGTGGCCCTGGTCGCCGTCCTGGCCCGAAGGCTGTTCGGTGAACCGCTGACCCTGACGATGATGGCCGGCATCGCGCTGATCATCGGCGGAGTGCTGACCATCGAATTGTCCGGTGCCGCGGGCTGACCATCGACAAGGATGTCAGCCATGGCTGAACCGATGCTGACCGCGCTGGCCGACCGGCTGGGGGTCGCGTGCGCCTACCACGACTGGTCCGGGGACTTCGTCACCGTTGACCCCTCAACCGTCGTCGCTGTGCTGGCCGCGCTCGGGATCAGCGCCGAATCCGAAGATGCTTGTGCCGCATCGCTTTCGGAGTTGGACCGCCGGCACTGGGCGCGAGCGCTGCCGGCGACCATCGTCGCCCGTTCAGGTACCGAGGCCCAGTTCTGGGCGCACGTCAGGCACGGGAGTGAGGCCCACGTGTGGGTCCGACTCGAAGACGGCACGGTTCGCAGCGGCATCCGGCAGGCCGACAACTTCACCCCGCCGTTCGACCTCGACGGACGGCTGGTGGGTGAGGCCACCTTTGTGTTGCCCGCTGACCTTCCGCTCGGCTATCACCAGGTACACCTGCGCTCCGGCGATCAGGAGTTCGCAACCCCGTTGATCATCACCCCGGCCTGGCTGGGTCTGCCGGCTCGGATGGGGGCCCGCCGTGCGTGGGGCCTGGCAACCCAGCTCTACAGCGTCCGCTCCCGGGGATCATGGGGCGTCGGTGATCTCACCGACCTCACCGACCTCGCGGTGTGGGCCGGGGCCCGGCACGGCGCTGACTACGTTCTGGTCAACCCCCTCCACGCCGCCGCGCCCACCGCCCCGATGGAGCCCTCCCCCTACCTGCCGACGTCGCGCCGGTTCGTCAACCCGCTCTATCTGCGGATCGAAGCCATCCCGGAATTCGCCTTCCTGCCCAAGCGCGGTCGGGTACGCGCGTTGCGGAACTCGGTGCGTGCCGCGGCGCGGACGTCGGAGAGCATCGATCGGGACTCGGCCTGGGAGGCCAAGCGCTCGGCTCTGAAGTTGGTGTATCGGGTACCTCGATCAGCCGGCCGGCAGCTGGCCTTCGACGCTTTCACGGCTCGGGAGGGTACGGCCCTGGACGACTTCGCGACCTGGTGCGCACTAACCGAGAAACACGGCGGTGACTGGCGGCGTTGGCCGGCCGGGTTGCAGCACCCGGCGAACCCCGAGGTCGCCGACTTCGCCCGGCGGCATCCCCGGGCGGTGGACTTCCACCGCTGGCTGCAGTGGCAGCTTGATGAGCAACTCGCCGCCGCCCAGTCCCAGGCTGTCCGATCCGGGATGGCTCTGGGCATCATGCATGATCTCGCAGTCGGGGTGCACCCCACCGGAGCCGATGCCTGGGCCCTTCAGGATGTCCTGGCCCTCGGGGTGACGGCCGGTGCCCCACCCGACGAGTTCAACCAGTTGGGCCAGAACTGGTCGCAGCCACCCTGGCGGCCCGACCAACTGGAAGAACACGGCTACCAGCCGTTCCGGGCCCTGATCCGGGCCGTCCTGCGGCACGCCGGAGGGGTGCGGATCGACCACATCATCGGACTGTTCCGGCTGTGGTGGATACCGGAGGGCGCTCCACCCACCGAGGGGACCTACGTGCGCTACGACCACGATGCGATGATCGGCATCGTCGCACTGGAGGCGTCCCGGGCGGGGGCCGTGGTGGTGGGCGAGGACCTCGGCACCGTCGAGCCGTGGGCCCGGGACTATCTGCGGGATCGCGGTGTGCTGGGAACCTCGATCCTCTGGTTCGAGATCGAACCCGCAAGCCGCGGGCCGCTGCCGGCCGCGCACTGGCGTGAGCTGTGCCTGTCGTCGGTGACAACCCACGACCTGCCGCCCACCCCCGGCTATCTGGCCGGCGAGCACGTCCGGTTGCGGCACGCTCTGGGGTTGCTGACCCGCTCCGCGGAGGAGGAGATGGCCGACGATGCCGCCGCGCAGCGGGCCTGGATGGACGAACTCCGCCGGGCCGGGCTGCTCCCGGATGTGGGCGCGGACGAGTCTCCCACCGAGGAGCAGGTCACCGTGGCGCTCTACCGCTACCTCGGCGGCACCCCGTCACGGCTGCTGGCGCTGGCACTGACCGACGCAGTGGGCGAGCACCGCACCCAGAATCAGCCGGGCACCACCGATGAGTACCCGAACTGGCGGGTGCCGCTGGCCGGGCCGGACGGCGAGCCGCTGACTCTGGAACAGGTGTTCACCGATCGGCGTGCGGCGGTGTTTGCCGAGCTCATGCGCGCCGCCACGAATCCCGGCGCGTCCTGACAGTGCCGAAGTTCAGCGCCGGAATCCTGCTTCACCGAGCCGGAGACGTCGGCACCGAGGTGCTCATCGGCCATCCCGGGGGACCGTTCTGGGCCCGGAAAGACGACGGCGCGTGGTCGATTCCCAAGGGCGAGTACGCACCTGGTGGGGATCCCTGGGTTGCTGCGCAGCGCGAGTTCGCCGAGGAGATCGGCTGCCCGGTGCCCCCGGGCCTGCGCACCGACCTCGGTTCGGTTCGGCAGCCCGGCGGCAAGATCCTCACCGTATTCGCTGTCCAAGCAGGTCTGGACATCGCCGAGTTCCGAAGCAACACCTTCACCCTGGAATGGCCCAGGGGATCCGGGCGGATGCGGGAATTCCCCGAGCTCGATCGCGCCGACTGGTTCCCGGTGGCTCAAGCGCGAGTCAAATTGCTTGTGGGGCAACGAACGTTTCTGGACCGGCTGCTCGGCGGAGCAGACCTGACAACTCGTCACCACTGATCCGCCGAGACGTACCATCGCGCTGGTGACCGTCGAGGAGACCCCAGTGTGGCTGTTCGCCGACCAACTGGGGCCGCATTTCCACGATGGCGACAATGCCCACCGGCCTGTTCTGCTGATCGAGTCCACCGCCGCGTTGCGGCGGCGCCGGTTCCACCGGCAGAAGCTGCACCTCATCTTGTCTGCCCTGCGGCACGCAGCGGTGGAACTCGGTGAGCGGGCCACCCTGATCAAGGCCGACACCTACACCGAGGCGCTCAGCCGCTACCGGCGACCGGTCCTGGTGTATGAGCCGACCTCACACGCCGCAGACCGGTTCGTCCGGCGGCTGCAGTCCGACGGACGGGTCCTCGAGGTCCTGCCCAGCCCCGGTTTCGCCTTGCCGCGCGCGGAATTCCGCCGGTGGGCCGGGAATCGGACGCGGTTCCGGCTGGAGGATTTCTACCGCGAGCAGCGACGCCGGTTCGCCGTGCTGTTGGACGGCGACCAGCCTGCCGGAGGCCGGTGGAACTTCGACACTGACAATCGCGAACGCCCGCCCAAGGGGCGCACCGCCCTGGGGGTAGATCCGCCCTACCGCCCCGTCGAGGACGATGTGGATGCCGCTGTCCGCGATGACCTGGACTGCCTCGCCGCCGATACCGTCGGTGTCGACGGGCCACGGTTGTTCGCCGTAACCCCCACCGAGGCCCGGGCGGCTCTGGATCACTTCATCACCCACCGGCTACCGCTGTTCGGCCGGTACGAGGACGCGATCATGGGCTCGGACTGGGCGATGGCACATTCTTTGCTGTCGGTGCCGCTCAATCTGGGCGTCCTGCACCCGCTGGATGCGGTGGGGGCCGCCGAGCACAGCTTCCGGACCGGAGCGGCTCCCCTGGCTGCGGTCGAGGGGTTCGTCCGCCAGATTCTCGGGTGGCGGGAGTATGTCTGGCAGCTGTACTGGCACTTCGGCCCGGACTACCTCAACAGCAACGCCCTGGACGCCCACGTTCCGCTGCCGAGGTGGTGGGCCGACGCCGACGCCGACGCCGTCACCGCCGCCTGTCTGCGGGACGCGCTGACCGGGGTACGCGACCGCGGCTGGACGCACCACATCCAGCGGCTCATGGTGCTGGGCAGTCATGCCCTGCAGCGCGGCTACGAGCCGCGAGCGCTCAACGAGTGGTTCTCGACGGTCTTCGTCGACGGATTCGCCTGGGTGATGCCGGCCAACGTGCTCGGCATGAGCCAACATGCCGACGGCGGGCGGATGGCAACCAAGCCCTACACCTCCGGCGGCGCCTACCTCAACACGATGAGCGACCACTGTCGCGGATGCCATTACGACCCGCGGAAGCGGATCGGGGAGAACGCCTGTCCCTTCACTGCCGGCTACTGGTCATTCACCCATCGGCATCGCGATCGCCTCGCCGCCAACGTCCGGACCGCTCGTGCGGTGTCGGCAATGAATCGTCTCCCGGATCTTGAGGCCGTGCTCGAGCAGGAACGACATCGCGAATCGTTCTGAAACGACTTCACGCCCCGTGCCGATACACAGCTGACATGGTTCCCGGGTATCCGCTGCGTTAGGGTCGTCGCAGGACAGGAAGGTCGTTAGTGAGAAAGTTCATGGCTGCGAAGTTGATGGCCCCGAAGCTCATGGCCATTGCCGGCGCGGTGGCGTCGGCAACCGCAGTCGGTGCGCTCGGCATGGCCGCCAGCACCGCCGACCCCGCCTCCAACAGCACCTACAACGTGGTCGGCGAACCCTACGCCAAGGCGGTGGCGATCCTGCGAGCCCAAGGTGTGCCGACGACGTTCGGCGGATCGGTGGGCAGTGACATGCCACAGTCCCAATGCATCGTCAGCAGTGAGAAGGTGCTCGGCACGGGAAAGATTCAGCTGATGCTGGACTGCACCGCCGAGGCCCAGCCCGACTTCCCGGTGGCCACCTCGGTGGCGAACTCACCGACCAGCGGGGCCCAGAGCCCCGATGCGGGCACCCGGCCCACTCCGGGTGCCCCCGGCGTGGTGACCGTGGTGCCGACTCGGGTCGGCTGAGGCGTATTCAGTTCGCGGGAACCACGCCGTAGAATCTCATTGTGACTCGGCCACGACACTGGGACCGGGAGATAGACCCCGGTCCGGTACAGATTCAGGCTCGCAAGGTGGCCTTCGACCTCACCGCGTCACCACTGCACTGGATTCCCGGTCATCCAGTCGCTTCGCACATGATCAGCTTGCTCAACGTGGTGCTTCCGGCCGCCGAGCGGTGGTTCGTCACCACTTTCAGCGACGCGCTTCCCCTGGTCAGAGACGAGCGTCTCGCCGAGGACATGCGCGGTTTCATCGGCCAGGAGGCGGTGCACGCCGACACCCATGAACGCGCCCTGCACGAGTTCATGGAGCGCCAGGGAATCGATCCCCGGCCGATCCTCGACCAGGTCGAGTTCATCGTCGGCAAGGTGTTGACGCCCAGCACGTCCACCGACCCCAAACGGCGGTTCAACCACCTCTGCGAGCGACTCTGGCTCATCGCCGCGATCGAGCACTACACCGCTGTGCTGGGCGATTTCGCCCTCAATTGCGCCTGGGACGAGTTCGGGGCGGACCCGACGATGGTCGATCTCTTCCGCTGGCACGGTAGCGAAGAAGTCGAGCACCGCTGTGTCGCTCACGATGTCGCGACCTACTTCCATGACAGCTACCTGGCTCGGATCCGGGCGATGTCGATGGCGATGCCCTTGCTGTACTCCTTTTTCGAGCGGGCAACGTATTACCTGTGCCGCCGGGATCCCGAACTCCGGATGGGTTGGTGGCGGATGCAGAGGCTGCGGATGCAGGATTCCAAGCTGCGCTTGCTGCCCACGTACCGGACCCTGTTCGGTACCACCACACTGGCATACTTCCGGCCCGGCTACTCACCGGCCGACGTCGGCTCGACGGCACAGGCGGTCGCCTACCTGGCCGGGTCTCCCGCCGCCCGCGCCGCGCACCTCTAGATGGTGCTGCCCGCGCTGCGCCTGGCCGGCGCGGCGGTCTCCGGGCTGTGGGCGGTGACCGGTTCACTACGGCGGCCGCTACCGCCGCCGGCACGCGATCACACCTTCACCCTGCGGGTCACCGGACGACAGATGGTCGCCCGCGATGAGAACGTCGTGGCCCTGACACTGGCCGCCGTTGACGGCGCCGACCTGCCGCCCTGGCATCCGGGCGCCCACCTCGACATCCACCTGCCCAGCGGCCTGGTCCGCCAGTACTCGCTGTGCGGCGACCCGGGCGAACGCCGCACCTACCGGATCGCGGTTCGCCGCATTCCCGACGGGGGCGGCGGTTCGATCGAGGTGCACGACGCGCTGCCGGTCGGCTCCGCGGTCACCACCGGCGGTCCGCGCAACGCCTTCCCGTTGGCGGTGCCGGGCTACGGCTCCCCCGCCCGGTGTCTTCGGTTCATCGCCGGCGGCATCGGCATCACACCCATCCTGCCGATGCTGGCCATGGCGGAACGGATGGGCGTGGAGTGGTCGATGATCTACGTCGGACGCAGCGCGCAGAGCATCCCCTTCCTCGATGAGGTCAGCCGCTTCGGCCAGAAGATCGAGATCCGCACCGATGACGTCGCCGGAGTTCCCGGGGCCGATGAGTTGCTCGGCGAATGCGCCTGCAACACAGCGGTTTACGCGTGTGGCCCAGCCGACATGATCACCGCGATCCGGTCTCGCCTCGTCGGGCGCGACGATGTGGAGCTGCACTTCGAACGATTCGCCGCGCCACCGGTCACCGATGGTGCGCCGTTCACCGCGACTGTGGGCTCCTCCGGAGCCAGTCTCGAGGTGGGGGCCGAGGAGACGCTGCTCGCGGCGCTGCGACGGACCGGTGTTCCGGCACCCTACTCATGCCAGCAGGGATTCTGCGGAACCTGCCGTACCCGGGTGCTGGCGGGAACGGTGGATCACCGCGACACCCTGCTGACCGGGCCGGAGCGGGACGACGGCATCATGCTGACCTGCGTCTCCAGGGCACCGGCAGGGGAAAACCTGACACTGGATCTGTAGCAGTCAGCCGGCGTCCCAGGCCGACGCCACCTGATCGGCCACGTCGATGATCTTGGCCTGCTGCGACCCCGGACTGTCGATCTCGGCGGCGACATGGGCGGCGATGAAGCGGCGGATCTCCGCATCGACCCCACCGATGATCCGGACGATCTCACCACGGAGGGACTTCGACGTGACGTGCACGGCGATGTCCGACGGCCGGGGCTTGGCCACATCGATGACGATCATCAGCGGTTCGGCGGCGCGGGCGGTGGCCCGTAGGGCGATGTCACCGTCGACCACGAAGCGCGGCCTGTCCAGCCACAGATCGACGGTCAGTTCGATCTCCAGGGGGATGCGCACGGCGAAGGTGATGGTCTCACCGAGAGCGCGCCGGACATGCGGCTGCTGGATCTCGACTTTCGCACTGACCTTGGCCAGTCCCCCGGGTCCCTGAGACATCGGCCCCATCACGAAGGAGTCGCCGGCGATCTCGGCGAACGCTGCAGCGACACGCTCCTCGGTGACCGCGAACTCGAAGAACCGACGGCCGAATTCCTCGTAGGTGACGAAGGTGTGGGTGTGCATGAGAGACATCAGTCTGCCCAGCCAAGGTGGACTACGGGGCGCATACCGGTAACAAATCAGGATTCGATGACAGCGCGGTGCGCGATCATCCCTCCAGCAGCAGGGTCACCGGTCCGTCGTTGACCAGGGCCACCTGCATGTGGGCACCGAAGCTCCCAGTCTGGACATCTGCACCGAGCGCCCGCAGTGCACCGGCGAAGGCATCCACCAACGGGCCGGCCACCGAGGCGGGCGCCGCCGCATTCCACGACGGCCGCCGACCCTTGACGGTGTTCGCGTACAGCGTGAACTGGCTGACCACCAGGATCGGCGCGCCGATGTCCGCCGCAGCGGTGTCACCGTCGAGGATTCTCAACCACCACAACTTCTCTGCCAGCCGCCGGGCGGTGGTCGGGTCATCAGTGTGTGTGACGCCCACCAATGCCAGCAGCCCCTGAGAACGTGGCCGGATCTCTCCGACGATCACCCCGTCCACAGACACCGACGCCGCCGTCACACGCTGGACCAGAACACGCATTCGGACTACCTCTCCCGCCGGTGATCACCGGCCCCTGAGGCCGGCGCCATTCAGCCATCGCGTTCATCGTGCCGCACATTCGTGTCCTGAAGTGCCACCGATCACACGCGAGACCATGTCCGCACTGCGGCACAGACGTCCGATCAGGAAGCCTCGCCCCACCGCCGTGGAAGTTACCGTGCCGCCGACTGCAGTTTCGTAACGAAATTGTGGAGACGCAATGGAAAAGCGCTGTAAAGAAACACTTTTTGGAGTCTCGATTACGTATCGAGCAGGTTATTTCGCTGCACGGCAACAACTTCCTGAGCAGGCAATATGCCGAATTTATGAATAGTGAGACGCACCACAGACTTTGGCGAATTCGCAAATCCATGCATATCGTGAATTTCATGTTTGCACTTGCGGCATTGATGTCCTTGATCGGCCAGGTTTCCGGGACGCCCTATATCCCGGGCGGAGACTCCCCGGCTGGAACCGATTGCTCCGGACTGGCCTCCTGGGTCGCCAATGTGGCCTCGGGCCGTCCGGCCTACGGCAGCCGGTTCCACACCGGCAACATGGAGTCGGCCCTCCTGGCCCGCGGCTTCCACTACGGCAGTGCACCCAACTCGGTGGTGATCGGCTGGAACGGCGGCCACGCCGCGGTCACGCTGCCGGACGGCACTCCGGTCTCCAGCGGCGAAAGCGGTTCGGGGGTACGCATCGGTGGCGGCGGGGCCTTCCAGCCTCAGTTCACCCGGCACATGTACCTGCCGGTGGAGGCGCAGGAGATGGACCCCGCAGCAGCCACCGATGGCGCTGTACCGGCCCCCGGCGACGCGCCCGCCGGCCCTGTCGACGTCCTGGCCGGCCCTGCCGACGTGGTTCCCGGCCCAGCCGACGTCCTGGCCGGCCCCGCCGACGTCGTTCCCGGCCCCGCCGACGTCGTCGTTGTCGAGTTCGACCCCGGGGTGGGGCCAGAAGCCATCCCTGCGCCAGTTCCCGATGTCGACCAGCCCAGCCCCGGCATCCCGGCGGCGGAGGTGTCTGTCGACGTTTCCGCTCCGGAGCCGGTCGACTCCCCGATCGTCGCGACGCCCGAGTCGGGGGCTGTGAGCATGGCAACGGCGCCCCCCGTCGCGGTTCCCGCCTGAGTGGCCGGCCGCGCGACACCCGGGCGGCCCCGCGATCCGCGCCGAACGAGGCGCCACCCCGCCCGCAATAATCCCGCGTCGAGGGGCTTAGATGGAATAGCAGATGGTCCTGGCCGGCCGCGGCGACGGCCGGCCAGGACCGATGTCCACCTGGGCTCGACGAGGAGCGTGACGACATGACAACCACCAACGCGAACGCATCGACCGGCGAGGGGTTCTCCGCACAGGTCGCTGCCATCCAGCAGTACTTCGACAGTCCGCGGTTCGCGGGCATCACCCGTCTGTACACCGCTCGGCAGGTGGCCGAGCAGCGCGGCACCATCGGGGTGGACTACACGGTGGCCCGCGAGGCCGCCACGGCCTTCTATGCCCGCCTGCGTGAGCTGTTCGCGCAGAAGAAGTCGATCACCACGTTCGGGCCGTACTCGCCGGGCCAGGCGGTCACCATGAAGCGTTGCGGTATCGAAGGCATCTATCTGGGCGGCTGGGCGACCTCGGCCAAGGGATCCACCACTGAGGACCCCGGCCCTGACCTGGCCAGCTATCCGCTGAGCCAGGTCCCCGACGAGGCCGCCGGACTGGTCCGGGCCCTGCTCACCGCCGACCGCAATCAACAATTCCTGCGGTTGCAGATGACCGAAGAACAGCGGGCAGCGGTGCCACCGGTCGACTACCGCCCGTTCATCATCGCCGACGCGGATACCGGACACGGCGGAGACCCGCACGTGCGCAACCTGATTCGCCGGTTTGTGGAAGCCGGCGTCACCGGCTATCACATCGAGGACCAGCGCCCCGGTACCAAGAAGTGCGGCCATCAGGGCGGCAAGGTGCTGGTGCCTTCCGACGAGCAGATCAAGCGGCTCAACACCGCACGGTTCCAACTCGACATGATGCGCGTGCCCGGCATCATCGTCGCGCGTACCGACGCCGAGGCGGCCAATCTGATCGACAGTCGCGCCGACGAGCGGGACCAGCCGTTCCTGCTCGGAGCCACCAATCTGGAGGTCCCGCCGTACAAGGCGTGCTTCCTGGCCATGATGCGGCGCTTCTACGACAAGGGGGCGACCGAACTCAACGGCCATCTGCTCTACGCGCTGCCCGAGGGCGAATACGAGAGTGCGGGGTCTTGGCTGGAGCGGGTGGGCCTGGCAGCCCTGATCGATGAGACGGCAGCCGCGTGGCTGGACGGCTCGGAGCCGTCCATCGACGCCGCCTTCGACAAGGTGGAGTCACGCTTCGTCGACGCCTGGCAGGACGAAGCCGGGCTGGACACCTACGGCGATGCGGTCGCCAAGCTTCTCGAATTCCGTGAGCGCGAAGGTGAACCGTCGAACATGAGGGTCGACGAATGGCGCGAGTTCGCCCAGCGGGCACCGCTGTACACGGCCCAGCAGAAGGCCAGGGAGTTGGGCGTCGACGTGGCCTGGGACTGCGAGCGGGTCAAGACGCCGGAGGGTTACTACCAGGTGCGCGGCGGCATCCCCTACGCCATCGCCAAGTCGTTGGCGGCCGCGCCGTTCGCGGACATCCTCTGGATGGAGACCAAGACCGCAGATCTGGCCGACGCCAAGCAGTTCGCCGACGCGATCCACGCTGTCTACCCCGACCAGATGCTCGCCTACAATCTGTCGCCATCGTTCAACTGGGACACCACCGGGATGACCGATGAGGAGATGCGCGCGTTCCCTGAGGAACTGGGCAAGATGGGGTTCGTCTTCAACT
>JAGQTS010000048.1 GCA_020438895.1 Mycobacterium sp.
TACGACCACCGCATCATCCAGGGCGCGGAGTCCGGCGACTTCCTGCGCACCATCCACCAGTTGCTGCTCTCCGATGACTTCTGGGACGAGATCTTCTTCGACCTGGGTATTCCGTATGAGCCGGTGCGCTGGCGTACCGACAATCCGGACTCGATCGTCGACAAGAACGCTCGGGTCATCGAACTGATCGCGGCCTACCGCAACCGCGGACACCTGATGGCCGATATCGACCCGCTGCGGCTGGACAAGAGCCGTTTTCGCATGCACCCCGACCTTGACGTGCTGACCCATGGGCTCACGCTGTGGGACCTCGACCGGGAGTTCAAGGTCAACGGCTTTGCCGGCAAGGAGTACAAGAAGCTTCGCGACGTGCTGTCGGTGTTGCGCGACGCGTATTGCCGGCACGTCGGCGTGGAGTACACCCACATCCTGGAACCGGAGCAGCAGGAGTGGCTGCAGGAACGCATCGAGGTTCGCCCCGACAAGCCGACCGTCGCGCAGCAGAAATATATTCTCAGCAAGCTGAACGCCGCTGAGGCTTTCGAGACGTTCCTGCAGACGAAATACGTTGGGCAGAAGCGCTTTTCGCTGGAGGGTGCCGAGTCGGTCATCCCGATGATGGACGCGGTGATCGACCAGGCCGCTGAGCACGGCCTCGACGAGGTGGTCATCGGCATGCCGCACCGGGGCCGGCTCAATGTGCTGGCCAACATCGTCGGCAAGCCCTACTCACAGATCTTCAGCGAGTTCGAGGGCAATCTGAATCCCTCGCAGGCGCACGGCTCGGGGGACGTCAAGTACCACCTCGGGGCGCAAGGCACCTACATCCAGATGTTCGGTGAGAACGACATCGAGGTGTCGCTGGTGGCCAATCCGTCGCATCTGGAAGCAGTCGACCCGGTACTCGAGGGACTGGTGCGCGCCAAGCAGGACCTGATCGACGGGGTCGGCCCAGACGGAGGCCTACGGGAGTTCACGGTGGTGCCGTTGATGTTGCACGGCGACGCTGCGTTCGCCGGCCAGGGTGTCGTTGCCGAGACGCTGAACCTCGCCCTGCTGAAGGGCTACCGCACCGGCGGAACGATCCACATCGTCGTCAACAATCAGATCGGCTTCACCACGGCACCGGAGTACTCCCGGTCGGCGGAGTACTGCACCGACGTCGCGAAAATGATCGGCGCACCGATCTTCCACGTCAACGGCGACGACCCCGAAGCCTGCGCCTGGGTGGCCAGGCTGGCGATGGACTTCCGCGAGGCGTTCAAGAAGGACGTCGTCATCGACATGCTGTGCTACCGGCGCCGCGGGCACAACGAGGGCGACGACCCGTCGATGACCAACCCGGCGATGTACGACGTCATCGACACCAAGCGCGGCGTCCGCAAGAGCTACACCGAAGCTCTGATCGGCCGCGGCGACATCTCCATGAAGGAGGCCGAGGACGCGCTGCGCGACTACCAGGGGCAACTCGAGCAGGTCTTCAACGAAGTCCGGGAACTGGAGAAACACGAGGTCGAACCGAGCGAGTCGGTGGAGACCGCGCAAATGCTTCCCCGGGGGATGACCACCGCGGTGGACAAGTCGTTGCTGGCCCGCATCGGCGACGCGCACCTGTCGGTGCCGGAGGGCTTCACCGTGCACCCACGGGTCAGACCGGTGCTGGAAAAACGCCGCGAAATGGCCTATGAGGGCAAGGTGGACTGGGCGTTCGGGGAATTGCTGGCACTGGGCACCTTCCTGGCCGAGGGCAAGCTGATCAGGTTCTCCGGTCAGGACACCCGGCGTGGCACCTTCACGCAGCGCCACGCTGTGGTGATCGATCCGCACACCGGCGCCGAGTTCACCCCGCTGGACCTGCTCACGCTGAATCCGGACGGCACCCCCAACGGGGGACGGTTCCTGATCTACGACTCACCGCTGTCGGAGTACGCGGCGGTGGGCTTCGAATACGGCTACTCGGTGGGCAACCCCAAGGCAATCGTGTTGTGGGAGGCCCAGTTCGGCGACTTCGTCAACGGGGCGCAGTCCATCATCGACGAGTTCATCAGCTCCGGTGAGGCGAAATGGGGCCAACTCTCCGACGTCGTGCTGTTACTTCCGCACGGCCACGAAGGGCAGGGGCCCGACCACACCTCTGGGCGCATCGAGCGGTTCCTGCAACTGTGGGCGGAGGGATCGATGACGATCGCGATGCCGTCGACTCCGGCGAACTACTTCCACCTGCTGCGGCGGCACGGCCTCGATGGGGTGCACCGGCCGCTGATCGTGTTCACCCCGAAGTCGATGCTGCGAAACAAGGCTGCGGTCAGTGACATTCGGGACTTCACCGAGCAGAAATTCCGCTCGATCATGGAGGAGCCGACGTACACCGACGGCGACGGCGACCGCAACAAGGTCACCCGAGTTCTGCTGACCAGCGGCAAGATCTACTACGAGCTAGCGGCCCGGAAGTTGAAGGACAGCCGGGAGGATGTCGCCATCGTGCGGGTCGAGCAGCTCGCACCGCTGCCGAAGCGGCGGCTGTCGGCGACCCTGGATCTCTATCCGAATGCTCGGGAATTCCGCTGGGTCCAGGAAGAGCCAGCCAACCAGGGCGCGTGGCCCACGTTCGGCCTGCTGTTGCCCGAACTGTTGCCTGACAAGCTTGCCGGGATCAAGCGCATCTCGCGGCGGGCCATGTCGGCGCCGTCATCGGGGTCGTTGAAGGTGCACGCCGTCGAACAGAAGGAAATCCTCGACGAGGCGTTTGGCTGAAGCTCAGCCACTACTGCCACGTCCCGGCTGTCCGTGGTTGTCGGGTTGGAGTAGGTGTTCGGGGTGGTGGTAGTGGTTGGTGCGGGGTTGTCGGTGGTCGAGGTGGGGTGGGGGGATCCATTCGGTGTGGTTGGTGGTGGGGCGTTTTCGGGTGGTCCAG
>JAGQTS010000433.1 GCA_020438895.1 Mycobacterium sp.
TCGGCACCGTCGGCGGTGACGACGACGATGTCCTCGATTCGGGCACCCCACCGGCCCGGCAGATAGATGCCCGGCTCCACGCTGAACACCATGCCAGGCCGCAGCGGGAGATGATTGCCCGCGACGATGTAGGGCTCCTCATGAACCGACAGCCCGATGCCGTGGCCGGTGCGGTGGACGAAGAACTCCCCCAGCCCCGCCTCGGACAGCATGTCGCGCGCGGCGGCGTCGACCTGTTCGGCGGTCACCCCGGGGCGCACGGCGGCAACGGCGGCGGCCTGCGCCCGCTGCAGCAGCGCGTACCGGGCCGTGATCTCGGGGGCCGGTTCGCCCAGGCTGTAGTTCCGGGTGCAGTCGGAGTGGTATCCCGGTTCCACCGGTCCCCCGATGTCGACGACGACGACGTCACCGACCTCAAGCCGACGATCCGAGCATTCGTGGTGCGGGTCGGCCCCGTTGGGCCCGGATCCGACGATGACGAAGGCGGCCGCCGAGTGTCCCTCGGCCACAATGGCGTCGGCGATATCGGCGGCCACCTCAGCTTCGGTTCGGCCGGGACGAAGGAACTGCGGTACCCGCGCGTGCACTCGGTCGATGGCCGCGCCGGCGGTGCGAAGGACCGCGATCTCGGAGTTGTCCTTGACCATCCGCATCTCGGCCAGCACACCGGAGGCCAGCGACGGTACCGCGCCGAGCCGATCGGCCAGCGGCAGGAGGTGCAGCGCCGGCATCGAGTCCGTCACCGCCACCCGGCCCTGCCCACCCAGTGCCAGGGCCACCAGGTCGTAGGGGTTGTCGCCGTCCACCCAGTCCCGCACCTCGAGGCCCAGGTCGGCACAGGCGGACTCTTTCAGCGAGGCCAGTTCCAGCCGCGGCACCACGACCGTGGGTCGTCCGGCCGCCGGGACCACCAGGGCCGTCAGCCGCTCGAATGTCTGAGCTCGGGAGCCGATCAGGTACCGCAGGTCGTATCCCGGGGTGACGACCAGCCCGGCCAGACCGGCGTGAGCGGCACCGGCGGCCGCGTCCGTCAGCCGACGCTCATAGGTACCACTGTCGAATCGACGCTCGCCCACACCAGTGAGGCTAATACCCTGCGACCGCCCGAAGGCCCCCCGAGCCATGCCCCGGCGCGGTTACGGTTGTCCTGCCAGATCAGATCGCGCGACGACAGTGAAGGTGGATATCGTGGACGGGGTTTCCCAGACGGCCGGCCCGAGCCGGAGCCATTTTCCGCCGATCGAAGATTACGCATTCCTATCCGATTGCGAGACAACAGCGTTGGTGGCGCCCAACGGATCGGTGGAGTGGCTCTGCCTGCCGCGGATGGACTCCCCCAGCGTGTTCGGCGCCGTCCTCGACCGCGATGCCGGGCATTTCCGGATCAGTCCGGCCGGGGTGGAGGTGCCTTCGGCGCGTCGCTACATCCCCGGAACGATGGTCCTCGAGACCAGTTGGTGGACGCCGGGGGGTTGGCTGGTCGTCACCGACGCCCTTCTCATCGGCCCGTGGCACCACGAAGACGAACGCTCCGAGACCCACCGTCGGGCGCCCACCGACTACGACGCCTCCCATGTTCTGCTTCGGGAAATCCGCTGTGTCAACGGACAGGTCCAAGTCGAGATGGACTGCACCCCGGGGTTCGACTACGGCCGCCTGCAGGCGAAGTGGTCCTACGGCGAGAACGGCTACCACGAGGCGATCGCCGAGCCGCTGATGCGCCGCCGTGCAAGCGACCGCGAGGACGAGGGCCGCAGGTCCAGCGATCCACCGGTGCCCGACAACCCATTGCCCCGGTTGCGGTTGACCACGGATCTCAACGTCGGATTCGAAGGCCCAACGGCAACCGCCCGCACCCTACTCAAGGAGGGCCAGCGCCGTTTCGTCGCACTGTGGTGGAGCCAGCACGCCCCACCGGCCAGCCTGGAGGAGGCCGAGCATCGGCTGCGGTGGACCTGCCACCACTGGCAGCACTGGCTTGATCGCGGTAAGTTCCCCGACCACCCGTGGCGGGGTCACCTGCAGCGCAGCGCCTTGACCCTCAAGGGGCTCAGCTTTGCCCCGACTGGGGCGATCATCGCCGCAGCGACGACGTCGCTTCCGGAAACCCCTGGCGGGGAACGCAACTGGGACTACCGATACACCTGGATCCGCGACACCGCCGGCACGTTGTGGGCGTTGAACTCGCTGGACTTCGACTGGGAGGCCAACGACTTCTTCCGGTTCATCGCCGATGTCGCCGGTGCCGCCGACAGCAACCTCCAGTTGATGTACGGCGTCGGCGGTGAGCGGGCGCTGCCGGAGTCAACCTTGGACCACCTTTCCGGGTACGAGGGCGCGCGGCCGGTGCGGATCGGGAACGGCGCCTACAGCCAGCGCCAGCATGACGTGTGGGGTGCGATCGTCCGCGCGATCGACCTGCACACCGGCACTCACCACCGGGTGGAGGATCGGCTGTGGCGAATCGTGCACACGCAGGTGGAGTGCGCGCTGAAGCATTGGCGCGATCCCGACCAGGGCATCTGGGAGGTGCGTTCGGGTCCGCAGCACTTCACCTCCTCGAAGGTCGCCTGCTGGGTGGCCGCCGACGCGGGCGCGCGGATGGCGGCGATCCGCGGCGAGACAGAGTTGGCCGTGAGTTGGCGGGCCGCCGCCGAGGAGATCCGCGCCGACGTGCTGGCCAACGCAGTCGATGAACGCGGGGTGTTCACCC
>JAGQTS010000434.1 GCA_020438895.1 Mycobacterium sp.
CGCCGACGGCGCGCGAGGAGCTTCAGGAGCTGTCGCCGGAGCGTTATGACGAACTGCTGGCCGCGCTGGGGGCAAACGCCGTCGACGGTGCCGAGCAGGAGGCCGAGCAGGAGGCCGAGAGGGAGATGGAACGCATCTGCCGCCAGATCATGCTGTACCACCTGGACCGGGGCTGGGCCGATCACCTGGCCTATCTCGCCGACATTCGGGAAAGCATCCACTTGCGGGCTCTGGGCAGGCAGAACCCGCTCGACGAGTTCCACCGCCTGGCCGTCGACGGCTTCGCGCACTTGGCGGCCGACGCCATCGAGGCTTCCCAGCAGACCTTCGACACCGCCAACGTGCTGGAGGACGAGCCCGGGTTGGACATGTCCAAGCTCGCCCGGCCTACCTCGACGTGGACCTACATGGTGCACGACAACCCGCTGCGGGACGATGCGTTGTCGGCGCTGAGTCTTCCGGGTGTGTTCCGCTAGCGCGCCGGGTTAGGTTGGCGGGATGGAGGGCCGGGTCTGGACGATCCCCAACGTGCTCAGTGTTATCCGCTTGGCGCTGGTTCCGGTATTCCTGTACCTGCTGCTGGCCCGGCAGGCCTACGGGGTCGCCACCGGCATCCTGATGTTCAGCGGGGTCTCGGACTGGGCCGACGGCAAGATCGCCCGGTTGATGGACAATCAGTCCTCGAGGTTGGGGGAGTTGCTCGATCCGCTGGTGGACCGTATCTACATGGTCGCCGTACCGGTCGGTCTCGCTTTCGCCGGAGTGGTGCCGTGGTGGTTGGTCGTGGTGCTGCTGGGCCGGGACGCGGTCCTGGCGGCGACGCTGCCGGTACTCCGTGGTCGCGGGGTGGCCGCCCTGCCCGTCACCTATATCGGTAAGGCTGCGACGTTCGCCCTGATGTCGGGGTTCCCGCTGGTCTTGCTCGGGCAGTGGGATGCGTTGTGGAGCAGGGTGGTCGGAGCATGCGGGTGGGGTTTCGTGATCTGGGGTACGGGCATGTACCTGTGGTCTGCCGTGTTGTACCTGATCCAGGTCGTCATGGTGGTGCGCACACTGCCGAAGGTCCATCGTGGTGCGGTCGTCTGACGGCGGTGCCGCCGCGGTCACACGTCCCGCGGCCATGCCGTCGCTGCTGCGGTCACTACTGTCCGACCACCTCGACGGCGGGTACATCGCCGCGGCCGAGGCGCGCAAGGCTCGCGGTGGTGACCGGCGCCACGACACGTGGTGGCAGGCATTGGCCGCGGTGTCGATCGCCCTGGTGTTCGCCGCGGCAGTCGCGCAGGCCCGGTCCACCGCGCCCGGCGTCAACGAGGCCCGCCAGATCCTCGCCGCCAGCGTGCGCAGTGCCGAGGACCGCACCAGTACGTTGACGGCGCGCCGGTATGCACTGATCACCGAGTCCGACGCCGTCGCACGGCAGGAACTGATCGCCGACGAGACCGGGCGTGCCTTGCTCGGCCGACTCGACGCTCTGGAGGTCGCTGCCGCGACGACAGCCGTGCGCGGTCCGGGTCTGGCCGTCACACTGACCGAACCGGGCATCGGAGCGGATCTCACTGACGTCTCCAAGCAGCGACTACCGGGCACCCGGCAGGTGATCCTCGACCGCGATCTGCAGGCCGCGGTCAACGCGTTGTGGGCCGCCGGCGCCGAGGCTGTCGCGGTGGACGGCGTCAGGATCGGGCCGGGAGCCACCCTGCGGCAGGCCGGCGGGGCGATTCTTGCCGACAACCGGCCGATCACCAGCCCGTACACGATTGCGGCGATAGGTTCGCCGGCTGAGTTGGCCGACGGTTTCGGGCGCAGCGGCGCCCTTCAGCGATTGCGGCTCATCGAGGCCGCCTACCGGGTCGGCGTACGGGTCAGCACCGAGGACGAGTTGACACTTCCAGCGGCCGTCGGGCGGGATGTCGCGATGGCCCATGAGCGCGGGGAGGGACACCGATGATCGGCATCGTCGCCCTCGTCGTCGGCGTCATCATCGGTCTGGTGTTCCACCCGAGTGTGCCCGAGGCGGTTCAGCCTTATCTGCCGATCGCCGTTGTCGCGGCACTCGACGCGGTGTTCGGGGGGCTGCGGGCCTATCTGGAGAAGATTTTCGATGCGAAGGTCTTCGTGGTGTCGTTTCTGTTCAATACCTCGGTTGCGGCGCTCATCGTCTATCTCGGAGACCAATTGGGGGTAGGTACCCAGTTGTCGACCGCCATCATCGTGGTGTTGGGCATTCGCATTTTCGGCAACGCCGCCGCATTGCGCCGAAAGTTGTTCGGTGCCTGACAAAGAGCACGGTCGCCACGAGTTTCCCGCCGATCGCCGGCGGGCCTTCGGGGTGCTGGCCGTTGTGCTGTGTCTGTTGCTGGGCGTCGCCATCGCCACCCAGGTCCGCCAGACGAATTCGATCGACGCCCTGAGCACGGCCCGACCCGCGGACCTGATGGTCCTGCTGGACTCGCTGCAGCGGCAGGAGGCGGTATTGAACACCGAGGTGGCCGAGCTGCAGCGCAACCTCGCCGCCATGCAGGCGGCCGGCAGCGGCGATCAGGCCGCGATCCGCAATGCCGAAGCCCGGTTGGCCGCCCTGGCGATCCTGGCCGGCACTGTCGCCGCGACCGGTCCCGGTGTCACGGTCACCGTCACCGATCCCGGGCCCGGCGTGTCGGCGGAAACCATGCTCGACGTGCTGAACGAGCTGCGCGCCGCGGGGGCGGAGACCATTGAGATCCGATCCGGCCAACAAGCGGTTCGGGTCGGGGTGGACACCTGGGTCGCCGGGGCGGCCGGCGGGCTGGTGATCGACTCCCAGACCCTGCGACCGCCGTATTCCATTGTGGCCATTGGCGATCCACCCACCCTGGCGGCAGCGCTCACCATCCCGGGGGGAGCCGTTGACAGCGTCGAGCGTGTCGGTGGGGCGGTCACGGTGGTTCAATCCGAACGCGTGGACATCACCGCCTTGCGGCAACCGAAACCGCGCCAATACGCTCAGCCCGTCAAGTAGCGGCCGACCCGAAGGAGCCCCGTGAGCGACATTCCCGCCGACCTGCGCTACACCGCCG
>JAGQTS010000435.1 GCA_020438895.1 Mycobacterium sp.
GGGGCGACGAACACCTGGCACTTGCCGGCCAGCCGCCGGAACGCCTTGGAGTGCTGGATGCGGTCGAGGTCGCGTTCGAAACAGGTCCGGAACCGGTCCGGGGATTCGACGATTGCCCGGTTGCCGGCTCCGGTGGAGCGGGTCGCTCCCGGTGCGAGGTGTAGGTGCTCGCGATCCTCCCGTTCGGCTCGTTCGGGCAGGTCTCTCGATGCGGTCCCCACGGCCAACGGAGCGTGGGCGAGGGCTGGAGGTGGGACGCTGCTCATGGTCTGATCCTACGAATCGGCACCGACAGGGAGCGTTCCCCCTGAACAGACCCTTGGTTCCTGATGCCCCCTTAAGGTTGACCGCTATGAGTGAAGAAAAACCTCGTTGCGTAGCGGCGGGCCCTAGTCACATGTCACTGGTGCTGGTACCGTCGACGGGGACAGGCATGTAGTGGCCGGTTCGGTCTGTCTGTCGGAGGGGGCACCGAGCGCCCTTTCTCATGTTCGTCGACCACTCTGCCGATGGGGAACACCGTGAAGCTTCAGCACACAAGGCGAAGTCACCCCACCAATGCGGCTGTGCCGTACCGGTACCCCTCCTGGGTCAGTCGAGTTCGGGCCCGATCGAACGAGAATCGGGGTGTGGCCCTGATCGAGGCCGCCATCGTCACCCCGATCTTCTTGATGTTGATCATGGCGCTGGCCGAGGGCGGTCTGTTCATGCGCAACTACCTCGGCCTGTCGAGCACCGTCCGGGCTGGGGCACGCAGCGCCAGCGCGGTTGGTGTCGATTCGTCGGCGGACCTCTACATCGTCAGGTCCATCGCCCAGGAGTCGGCGGCACTCCCTCGAAATGCAATCCAGTACATCGTGGTCTACAAGGCGACCGGCTTCGGCGCTGGCCCGCCCGACGACGGCGCTGCCGGTGTGCCCGGTGGCTGCATCGCTGGCCAACCTCGGGCCGGGGTGTGCAACGTGTACGTACCCTCCGACTTCATCAAGGCCGAGACCCAGATCGCCGAGGAGACCCGCCACCGCGCCGCGGTCGACGGTGGCAACACCGGCGATGTTCTGGACCTCAACAAGATCTGGTTTGGATGCCTCACCACCGGCCCTCATGCCAACGCCACTCCCGACCGGTACTGGTGCCCCAGCACCCGCAACAACACCCTTCGCTACGGCGACTACGTGGGTGTGTACATGAAGATCAAGCACGACTGGTTGACGAACATCTTCGGTAGCGCCAAGACGATCAGCGACCAGTCGGTGATTCGGATGGAGCCCCAGTACCGATGAGCACCTCCACCTCAGCCCGGTTCGGGCACCGTCGTCGCCAGCAGGCCGACTCGGCCGGTGGGTTCGCCACCCGTGTCATGGAGCGCGGCGTCACCCTGGTCGAGTTCGCCTTCGTCTCGGTGATCATGTTCTCACTTGTCGCCGCCACGGTGGACTACGGGCGAGGTTGGCAATCCGGCATGGCGATCACCGAGGCCGCCCGGGCCGGGGCCCGCGTGGGTTCGAGCCAGGCCAAGAACTCCGATGCCGACTTCAACGCGCTCATGAGCATCCGGGCGTCGCTGACCGCGTCGGACAAGCTGAACGACGTCGAGTTGGTGGTGATCTACCGAGCCGACAACGCCAACGGCGTGCCCCCGTCCAGCTGTGTGGGGACTGGCTCGTTCAGCGGTACCTGCAACGTGTTCACCAAGGCTCAGTTGGAAGCCCTGACCCTTTCGAGCTTCAACATCGTCGACAACAGCCCCAACCCGCCAACCGGCAACGGATGCGCCAAGTCGGGGTACGCGTCGAGGGCTGGGTGGTGCCCGACGAGCCGTGTCAACTCGCCCCAGGGCAGCGCCGAGTACATCGGTGTCTACATCCGCTACCGGCAGAACAACCTGTTCCCCCTGTCCGGGCCGTCCCGCACCATTTCCCGTACCGCCGTGATGCGGCTCGAACCCCCGACGATGTGAGGTGACCATGATGAAGCTGAGCCACCACTCCGCCGAGCGGTCCGGCGGCCAACGCCGACCCTCCCGGACCCAGAAGGGCTACATCCTGGTGATGTTCGCCCTGCTGTTGATCCCCATGTTGTTCATCGTCGGCATGTCGGTCGACGTCGGACTCTGGTACAACCGGGCGGCTGACATGCGCAAGGCCGCCGATGCCGGGGCTCTGGCCGGCGTGGTGTGGCTGCCGGACGAGAACGCGGCTCGGACCGCGGCCCTAGCGGCTGTGGCCCGCAACGGTTTCACCACCGGCGGATCGATCACCGTGGACGCCGGTGCCAGCGCCAACGCCCAGCGACGGATGCGGGTGAGCATCACCGACTCCCAGGTCGGGAGCTTCTTCTATGAGAACCTCGGTGGCCGCAAGGTCCCCATCACCCGGACTTCCTTCGCCGAGTACACCCTGCCGGTCCCCATGGGCAGCCCCATGAACTACTTCGGTACCGGTCGGATCCTGGCCACCGACAACCCGAATCGCCCATCGGGCCTTTCGAGTACGGCCTTCCCCTCCGAGGAGCTCTACCAGTCGATCAACACCTACTGCTCGAACAAGGTCAACGGTGACCGCCACCAGCCGATGTCCAACGTGGGATCCCGCTGCAGCGGTACCCAGAACGAGCGCAAGGACTACGAGCTGTACATCGAAGCCAAGCCCGGCCGACCCGGACCCATCGACGTGTTGCTCCTCGACCCCGGCCTCCGCCCGATCAGGCGCGGTGCTATCAACATGTTCGGTACCGCCAACATGGACCGGAACTTCTCTGGTGACGCTTCGGATGAGAACTTCACCTTCTCGCTGTACGCCGCCGACAACACGCCGTTGACCGACGCCGACAACCCGCTGCTCGTCCAACGTACCTACAACGGCACCACCTCCTGGAACTACGGCCCCTATCTGGGAAGCAGCCGGTGGAACCGGCTGTACACCATTCCCGCCGGTGCCACCAGCGGCAAGTACATCCTCCGGCTCCACAACTCTGGTACCAACAGCCCGTTCAACGACGGAGAGAACAGCTGGGGGCTGGTGGCCCGCTACTCCAACATCAACACCAACCAGGGCCTGTGCAACGGTCGGACCGACTCCATGTGCCCCCGGGTGTACGGCAAGGATGCGATCTCGATCCGGGCCGCGGCGGGCACCAGCCTGGCCTCGTTCTACCTGGCCGAGATCGAAGGCATCCACGAGGGCAAGATCCTCGACCTGGAGCTGTTCGACCCCGGTGAGGGTGGCTACACCATCGAGATCATGAAGCCGACCGGCACCAACTCGTGGGCCCCCAACGGCCTCAAGTGGCAGGCCTCCGGTGTCAACGGCGGCAACTGGTCGAACACCGTCACCAGCATCGATGTGACCCAGAGCAAGTTCAACGGCAAGGTGCTGCACATCCAGATCCCCCTCGCCGGCTACAACCCGCCATCGGACAACCAGTGGTGGAAGGTTCGATACAGCTTCTCCGGTTCGGTCACCGACCGCACCACCTGGACCGCAGCGGTGCTCGGCGACCCGGTTCACCTGGTCGACGAGACCTGACCGGGATTCCCCGTAAGTCACAACTTGGAGGCCCCCGCTGCGGCGGGGGCCTCTTCGCGTCCGGGGCCCGGGCCAGGGGTGGAGTCATGGCGCCAAGTAGCCTGGCGTCCTCATGTCCGGGTTCGTCGATGAAGCTCAACTGAACGGCCGGGGTGGCGACGGGGGCGCCGGGTGCGTGTCGTTCCGGCGGGAGGCCCACGTCCCCAAAGGAGGACCCGACGGCGGTGACGGCGGCAAGGGCGGCGACGTCTGGATCGAAGCCGTGGACGATCTCAACACGCTGATCGACTACCGATACCAGCAACACTTCAAGGCCAAGACCGG
>JAGQTS010000049.1 GCA_020438895.1 Mycobacterium sp.
CCGAATTGTTCCGCAGCACAGAGAAGTTCGAGTCCCATTGCGGGTGGCCGTCGTTCTTCGACCCTGCTCAGTCCGACGCCGTCATCCTGCGACCGGACAATTCCCACGGCATGCGCCGCGTGGAGGTGCTCTGCGCCGTATGCCACAGCCACCTCGGTCACGTGTTCGCCGGTGAGGGCTACCCCACCCCGACCGACCAGCGCTACTGCATCAACTCGATGTCGCTGACGCTGAAGCCCACGGCCGGCTAGGGAAGCCGGCTGAGGAGTTCCTCGACCCCGACCCGCGGGCCGGTGTAGAACGGAATCTCCTCCCGGACGTGCAGGCGTGCCTCGGTCGCCCGTAGATCGCGCATCAGATCAACGATCCGGTGCAACTCGGGCGCCTCGAACGCCAGGATCCACTCGTAATCCCCGAGCGCGAACGCCGGCACGGTGTTGGCCCGCACATCCTTGTAGCCCCGGGCGGCCATCCCATGGTCGGCCAGCATCTTGCGACGCTGCTCGTCGGGAAGCACGTACCAGTCCAACGACCGCACGAACGGATAGACGCAGACGTAGTTCCCGGGCTCCTCCCCCGCCAGGAAGGCCGGGACGTGGCTCTTGTTGAATTCCGCCGGCCGGTGCAGTGCCACGCTGCTCCACACCGGAGTGCAGGCCCGGCCCAACGTGGTGGTGCGGCGGAAGTCGCTGTAGGCGTGCTGCAGGGATTCCACCCGCTCGGCGTGCGTCCAGATCATGAAGTCCGCGTCGGCCCGCATCCCCGCAACGTCGTACAGACCGCGCACCACTACCCCGGATTCCTCCTGCTGCTTGAGGAAATCCGTCATCTCGTCGATCGCCGCGGCGCGCGCCTCCTCCTCATAGCCGAGCGCCCCGGGGCGCACGGCGAATGAGGAGAACATCACGTAGCGGAGGGTGGCGTTGATCGCGTCGTAGTCCAGTCTCGCCATGAGGCAATGGTGCCACGCGGGTCGGTGCCCCCGACGCGGCCGGTGGCCTATCCCAGCGCCGTCGCCGCCGCCCGGCCGGCCGCGACCAGGCAGCCCGGAACGCCCACACCGTCGAGATAGTTGCCGGCCAGACCCAACCCGGCCGGCAGCGACCGGCGTAACTGGGCGGTCAGTTCGCCGTGTCCGGGGCCGTACTGGGGCAGCGCGTCGATCCAGCGGTGCAGCCGGACCTCCAGCGGCTCAGCGGTGATGCCGAACACGGTCTCCAGATCCTCGGCCGCCCACCGCAGCAGCGTCCGTTCCGGTGTGGCGCGGGCAAGACTGTCCCCGAACCGGCCGAACGACAGTCGCAGCAGTTCAGCCTGGCCTCTGCGGCCCCATTTGCGGCTGGACAAGGTGATGGCCTTGGACCGCAGCGACTCACCGGATGCCACCAGCACCCCGGATTGCGGAGGCAGCGGCGTGCCCGGTGGCATCGCGATCGCCAGCACCGCTGCGGAGGCGACCTGAACCCGGGCAGCGAGCACCGCGGCGTCGGGCGCCGCCCCGGCCAGCAGTGCGGCGGCCTGCGGTGCCGGCGTCGCCACCACCACTCCGTCGGTGGCCCAGGTGTGCCCACCGTCATCGGTCACCGACCAGCCGTCGCCGTCGGCGTCGAGGGCGGCCACCGGCGCCTGAACCAGCCTGGCGTCGGCGGCGGCGATCAGGGCGTCGATCAGAAGCTGGTAGCCGCCTTCGATAGCCCCGAACACCGGTCCCCGGTTGCCGCCAGGCGCAAGCGAACGCACGGCGGCCGTGAGGTTCGGCGCCCCGGCGTCGAGTGCTGCGGCCAGCCCCGGTGCCGCCGATCGCACACCGATGCCCGCCGCTGAACCGGCGTAGACCCCGGACAGCATCGGGTCGACTGAGCGGGCCACGACCTGCGCACCGAACCGGTCGGCGACCAGGCCTCCGACAGCCGGATCGGCACCGTGTAGCCAGCGCAGCGGCCGTGCCGGTTCGGCGGCGACCTGCTCCCGAGTCGCCGCGTCGACCAATCCGGTCAGAGACTCCGCCGACCCGGGAATGCCGTTGACGGTGCCGACCGGCAGCGGGTGCAGCCGGCCCTGACTGAAGATCGTGGTACGCACCCCGGTCGGGGTGACCTGCCGGTCGGCCAGCCCCAGTTCGTGCAGCAGCGCGGGCACCTCGGGGCGACGGACGAGAAACGCCTCGGCGCCGATGTCGAAGGGCTGACCGCACAGGGTTTCGGTGCGCAGCACCCCGCCCGCCCGGTCGGCCGGGTCGAACACCACGATCTCGACGTCCGGACCGACGGCCTGTCGGATCCGGTAGGCCGCGAACAGCCCGGAGACACCGGCACCGGCGATGCAGAACCGCCGTCTCACAGCGAGTGCACCAACGCCACCAGGTCGGTCAATACGTCCGGGTCGGTGGCCGGCAGGACGCCGTGCCCGAGGTTGAAGATATGCCCGGCTGCACCGGCGGCGATCGCCCGTCGACCCTCGTCGACCACGGACCGGGCGGTCTGCTCCACCACCGGCCAGCCGGCCAGCAGAACCACCGGGTCGAGATTGCCCTGCAGCGCCTTTCCGGGACCGACCCGGGCGGCGGCATCGGTCAGCGATGTCCGCCAGTCCACACCAATGACACCGGGGCCCGGGATGGCTTCGGCCATCGCGCCGAGCAGCTCAGCCGTCCCGACCCCGAAGTGCGTCATCGGCACGCCGAGGTCCGCCAGTTCGTCGAACACCCGGGCACTGTGCGGTAACACATGGTTGCGGTAGTCCGCCGGCGACAAGGTGCCCGCCCACGAGTCGAAGATCTGGATGGCGTCGACACCGGCCTGAATCTGCAGACGCAGGAATCCGATGGTCAGATCGGTCAACGCCGACATCACGGCATGCCAGGTAACCGGATCGGCCAGCATCATGCGCTTGGTCTTCTCGTGCAGCTTGCTGGGGCCGCCCTCGACCAGGTAGGAGGCCAGCGTGAAGGGTGCGCCGGCGAAGCCGATCAGCGGGACCGGACCGAGCTCACCCACCAGCAAACCGACCGCTTCGGCGACGGGCGCCAGCCGCTGCAGGTCGAGGTGCCTCAATACGTCGGCGTCGGCGGCGGTGCACACCGGCCGGGCGATCACCGGCCCGACGTCGGGGACGATGTCGAGGTCCACCCCGGCCCCGCGCAGGGGCACCACGATGTCGGAGAACAGGATCGCCGCGTCGACCCCGTGCCGGCGCACCGGCTGCAGCGTGATCTCGCAGATCAGCGCCGGATCGAAGCAGGCCTCCATCATGGTGTTCTTGGCCCGCAGCCGGCGGTACTCCGGTAGCGAACGACCGGCCTGGCGCATGAACCACACGGGGACGCGGTTGGGGGTGCGGCCGGTGGCCGCCGCCAGGTAGGGCGCCTCAGGGAGGTGGCGACGGTTGCTCACCGGCACCATGCTGCCACGGCAGCGGATTCGGCCCGAGCACCGGCGCGAGCGACTCGGCGCGCCTGCCTGCGGGCTCTGCCGGATACGGCTAGCGTCGAAAGGTGTGACCACCGTCGAGCCTGCGCAGTTTCGGGAGGCAGTCGCGGCGATGAACGCTGCCGCGGTGCGACCGGAGATCGAGTTGGGCCCGATTCGCCCACCTCAGCGCCTTGCGCCGTTCAGTTACGCGCTCGGCGCCGAGGTCAAGCGGGACGAGGCACCCGTGCTCGGCGACGGGACCGCCCCCGCGGTGGGTCCGTGCGACGCGTTCGGACGGCTGATCCTGCTGCACGACCCGGACGGCGCCGATGCCTGGGACGGCACGATGCGCCTGGTCGCCTTCATCCAGGCAGATCTGGACTCCCACGAGGCGGTCGATCCGCTGCTGCCGGAGGTCGCGTGGAGTTGGCTGGTGGAAGCCCTGGAGACACGGTCCGACGAGGTCACCGCGCTGGGGGGGACGGTGACGGCGACGTCCTCGGTCCGGTACGGCGACATCTCCGGGCCACCGCGCGCCCACCAGTTGGAGTTGCGCGCCTCCTGGACTGCCACCACGCTGGCGCTCGGCCCGCACGTCCAGGCCTTCTGCGAAGTCCTCGAGCACGCCGCGGGCTTGCCGCCGGCTGGCGTCACCGACCTGACCACCCGCTCGCGCGCCTGACATGACCGATGACACCGACGTCCGCTTCGGTGCCGCGGCGCCGCAGGACCAGGTCACCGAATCCGTGCCGGATGCCGAACCCATCCCGTTGCACCGTCCCGCCGACGGCGTGCCCCCGGTTTCGGTCACCGCCGAGGACATCGCCCGGGCCGCCGACAAACTCGCTGCGGGTACCGGCGCGTTCGCCGTCGACGCCGAACGCGCGTCGGGATTCCGCTACTCCAATCGGGCGTATCTGATCCAGATCCGCCGCCACGGCGCCGGAACCGTTCTGATCGACCCGGTGAACCATGGCGGAAGCCCGATCGACGTGCTGGCACCCCTGTCCGACGTGCTCGGTTCCGAGGAATGGATTCTGCACGCTGCCGACCAGGATCTGCCGTGCCTGGCCGAGGTGGGCCTGCGCCCGCCCGCGCTCTACGACACCGAACTGGCCGGCCGGCTGGCCGGCTTCGACCGGGTGAACCTGGCGGCGATGGTCCAGCGACTGCTGGGGCTGAGTCTGGCCAAGGGCCACGGCGCCGCCGACTGGTCCACCCGACCGCTGCCCCCCGACTGGCTCAACTACGCGGCCCTGGATGTCGAAGTGCTGCTGGAACTACGAGATGCGGTCGCCGACGTCCTCGATCAACAGCACAAGACCAGTTGGGCCGCTGAAGAATTCGAGTTTCTGCGGTGCAGCGAGGCCACCCCCACACGACGGGACCGCTGGCGCAAGACCTCCGGTATCCACAAGGTTCGAACCCAACAGGGACTGGCCGCCGTGCGGGAATTGTGGACAGCACGCGATCGGATCGCCCGCAGCCGCGATATCGCGCCCGGCCGCATTCTGCCCGACTCGGCCATCATCGCCGCAGCGCTGGCCCAGCCCACCACCGTCGCGGAGATCACCGCTCTTCCGGTATTCGGCGGCAGCAGGCAGAAGCGCAGCGCCCAGGTGTGGCTGGACGCACTGCGCGGCGCGCGAAACACCCCCGACCCGCCCGATCTCCACGAACCGGTGGACGGACCACCCCCGACGATGCGCTGGGCACGGCGAAATCCTGAAGCCGCGGCACGACTCGATGCCGCCCGAACCGCGCTGAGCAGGCTCTCGGCCGAGATCGGGGTACCGACGGAGAACCTGATCGCTCCCGATCTTGTTCGGCGGCTGTGCTGGGACTGGCAATCACCCGCCGATCCGTCGGCGGCGGTCGCTGATTTCCTGCGCGGCGGCGGCGCCCGCGACTGGCAGCGGCACCTTGTCGGCCCGGTGCTGTCCACGGCGCTGAGCAGTCAGGCATCCCCCGAGCAGGCGTAAACCGCGCCCCGCCGGGGGGCCTTCGAGGCCGGCGTCTGCTCGGCTCAGATCAGGACCGGCGGTCGGCCGTCAATCGACCCGCTCGCCGACCGGCTCGTCCATGGCCCCCAGCGCGGCCACCCAGCCGGTGATCTGACGGGCGATGTGGCGGTCGGTGAGACCGGCGTCGGCCAGCACCTCGCCGCGGGAGGCGTGATCGAGGAACTGCTGGGGAACCCCGACGTCCCGACACGGTGTGTCGATGTCATCTGCCCGCAGGGCGGCCGACACCGCGGAACCGGCGCCGCCACTGAGCCCGTTGTCCTCGACGGTCACCACCAACTTGTGCAGCCGCGCCAGCGCTGCCAGCGCCCGCGGCACCGGCAGCACCCATCGGGGGTCTACGACCGTGACCCCGATTCCCTGAGTGCGCAGGCGTTCGGCGACCTTCAGTGCCATCGACGCAAAGGCCCCCACCGCCACCAGCAACACATCGTGGCCCAGGCCCGCGGCCGGGTGCGCCAGCACGTCTATGCCGCCGACCCGCTCCAGCGCCGGAATGTCCTCGCCTACTTCGCCTTTCGGAAAGCGCAGCGCCGTCGGCCCGTCTTTGGTGTCGAGCGCTTCGCCGAGTTCCTCGCGCAACCGCGCACCGTCACGCGGCGCAGCGACGCGCATGCCCGGCACGATGCCGAGGATCGACAGATCCCACATCCCGTTGTGGCTGGCGCCGTCATTTCCGGTGATCCCGGCCCGGTCGAGAACCACGGTGACCGGCAGCTTGTGCAAGGCGACATCCATCATGACCTGGTCGAAGGCCCGGTTGAGGAATGTCGAGTAGACCGCCACCACCGGGTGCAGTCCACCCATCGCCAGTCCTGCGGCGGAGGTCACCGCGTGCTGCTCGGCGATCCCCACGTCGAAAAGGCGGTCGGGGTAGCGCTCGCCGAACGCCGCCAGTCCGGTCGGGCCGGGCATGGCGGCGGTGATGGCCACGACATCGCGGCGTTTTGCGGCATAGCCGATCAGGGATTCGGAGAATACCGATGTCCAACCCGGAGCCGACTCCTTGGCGGACAGACCGGTGTACGGGTCGATCACCCCGCAGGCGTGCATCTGCTCGGCGACATCGTTCTCCGCGGGCGCGTAGCCCATGCCCTTACGGGTGACCACGTGCACGATCACCGGGCGCTTGTAGCCACGGGCGTGCCGCAGTGCGTTCTCCACCGCGTGTTCGTCGTGGCCGTCGATGGGACCGACGTACTTCAGCCCCAGGTCGGTGAACATCGTCTGCGGGGAAACGGCGTCCTTGATGCCGACCTTCACCCCGTGCATGGCCTGGAAGCAGACCTCGCCGATCAGCGGTATGCCCCGCACCGCACTGCGGCCACGCTCCAGCATCCGCTCGTAGGCGGGCTGCAATCGCAGCCCGGCCAGGTGCTCGGCCAGGCCTCCGATGGTGGGCGCGTAACTGCGTCCGTTGTCGTTGACCACGATCACGACGGGCCGCTTCGCGGCGGCGATGTTGTTCAGCGCTTCCCAGCACATTCCGCCGGTGAGCGCCCCGTCGCCGACGATGGCGACCACGTGGCGATTGCGCTGCCCGGTCAGTTCGAAGGCTTTCGCCATACCGTCGGCGTAGGACAACGCCGACGAGGCGTGGCTGGACTCCACCCAGTCGTGCTCGCTTTCCGCCCGGGACGGATATCCCGACAGACCGCCTTTGCTCCGCAACGTGTCGAAGTCCGCCCAGCGCCCGGTCAGCATCTTGTGGACATAGGCCTGATGGCCGGTGTCGAAGATGATCGGGTCGTGCGGCGAGTCGAAGACCCGGTGCAGCGCCAGCGTGAGTTCGACAACACCGAGGTTGGGACCCAGGTGCCCCCCAGACGCAGCGACCTTGTGGATCAGGAACTGCCGGATTTCGACGGCCAGTTCGGTCAGCTGATCCTGGGACAGGCGCTGCAGATCGGCGGGGCCGCGGACCTGTTCGAGCATTGGCCCAGTCTACGCAGCGTCACCCCTTGTGGGGTTCGTGGTCGACTCGGCCGACTGATAGACGTCGGGCACGCCGTCGTGGTCGGAATCGGCGCTCTCAGCCGTGCAGATCGCCCGGTAGTGGCGGTTGCGGATGCGCAGCAGAATCCCGGCAAGGAACGCCGCCAGCAAAGAACCGGCAAGCACGCCGACCTTGACCACGTCCTCGCGGTGCGAGCCCGTTCCATACGCTAATTCGCCGATCAGCAGGGATACGGTGAATCCGATACCGGCCAGCATCGACACCCCCAGGACGTCGATCCAGCGCAGTGCGGTGTCGAGGGATGCGCGGGTGAACGCGGCCAGCATCCGGGTGGTGCCGAAGATGCCGACGGCCTTGCCGACCACGAGTCCGGACACGATGCCCATAGCGATCGGGTCGCTGAGCGCTGTCACCAATCCGTCATAGCCGCCGATGGTCACCCCGGCGGCGAAGAAGGCGAACACCGGGATGGCGAAGCCCGCTGAAATCGGCCGTGCGATGTGCTCGAAATGCTCCGCCAGGCCTGGCCCTGACTCACCATCACGCCGTATCACCGGCACCGTGAAGCCCAGCAGCACTCCGGCGACGGTGGCGTGCACCCCGGACTCGTGGACCAGCGCCCAGGTCGCCGCCGCCAACGGCAGCAGCAGCCACAGTGAGCGAACGTGGCGCTGCACCAGAAGTGCGAAAATCCCCAACGGGACCATCGCGAGCAGCAACGCGATCCCGTTGATCTTCGCCGTGTAGAACAGCGCGATCACCGTGATCGCCAGCAGGTCGTCGACCACCGCCAGCGTCAGCAGGAATGTCCGCAACGCCGTCGGCAGGTGGGTGGATATGACGGCGAGCACCGCGACCGCGAACGCGATGTCGGTTGCCGTGGGGATCGCCCAGCCCCGTAGCGCACCATCGCCGACTCCGGCAGTGAACGCCACGAAGATCGCTGCGGGCACCACCATGCCCCCGACCGCCGCCGCGATCGGCAGCGCGGCACGACCGGGGTCGCGCAGATCACCGGCAACGAACTCACGCTTGAGTTCCAGGCCGACGACGAAGAAGAAGATCGCCAACAAGCCGTCGGCCGCCCAGCCTCCCAGTGACAGCCGCAGGTGCAGACCGAAGTCGTCGCTGCCCACCTTGAGGTCGCGTAGCGCGTGATAGGACTCCGACCAGGGCGAGTTCGCCCAGATGAGCGCAAGTGCGGCGGCGCCCAGCAGCACCGCCCCACCGATCGTCTCCTTGCGCAGGATCGTCGTGATGCGGCTGGATTCCGACCATGAACCGCGGGTGAACAGGCGAGCGGGCAAGGTGAGCAGCGAACGGGCGGAGTTCCTGTTCGGCGGATCTGGCTGGCTCACGTGCTTCACCTCAGCGGTCGACGGTTCAGTGGATCGCTGCCGACCAGACTTCCCGGCACGCCTTTTCGACATCCTACAAACCCTTTTGCCGGCCTTCTAGCTGCCTTTCACCGGATGAGCAGCGCGGCGCACTCCACGTGGTGGGTGAGCGGGAAGGCGTCGAACACCCTGATCTGCTCCACCCGGTAACCGCGGGACCGGTACAGGCCGACGTCACGGGCGAACGCGGCGGCCTCGCAGCCGATGTGGATGACCCGTGGCGTCCCGGCCGAGGCGATGAGATCGACAACGGCCTTGCCTGCGCCGGCGCGAGGCGGGTCCAGCACCGCTATGCCGGCGGGGCGGCGCTGATCTGCCAGCACCGCCCGCACCGATCCGGTCATCACCCGGACTGCGGCCAGGTCGGCCAGCGCCACCCGGGCTGCGGCGGAGGCGGCCCGCGAGGTGTCCACCGTGAGCACCCGGCCGCGTTCCCCGACCGCGTCGGCCAGCGTCGCCGCCAACACGCCTGCTCCGCCGTAGAGATCCCAGGCCCGGGCACCGGGCAGGTCGCCGGCCCACTGCCGTACCAACGCGCTGTAGGTGGCCGCGGCGTGCCGATGGGACTGCCAGAATGCGTCGACCGGCAGCCGCCACTCCCGCGTTCCCACCCGTTGCAGCACCTCGCCGGAGCCTTCGACCGTCACCATCCCGCGCCGGTCGGCCGACTTCACGCCCACATGGCGGCCACCGTCGTCGTCAAGGGCGACGTACACCTGCTCGCCGCTGGTCCAGCGCCGATGCTCGACACCGGCCAGCATGCCGTCGGGCAACTGGGCGCATCGCAGGTCGGTGACCAGGTCCGCACTGTGGTACCGATGGAAACCGGCCCGCCCCCCGGCGTCGGTGCCCAACCGCACCCGGGTTCGCCAACCCCGCGACTCCCCCGCGCCGACCGGTTCGGCGACGCCCTCCCAGCGGTAGTCCCCCAGGCGGGCAAGCTGATTGGCGACGACCTGCCCCTTGATCGCCAACCCTGCCGCCCGGTCCACGAAGGCGAAGTCGCAGCACCCGGCACCGGCCACCCCGGCAATCGGACACATCGACGGAACCCGGTCCGGGGAGGGATCCAGCACCTCGAACGCCTCGGCATGCCAATAGGACCCCTTCTCGGCGGTCACCCGGGCCCGGACCCGCTCCCCGGGCAGTGCGTAACGCACGAAGACGACGCGGCCCTCGTGGCGCGCCACACAACTGCCGCCGTTGGCAGCCGCACCTGCGACAAGTTCGAGCTCCAGCGGAGCGGTCACCGCCCGGCCGTCATTCGGCGAAACCCCGACGAACGTCGCCGGGGGCACTTTGCTGTTCGGGCTGCTTGACCCGGTCGGATGAGTTCAACTGCCAGGGCACCGAGGTGACCATCACGTTCGGCATGAACAACAACCGGGTCTTGAGCCGCAGCGCGCTCTGGTTGTGCAACAGCCCCTCCCACCAGTGTCCGACGACGTACTCGGGGATGAACACCGTCACCACCGTCCGGGGGGCTTCCTTGCTGATCCTCCTGACGTAGTCCAGCACCGGCCCCGTCACCTCACGGTACGGCGAGGACACCACTTTCAGAGGCACCGAGATATCACTGTCCTCCCAGGCCAGGGTGAGTCTGCGGGTCTCGAGATCGTCGACGTTGACCGTCAGCGCCTCCAGCGTGTCCGGCCGGGTCGCCCGGGCATAGGACAGCGCCCGCAGCGTGGGCAACTGCATGTTGGAGACCAGCACCACCGCGTGATTGCGGGAGGGCAGCACGATGGCGCCCCGCTGCTCCTCGTCAGGGGTGAGTTCTCGGGACACCGTGTCGTAGTGCCGTTGAATCGCCTTCATCACGACGAACAACCCCCCCATCGCCACGATGGCGATCCACGCCCCGGCCAGGAACTTCGTGACCAGAACGACGATGAGCACCGACCCGGTGGCAATGAACCCGATGGTGTTGATGGCGCGGGAGCGCATCATCCGGCGACGCTCGAGCGGGTCGTTCTCACTGCTCAGCAAGCGGTTCCAGTGGCGCACCATGCCGATCTGGCTGAGCGTGAAGGAGACGAACACCCCGACGATGTAGAGCTGGATCAGCTGCGTGACCTCGGCGCGGAAGGCGACGATGAAGGCGATCGCGGCGAACGCCAGGAACAGGATGCCGTTGGAGAAGGCCAGCCGGTCACCGCGGGTGTGCAACTGTCGGGGCAGGAAACGGTCCTGGGCCAGGATCGATCCGAGCACCGGGAAGCCGTTGAACGCGGTATTCGCGGCCAGGACAAGGATCAGCGCGGTGACCCCGGCGATCAGGTAGAGACCCACCGGGAAGCCGTGGAACACCGCGTCGGCGAGCTGCGCCACCATGGTCTTCTGGTGGTAGTCCGCCGGGGCGCCGACGAGCTGCTCCGACGGCCGCTCGGCGATCTTCACGCCGGTGTCCATCGCCAGCAGGATCATGCCGAGGAACAGAGTGACCGCAATGCCGCCGAGCATCAGCAACGTGGTAGCGGCATTGCGCGACTTGGGTTTTCGGAAGGCCGGCACTCCGTTGCTGATCGCCTCCACGCCGGTCAACGCCGCGCAGCCGGACGAGAACGCCCGCGCCACCAAGAACACCAGCGCCAGACTCATGACGTCGCCGTGCTCTCCCTGCAGCTCGAACCCGGCCGACTCCGCGCGCAGGTCGTGACCCAGGACGTGAATCTGGAAGAAACCCCAGCCCAGCATGATGAACATGCCCGCGATGAAGGCGTAGGTCGGGATGGCGAAAGCCGTACCGGACTCCCGGATCCCACGCAGGTTGATCGCCGTCAGAATCAGGATCGCGGATACCGCGAACAACACCTTGTGATGGGCGACGAAGGGCACCGCCGAGCCGATGTTCGACATCGCCGAGGCCATCGACACCGCCACCGTCAGCACGTAGTCGACGAGAAGCGCGCTGGCCACCGTGAGCCCCGCGGTGGGCCCGAGATTGGTGGTGACCACCTCGTAGTCGCCGCCCCCGGAGGGGTAGGCATGGACGTTCTGCCGGTAGGAGGCGACGACCACCAGCATCACCAGACCGACCGCCACGCCGATCCACGGCGCCATCGCGTAGGCCGACAGGCCCGCCACCGAGAGCACGAGGAAGACCTCTTCGGGGGCGTACGCCACCGATGACATGGCATCGGAGGCGAAGACCGGTAACGCTATCCGTTTGGGCAACAGCGTGTGCGCCAGTTTGTCGCTGCGAAACGGCTGTCCAAGCAGCACCCTGCGCAGGCCGGACGATAGCTTGGGCACGGTAGCCAAGGTTAAGCCTTCCCGGGTCTGACGGTAGCGTGACCCCGAGACCGGTACGGGTCGGCGCTGGTACGGCCGAGAGGACTTTCTGGTGCGGATTGTGGTGATGGGCTGCGGCCGGGTCGGCGCCTCTCTTGCCGACGCCCTGTGCCGGATCGGACACGAGGTCGCGATCATCGACCGGGATCCCACCGCCTTCAACCGGTTGTCCCCGGAGTTCGAGGGCGAGAAGATCCTCGGCATGGGGTTCGACCGCGACGTGCTGCTGCAGGCGGGCATCGACCGGACCGACGCCTTCGCGGCGGTGTCGTCCGGGGACAACTCGAACATCATCTCCGCCCGGGTCGCCCGGGAGAATTTCGGCGTGTCGCGCGTGGTGGCACGGATCTACGACGCGAAACGCGCCGCGGTCTACGAACGGCTGGGAATCCCCACCGTTGCGACGGTGCCGTGGACCACCGACCGATTGCTGAACACGTTGGTGCGTGAGACGGAGACCGTCCGCTGGCGGGATCCGACCGGAACCGTTGCCGTCGGCGAACTCGATCTCAACGAGAACTGGGTCGGTCATCGGGTCACTGATCTCGAGACAGCCACCGGCGGGCGGGTGGCATTCCTCATCCGCTTCGGTACGGGTGTGCTGCCCGATCCCAGGACCGTGATCCAAGCTGGTGATCAGGTCTACCTCGCGGCTGTGTCCGGGCGTGCCGGCGAAGCCTTGGCGATTGCAGCCCAGCCACCTACCGAAGGGACCGGCGAATGAAGGTGGCCATCGCCGGGGCAGGGGCGGTCGGCCGCTCCATCGCCCGCGAACTGGTGCAGAACTCCCACAACGTGACGCTGATCGAGCGCAACACCGGCCACTACGACCCGGACTCGATCCCCGCGGCGGACTGGCGCCTGGGTGACGCTTGTGAGTTGAGCCTGCTGGAGGACGCCCGTCTCGAGGAGTTCGACGTGGTGATCGCCGCGACCGGCGACGACAAGGCCAACGTGGTGCTGTCCCTGCTCGCCAAGACCGAGTTCGCGGTGCCGCGGGTGGTGGCCCGGGTCAACGACCCTCGAAACGAGTGGTTATTCGACAGCAACTGGGGTGTCGACGTCGCGGTGTCCACGCCGCGGATGCTGGCTTCCCTCGTCGAAGAGGCGTTCGCGGTGGGCGACGTGGTCCGGCTGATGGAATTCCGCAAGGGCAACGCGAATCTGGTGGAGGTCACCCTTCCCGACGACACCCTGTGGGGTGGTCGACCGGTTCGAAAACTCGCGCTTCCCCGAGACGCCGCGCTGGTGACCATTCTGCGCGGACAGCGGGTGATCGTGCCCGAACCCGACCAGCCCCTCGAAGGCGGCGACGAGTTGCTCTTCGTGTCGTCCCCGGATGTGGAAACCGAGTTGCGCAGGCTGCTGTTGCACGGCGAGTCGCCCTGACCGCTCGACAGACAAGGCCCCGATCCCTGCAGCGGCCGCCAGGCGCCCGTCGAGGTCCCGAGACTCCTCAGGTCCGCTCGTGTGGGCGGAGGGCACGCTGGGCCGCCCGGATCGCCAGATAGGTCACCAGCGCCCCCACGGCGGCCAGCGGCCACCCCATGGCGATCCGGGCGACGCCCAGCCAGCCGGTCTTGTCGGCGTCGTAAAGGTGGTGCTGCACCACGAAGCGGGCACCGAAGACCAGCACCCAGGTGAGGGTGGCCAGGTCGAAGGCGAGCACGGCCCGGCGGGACGTCCGCCAGGCCCGATCGTGGCCGTTGATCCAGCTCCACACGAAACCCACTGCGGGACGGCGGATAACCACCGACACCGTGAACACCACCGCCCAGAACAGCGACGTCCAGATGCCCAGCAGAAAGTAGCCCTTGGACTCACCCATCCACCAGGCGATCAGCGCGCTGATGCCAACGCCGACGAAGCCGGCAATCGCTGGCTGGACGGAATCCTTGCGCAACAACCGCCACACCAGAACCGCCGCGGCGGCGGCCAGAGCGGAGAAGATCGCCGGCAGCAGGCCGAATGCGGTGTTGACCGGAACCAGGACCGCCACCGGCAGAGCGGAGTAGATCAGGCCGCTGACGCCACCCATCTGGCCAAGCAGCGCTTGGGCGGGAGTGCGGGCAGCCTCGGGAGGACCGTCGTGGTCCGTCCCGGTGTCGGCCTCGGTCAACGCTGGATCTCGTAATGCGGGTTGTAGATCGCCTTGCTGCCGTTGTCGAGCATCCCCAGCCGACCGCGTACCCGCAGCGTCCTTCCACACTCGATGCCCGGAATGCGGCGCTGGCCCATCCACACCAGCGTCACCATCTCGGTGCCGTCGAAGAACTCCGCCCGGACACCGCAACCGCAGCCCTTGGCGTTGGTGTCCACGCTGCGCAACTCGCCCACCATGGTCACCTCCTGCCCGCGATGGCAGTCGACCGCCCGCTGAGCGGCGGTGTCACCGCTACATTCCTCGGCTGCACGCTGCTCGGGGCTCTCGGTACGCCGACGAGTGAGACGGCGGGCAAAACCTTCAGCCGGGGGCATGGCTCTCCTGAAGTCGGTACATCGTGCACCGCCACGGTAGACCTTGCGCATCCGCCGCGCCACGAGGCATGCCCATCTACCCCTGACCAGTCCGCGCGTCGGGCACCATCATCTGGTGTCGGTATCACTGCCCGGTGTGGTGACCGTCCTGCTTCCCGGGACCGGTTCAGATGAGGACTACCTGCAGCGGGCATTCACCGAACCGCTGGGCCGGGTCGGCGCGATCGCCGCTCCGATACGGCCGCGGCCCCGTGATCTCGTGGCCGGCTACCTCGACGCAATGTCCGAGGCCGCGGCCGATCGAGGGATCATCGTTGGTGGGGTTTCGCTGGGCGCTGTGGTCGCCGCCAGGTGGGCACTGGCCAATCCCGACCGCGCAGTCGGGGTAATCGCGGCATTGCCGCCCTGGACCGGTGCGCCCGGCGCGGCGCCGGCCGCCGTCTCAGCCACCTACACGGCCGCTGAGCTGCGCCGGACGGGGCTGGCTGCGGTCACCGCGCAACTGCGTCGATCCAGTCCGGGCTGGCTGGCCGATGAACTGAGCAGATCGTGGCGGCGGCAGTGGCCCGACCTCCCGCACGCGCTCGACGCCGCAGCCGCCTGCACTGCGCCGACGACCCGAGAGCTGGAACACATGCAGTCGCCGATGGGTGTCGTGGGCGCACCCGATGACCTGATTCACCCCGTGTCTGTGGCCACCGAATGGGCTCGTGCGGCACCCCGGGCAGTGCTGCGAACCGTACGACTGGATCGTTTCGGCCCTGATCCCGAGGTACTGGGTACGGCCTGTGTGGAGGCCTTCATCGACGCTCTTGCCGTGAAACCGCGCCCGGTGTGCTGACCGGATTGACCGTCGCCTCAGCCGCCGCTGCCAGTCCCCCGCAGCTGCTGCATGGCCGACCCGGCCGCGCTGCGCCGCTCGTCAGTCTCGGAGGGCTGAGGTTGCCCGTGCGGCTGTGGGGGCTGGTGCTGTTGTGCACGGAGGGCGGCCTGCTGCGCGGCCAGCATGGCCTGCTGGGCCTGCTGGGCCTGCTGGGCGGCCGCCGCCCGCAATTGAGCGGCCAGTTGCTCGGGTAGTTGAACCGGAAGCGGCGTCCGCGCGGGCATCGGGGTGTCACCGCGGCGAACGACGGTGTCGGCGAGCGCTGCCCGGGCTTCGGCGGCCAGCGCCTCCATCGAGTCCGGGTTGCCGTTGACCACGCAGCGGATCATCCACCGGTAGCCGTCGATGCCGATGAACCGAACAACACCGGCGCCGGAACCAACCACCTCCCTGCCCCACCGGCCGTCCTGGATGGACACCGAGGCGTTGTCCTTGCGCAGCGCCTCGGCGAGTTCGGCGGCCACTTCGCGCCATTGACCTGCTGACTTCGGCGCCGCATACGCGGCGATGGTGAACCGGCCGTTGGGGGTGACCACCCAGATGGCGCTCGGGACCCCGGTCTGGCTGAGTTCGACCTGGACCTGGCCGCCGGCCGGCATCGGGATCAGCACCGACCCGAGGTCGAGCCGCGCGACGAGGGCATCCTCGGGGTTGTCGAAGTCCTCGATGTCGAAGGGGCCCTCATCGGAATCGTCCACCTCGACCGATTCGGGCTGCGCACCCTGGATCGCAGGCGTCGCCGTCGGGGGCGCCGCGGCGTCCACCGGACCGGCACCCTCGGCCGTGTCGCTGGTTTTCGCCCGCGCCTCGTCAGCCGGCTTCTGGTCTTTCTTACGTCTGCCGAATGC
>JAGQTS010000050.1 GCA_020438895.1 Mycobacterium sp.
AGAAGATGCTCTACGACAACGCACTGCTGCTGCGGGTCTACGCGCACTTGGCGCGGCGCACGGGTGATCCGCTGGCCCGGCGGGTGGCCGCGGAAACGGCCGCCTTCCTGATCGATGACCTGGGTGTCGGGGGCATGTTCGCCTCGTCGTTGGATGCCGACGCAGCCGGGGTGGAGGGCTCGACCTATGTCTGGACCCGCGCGGAACTTCGCGGAGCTCTCGGTGATGACGACGGTGATTGGGCGGCAACGGTATTCGGTGTCACAGCGGGCGGCACCTTCGAGCATGGCGCATCCGTTCTGCAACTGGCCGCCGACCGCGACCCGCATCGTGATCAGCTAGAGCGGTTCACCCGGGTACGCGGCCGCCTGCTGGCGGTGCGGCGGGCCCGGCCCCAGCCGCCGCGAGACGAGAAGGTCGTCACCGCCTGGAACGGGCTGGCCATCACCGCTCTGGCCGAGGCCAGCGTCGCGCTGGACGACCCGCTGCTGCTGGTTTCCGCCGAACGGTGCGCAACCGCCCTCCTGGGGCTTCACCTCGTCGACGGGCGGCTGCGTCGGACCAGCCTGGGCGGGCAGGTGGGGGACAGCGCGGCGATCCTGGAGGATCACGCCGCACTGGCGACCGGTGTGCTCGTACTGCACCAACTGACCGGCGCTGCGGCCTGGTTGGATGCTGCCACTGAGATGATCGACCTCGCGTTGCGCCATTTCGCCGACCCGGACCGCCCCGGACGCTGGTTCGACACCGCCGATGACGCCGAAACGCTGATGGTCCGTCCGGCTGATCCGGTCGACGGCGCCACGCCGGCGGGTGCCTCGCTGATCGCCGAAGCCCTGCTGACGGCCGCCCACCTGGTGGGGCCCGAGCGCAGCGGCCGCTACGCGGACGCTGCCGCGGAGACCCTGTTGGCGCATTCGGTTCTGCTGGCCCGGGCACCCCGTTCATCGGGGCACTGGTTGACCGTGGCCGAGGCCGCGGTCCGGGGACCACTGCAGGTGGCGGTCTCGACAGCGGACCCGCACTCGGCGTTGCTGGCCGCGGCCCGCCGGATCGCCCCGGGCGGGGCCGTGGTGGTCGGCGGTCCCGCTGACTCGATGCCACTGCTGCAGGAACGTGGTCCGGTGGGCGGTGCGGAGGCGGCCTACATCTGCCGTGGCCGGGTGTGCGACCTGCCGGTCACCGGTGTCGAACAACTCGCGGCCGCGCTGGGGGTGCCCGGGTAGCGTGGCGGGCATGGTCAGTCCCGAGGAGATCACCCGCGTCGTCAACCGCTATCTCGACTTGGTGGCGAACGGGACCGCCGAGGAGATCGCCGAGTTGTTCGCCGACGACGCCACGGTTCAAGACCCGGTCGGAGGGGAGGCGCACATCGGCCGCAACGCCATCCGCGGGTTCTACAAGAACATCGAAAGCTCCGAACGGGCAACCGAACTGCTCACGTTGCGGGTGGCCGGACACGAGGCGGCGTTCATGTTCGCGATCACGGTGGGCAACGGGGAGCACCGCATCCGCATCGAGCCGATCGACGTGATGGTGTTCGACAGGGAGGGCAGGATCTCCTCGATGAAGGCCTATTGGTCCCCGGGCGACGTCACACCCGTCTAGGCCGTTCAGAACACCGCGAACCACATCGCGATGTAGTGGCAGGTGGCCGCCACTGCCGTGCACGCGTGGAAGAACTCGTGATGGCCGAACGTCTGCGGCCACGGGTTGGGCCATTTGAGTCCGTAGAGCACCCCGCCCACGCTGTAGAGCGCCCCACCGACGATCAACAGCACCACCGCGGTCACTCCGGCGCCATCGAGGATGGGGCCGATGAACCACGCCGCCACCCAACCCAGCAGGAGGTAGAGCGGAACGCCCACCCAGCGCGGGGCGGAGGGCCAGCACATCTTGAGCAGCACCCCGGCCAGCGCGCCGCCCCAGACGATCCACAACAGCGTCCACCCGCTGCGTTCGGGCAGCGCGAGGAGCGCGAACGGGGTGTAACTGCCGGCGATGAACACGAAGATCATCGAGTGGTCCAGCCGCTTCATCCAGGTGCGTGCCCGTGCCGACTGCCAGTGCACCCGGTGATAGGTGCCGCTGACGGTGAACATCGCCACGATGGTCAACGTGTAGATCAGGGTTGCGATCCCGGCGCGGGTGGAATCGACCGCCCAGGACACCGATACCAGCGCGGCGCCGGCGATCGTCGCGATGACGGCGGCGTAGACGTGGATCCAGCCCCGAGCCCGGGGCTTGCCGAGGAACTGGGCGACACCGTCGACTACCGCCTCCGGGAAGTCCTCGGCGGAGCCGTCGGCCGTCTGGGCCGGTGGCGTGACCTCAGTCGACATATCGCCTCGCTTTGCACACATCGTGGAGTTGCGCGGTCGGACATGAAAAACGTGGAACGGTGCCGCCGCGGGGCAGTGGCCCCGGTTCGGGGCGTGACGGACGTCCGCCACAGTAGTCTGATTAGCCGTGGAGATCATTCCGCAACGACTCAAGGAGCCGGCCTACCGGCTCTACGAGATGCGCTTGCGGCACGAGTTGGCGCAGGCGAAATCCACACTTCCCCGCCACATCGCCGTCCTGTGTGACGGTAACCGGCGGTGGGCTCGTGATGCCGGTCACTCCGATGTCAGCTACGGCTACCGGGTCGGTGCGGACCGGATCGCCGAGATGCTGCGTTGGTGCGCTGAGTCCGGCATCGAGATGGCCACGGTCTACCTGCTCTCGACGGAGAACCTGCGGCGGCATCCGGCCGAACTGTCCTGTCTGATCGACATCATCACCGAAGTGGTCGAAGAAATCTGCGCACCGGCCAACCGGTGGAGCGTGCGGACCGTCGGAGACCTCGAACTGCTCGGCGACGAGACGGCCCGGCGATTGCGGGACGCAGTCGACAGCACGGCACCCGCGGCGGTCAACGCCGCATTTCACGTCAACGTCGCCGTCGCCTATGGCGGGCGGCAGGAGATCGTCGACGCGGTGCGCACCCTGCTGAGCAAGCAGTTGGCCAACGGCGCCACCGCGGAGCAGATGGTCGAGGCGGTGACCATCGACGGGATTTCCGAGAACCTCTACACCTCCGGCCAACCCGACCCCGATCTGGTCATCCGGACATCGGGTGAGCAGCGTCTCAGCGGATTCCTGCTGTGGCAGAGCGCGTATTCGGAGATGTGGTTCACCGAGGCGCACTGGCCGGCATTCCGGCGGGTGGACTTCCTGCGCGCGCTGCGCGACTACAGCCGCCGGCACCGGCGCTACGGGGTCTAGCCACGTGGCCGCGCTGTCCGCGGTGGTCTTCGCCGTGAGCTGGTGGATGGGCCTGTACCTGGCGTCGCGGGACCCGCGGAAGCCGGCGTTGGTGTTCGCGGCGATCGGATTGTGCGGGTTCGCCATCGTCGTCGCCCTCGATGCCGTGCGAGTCGTCGGCCCGGCTCCGGACGGAGTGCTCAGCAGCGCTGAGATCTATCTCGTCGCGCTGCCCGGGGTCGCCTGGTTCGCGGTGCTGCTCGAGTTGGCGCGGCCCGGCGACGCCGGTCGCGGCCGCGGTCGCGAGGCGGCGCTCACCGCTGCGGTGGCGGCGGCGGCGGTGCTCGGTGCGGCCTGGGCCGGCGGTGTGGACGCCCCGCTGCGCGCCGGCCACTGGCTGATGTTCGCCGTCATCTCCACCTCCACTCTGGCCGCCCTGATCATTGCTGCGCGCCGGGCCGGACAGCCTCGACGGGTGGCCGGCGTGGTCGTCGTGGCGACGTTGTTCTTCGCGTTGGGCAATGCGATCATCGTCATCCCGCTGGGCTTGGTGCCGAGCTGGATCGCGTTGGCGGCCACCGGGTTCGACATTGTGCTGCTGGGAATCGCGGTGGCGCTGTGGGACGCATTCGACGAAGGTCAGGCCTTGCGCGCTGCCATGGCTCGGTCGTTTCTCGGTACCGCCGTCGTCGTCGTCATCTTCGGCGGGCAACTGCTGATCGGCCTGGCGGTCCTGGGTCAATACGGACGCGGCACCCTGACGGTGCTGCTGTTCACCACCCTTGCCGTGGCGATCGCGATCACCGTGCTGGCCGATCCGCTCGCGGGCATCCTTGACCGGGTGGCGTTCGCCCGGCTGCCAGTCCTGCGGGCCGAACGCGCGACGCTGCGCAACGTCGAGGCGGCGTTGCCGACCCGTGCGCAGAACCCACTGGACGGCCTTGACGACGAGACCTTCGCCCGGCTGACCCGTCGCGCCCTGAGCCACTACGGGGATCTCGCGAAGCTGGTCGCCAGTCCGCTGACCGGCCTGCCGGCGATCGGTGCCCGGTTGGCGGCCCGCGATGCCCCCGACCAGCCGCTGGAGCGAGCCACCGAACTGCGTGCCCTCCTGGCCGAGCAGATCGACCGACTCAAGCCCCGCGACGACGGGGAGTTCGGGACCACCGAACAGTGGCGCTACTACAACGCCCTGTATTTCCCGTATGTCGCCGGAGTGCGCGCCTACGCCCAGAATGCGACCGCCGCCGGTCTGGATCCGGTCGCCCGACGGGCCTGGCAGTGGCTGGTGACCGAGGTGCCGCAGCGATCGCTGCACAACTGGCAGAACGCCGCCGCCCGCCTGATCGCCGCTGAACTGCGTGATCAGGCGGTGGTTGGCAGCAGTTGGCAGTAGTCGGCGTCGATCTGGCAGCCGGTTGTCCGCAGGGTTGATGGTGTCACGTCCGTTCGAGCCCAGGAGATCCTCATGACGACCACCGCCCCGCCCATCGAAGCCTCGGACGTCCCGTTGCGGCGGGCAATCCGCGTCGACGGTGCCCTGAGCACGGCCGCCGGGGTCGCGATCCTCGGCGCCGCCGGCCCGGTATCGGCGGCCACCGGAATGTCCACCGCCGTCACCGCCGCAGTGGGAGCGGGGTTTGCGCTCTGTGGTGCGACATTCCTGGCGTTGGCCCGGGCGGCCAACGTCCGGCCCGGCGGTGTCACGTTGGCCGCGGGGAACGCCGCGTTCACCGTGGTTGCGGTTGTGGTTGCCGCTGTGGCGGCACCGCCGCTGACGGCGGCGGGTGTGGTCTCGGTGCTCGCCGTCGGCGCGTACACCGGGGTGATCGCGGCCGCGCAATACCGCGGTGTCCGCCGGATGTCCGCGCAGGTCTGACGACCCGATAACGAAGAAGGGAGCACAACATGGATCCCGTGATTGCCGCCGGCGCACTGATCGGTGGGGGACTGATCCTGGGGGGCGGTGCCATCGGCGCCGGCATCGGAGACGGGATCGCGGGCAACGCCCTGATCTCCGGGATCGCCCGTCAGCCCGAGGCGCAGGGGCGGCTGTTCACGCCGTTCTTCATCACCGTGGGCCTGGTGGAAGCGGCCTACTTCATCAACTTGGCGTTCATGGCGCTGTTCGTATTCGCCACCCCCAATGGTTGACGAGTCGACGGTGCCGGTGCGGGGCGGCGAACCGGTGCGACTCAGAGCTTGCGCAGTCGCAACCGGTTGATCGAGTGGTCGGCGTCCTTGCGCAACACGAGAGTGGCCCGCGGCCGGGTCGGCAGGATGTTCTCGATCAGGTTGGGGCGGTTGATGGAGTGCCAGATGTCGCGGGCGGCGGCCACCGCCTGCTGATCGGTCAGCCCGGAATAGTGGTGGAAATGCGACGCCGGGTCGGCGAAGGCGCCGGCCCGCATCGCCAGGAACCGCTCGACGTACCAGGTCTCGATGTCCTCGATCCGGGCGTCGACGTACACCGAGAAGTCGAACAGATCCGACACCATCAGCCGGGTACCGGTCTGCAAGACATTGAGGCCTTCGAGAATCAGGATGTCCGGATGAGTGACGACGTGCCGGTCGCCCGGAACGATGTCGTAGATCAGATGCGAGTAGACCGGTGCGCATACCGAGTCTGAGCCGGACTTCACCGCCGTGACGAAGCGCATCAGCGCCCGGCGGTCGTACGATTCCGGGAAACCCTTGCGGTGCATCAGGTTTCGTCGTGTCAGCTCGGCGTTGGGATACAGGAAGCCGTCGGTGGTCACCAGATCGACGCGGCGATGGTCCTCCCACCGTGACAGGAGGGCCTGCAGCACGCGGGCGGTTGTCGACTTGCCGACCGCCACACTGCCCGCGACCCCGATGATGAACGGCACCGGCCGGTCCGGATTCTGGGTGGGCTCGCCGAGGAACTCGGCGGTCGCGGCGAAAAGACCCTGCCGCGCGGCCACCTGCAGGTTGATCAACCTTGCCAGCGGCAGGTAGACCTCCTCGACCTCCAGCAGGTCGATCTGCTCGCCGAGACCGCGCAGCCCGACGAGTTCCTCCGCGGTCAGCTTCAGCGGGGTCGACATTCGCAGTGAACGCCATTCGCGTCTGTCGAACTCGACGTACGGGCTTGATTCGCTCAGCCGCGCCATGCGCCCAGTCTTGCAGCTGGCGTGAGCGAGCCGGTCTCGGGGCGTCGGGTGCTGCGGTCGTCCTAGTGTTGGGGTGTGGAACACGACCTGCTGATCCGCGACTACCTCCTGCTCGGGTTGCGTTTCGACCGTATCGAGGACGGCTACGTCGACTCGTTCACCGGTGATCCGCAGCTGCGCCGCGTCGTTTCCGACGAACCCGCCCCCGATCCGTCGGCCCTGGCCGGGCAGGCCGAGCGGCTGCTGGCCGCGCTGCCCGGGGTGCCGCGCGAGGGCGGTTTCACCGACCAGCGGGCCGATTTCATCGCCGCGCACCTGCGGGCGCTCGCCTGTGCGGCCAGGAAGTTCAGCGGTGCCGACATCGGGTTCGTCGACGAGGTCCGCGCCTACTTCGACGTCGAGATCACCCGCGGGGACACCGACCGTTACCGCGCCGCACATGCTCAGCTCGACGAGGCACTGGCCGGGCCGGGCCCGCTGGCCGACCGGATGGCGGCGCGTCGCAAGGCTGAGGAGATCCCCCCCGAACGTCTGGAGGAGGCGATCGGGGCCTTCTCCAGTGCGCTGCGCGACATCGTCCGGATCCGCTACCCGCTGCCCGAACAGGAGACCGTCGTCTACGAGGTGGTCACCGACAAGCCGTGGTCGGGGTTCAACTACTACGAAGGCGGCTATCGGTCCAGGGTCGCGGTCAACGCCGACCTCAGACAGCCGATGAGCCACCTGCCGCGACTGGTGGCCCACGAGTCCTATCCCGGGCACCACACCGAGCACTGCCGTAAGGAGGTGGGTCTTGTCGAGGGTCTCGGCCAAGGCGAACAAACCATCTTCCTGGTCAACACCCCGCAGTGCCTGATGGCCGAGGGCCTGGCGGATCTGGCTCTGCATGCCGCGGTCGGCCCCGGGTGGGGGCGGTGGGCCCAGGAGATTTACGCCGATCTGGGGCTGCGATTCGACGGTGAGCGTGCCGAGGCGGTCGCCGCCGCATCGGCCGGGCTGGCGGAGGTTCGCCAGGACGCCGCGCTGATGCTGCATGACGAGCGCAAAGATAGCGACGATGTGGCCGCGTTCCTGCGGCGCTGGCTGCTGATCGACGATGCCCGCGCCCGGCAGACGCTGAAGTTCTTGTGCTCCCCGCTCTGGCGGGCCTACACCAGCACCTATGTTGAGGGCTACCGGCTGCTGCGGGACTGGCTGGACCGCCAGCCGGACGAGCAGGGGCGCAGCGAACGGTTCGGCAGGCTCCTCGATGAGCCGTTGATCCCTTCGGCACTGCGGACGGGCTAGCGCCGGGCGGTCGCTCGGCCGCGCCGATTAGGCTTTGGCCATGACTCCCGATGCCACCGTCTCGACCATGGCGACCACCGCGCCCGGCGCTGACTATGCCGCCACCGCCAGCGAGGCCTACCGGGCGGCGCTGAGCGTCATCGAGACCGTCGAACCGCGCATCGCGGCGGCCACCCGCAACGAACTCGCCGATCAGCGTGAGTCACTGAAGCTGATCGCCAGTGAGAACTACGCCTCACCGGCGGTGCTGCTGACGATGGGAACCTGGCTGTCGGACAAGTACGCCGAGGGCACCATCGGCCACCGGTTCTATGCCGGTTGCCGCAATGTCGACGACGTCGAAGCCATCGCCGCCGAACACGCCCGGGAGTTGTTCGGCGCCCGGTACGCATATGTGCAGCCGCACTCCGGGATCGATGCCAACCTGGTCGCGTTCTGGGCGATCCTGGCCACCCGGGTGGAGGCGCCTGCCCTCGGTGACGCCGGTGTGAAAAACGTCAACGACCTCTCCGAGGCGGAGTGGGAAAGGCTGCGGGCGAGGCTCGGCAGCCAACGGCTGATGGGGTTGTCTCTGGACGCCGGTGGTCACCTCACCCACGGGTTCCGGCCGAACATCTCCGGAAAGATGTTCCACCAGCGCAGCTACGGCACCGACCCGAAAACCGGTCTGCTGGACTATGACGCCATCGCTGCGGCCGCCCGGGAGTTCAAACCGCTGATCCTGGTCGCCGGGTACTCCGCCTATCCGCGACGGGTGAACTTCGCGACGATGCGGGAGATCGCCGACGAGGTTGGCGCGACCCTGATGGTGGACATGGCGCATTTCGCCGGTCTGGTCGCCGGGAAGGTCTTCACCGGCGACGAGGATCCGGTGCCGCACGCGCACGTGGTCACCACCACGACGCACAAGTCGCTGCGCGGACCCCGCGGCGGGTTGGTGCTGGCCACCGAGGAATATTCCGACGCCGTCGACAAGGGCTGCCCGATGGTGCTGGGCGGCCCGCTGTCCCATGTGATGGCCGCCAAGGCGGTGGCCTTCGCCGAGGCGCGCCAGCCGTCGTTCCAGACCTATGCGCAGCGTGTCGCCGACAACGCCAAGGCGTTCGCCAACGGATTGCTGCGCCGCGGTGCGACCCTGGTGACCGGCGGCACCGACAACCACATCGTGCTGCTCGACGTGCAGTCCTTCGGGTTGACGGGCCGTCAGGCCGAGGCGGCGTTGCTGGACGCCGGCATCGTCACCAATCGCAACTCCATCCCGGCCGACCCCAACGGGGCGTGGTACACCAGCGGTATCCGGTTCGGCACCCCGGCGCTGACCACCCGCGGCTTCGGTGCTGCCGAGTTCGACCGGGTGGCCGAACTGGTCGTCGACGTGCTGTCGAACACCTCCGCGTCCGCCGGTCCCAACGGTCCGTCCAAAGCCAAGTACACGCTGGTCGAGGCGACCGCGGACCGTGTGCGCGCGGCTTCGGCGGAACTGCTGGAGGCCAATCCGCTCTACCCCGGACTGACCCTGTAGCGGAGCGCAAAACGCCGAACCGGCGATTTCCAAACACCCGTTAACATCGGTTACAGTTACCGCATGGCACAGAAACCTGTCGCGAATGCGCTGACCCTTGAGCTCGAGCCGGTTGTCGCCGACAATCTGGCCCGATACCTGGATTCCGCCGATGAGTGGTATGCCCACGACTACGTCCCCTTCGATCAAGGGCGAAATTTCGCCTTCCTCGGCGGAGATGACTGGGAGCCGTCGCAGGCGACGCTGCCCGCTGAGGTCGTCGACGCGCTCGAGGTCCTGCTGATCACCAAGGACAACCTCGCCGGCTACCACCGCGAGCTCGTCGAGCACTTCATCCTCGAGGACAAGTGGGGCCGCTGGCTGGGCCGGTGGACCGCAGAGGAGAACCTGCACGCCATCGCCATCCGCGAGTACCTGGTGGTCACCCGCAACTTCGACCCGGTCGCCGATGAGGAGACCCGGATCGCCCACGTCATGCGCGGCTACCTGGCCAACAAGTACACCCAGATCGAGACCCTGGTGTTCATGGCGCTCACCGAACGTGCGCATGCGGTGTACCTGCGCAACCTCGAAGCGAGGATCGACGAACCGGTCCTCAAGGGCCTGGTAGCGCGGATCGCCCGCGACGAGGAACGGCATCTGGAGTTCTTCCACAATCTCGTCGCGCACTGCCTCGGGCTCCACGAGGACCAGACCGTCGGCGCGATCAACCGTCGTGCGTTCGGCTTCGGCGTGGTCGGCGGCGACATCGTGGAGTACCGGGAGAGCAAGCTACGCACGGTCGCCGACGCCGGCATCTTCAGCCAGGCGACCGCCGACCAGGTGGTTGCCGATGCGATCGAGGCCTGGGGTTTGAGTGGAAACGCACTACTCAAGCGCTATGTCAGCACGGCGGTATCGGTCTGACCCGCTGAGGCCGTCGAGGTCGCCCGGCGCGCCTCACCGGCAAGGTGCTGGACACGGGTAGCGTCGGTTTCGATGGCCGGCGAGCCTTCGGCTCCGAACACGGCCAGCGAGCCCAGGGGAGCGCCCGTGACCGATACCCGGACCGACGTGAGAACCTACGTCCTCGACACCTCAGTGCTGTTATCCGACCCGTGGGCGTGTACCCGGTTCGCCGAGCACGAGGTCGTGGTCCCGCTGGTGGTGATCAGCGAACTGGAAGCCAAACGCCATCACCACGAACTGGGCTGGTTCGCCCGCCAGGCGCTGCGACTTTTCGACGACATGCGTGTGGAGCACGGCCGCCTCGATCAGCCGATCCCGGTCGGGGACCAGGGCGGCACCGTGCACGTGGAGCTCAATCACAGCGACCCCACGGTGCTTCCCGCGGGATTCCGCACCGGCACCAATGACGCCCGCATCCTGGCCTGCGCGGCCAACCTCGCCGCGGAAGGCAAGCGGGTGACGTTGGTCAGCAAGGACATTCCGCTGCGGGTCAAAGCCGGGGCGGTCGGTCTGCCCGCCGACGAGTACCACGCCCAGGACGTGATCACCTCCGGGTGGACCGGGATGACCGAACTCGAGGCCACCGGTGAGGAGATCAGCACCCTGTTCGCCGAGGGTGAGATCGACCTGGCCGAATCCCGCGACCTGCCCTGTCACACCGGGGTACGCCTGCTCGGCGGTACCTCGCACGCACTGGCCAGGGTCAACGCCGACAAACGGGTGCAACTCGTTCGCGGCGATCGCGAAGTATTCGGACTGCGCGGCCGCTCGGCCGAACAGCGGGTGGCCATCGACGTGCTGCTCGACGAGTCGGTCGGCATCGTCTCCCTGGGCGGGAAGGCCGGCACCGGCAAGTCGGCACTCGCGCTGTGTGCCGGCCTGGAAGCCGTCCTGGAGCGGCGCAGCCACCGCAAAGTCGTGGTGTTCCGGCCGCTGTACGCCGTCGGCGGCCAGGAGTTGGGTTACCTGCCCGGCAGCGAGAGCGACAAGATGGGCCCGTGGGCCCAGGCGGTCTTCGATACTCTGGAAGGCCTCGCCAGTCCGGCCGTCCTGGAGGAAGTGCAATCCCGCGGCATGCTGGAGGTGCTTCCGCTGACTCATATCCGCGGCCGGTCGCTGCACGACTCCTTCGTGATCGTCGACGAAGCTCAATCGCTGGAACGCAACGTGCTGCTGACCGTACTGTCGCGACTGGGGGCGGGATCGCGGGTCGTGCTCACCCACGACGTCGCCC